>VFKB01000036.1 GCA_009885755.1 Parachlamydiales bacterium | reverse complement strand
GGGTGTGTTGCATAACTATTTTCCATGATCTTTGTGAAAAAACAACTCATCTTTAAGCGCTTACGATTTTGCAAATAGGGCTTTGGCTATTTGCTGCAAGCGATAAACGCTGAAATCTGAGCGTTTTTTCATTAAATCTCATTGGAAAAAGTTATGCAACACACCCTCTTAATGGTACTTAACAAAAATTCTTGGAGTAATTTCATCTAGCTTTCACTCTTTTTAGCCTTTAATCTATTGCAATCAATTTATATTTTGCGATATAGAATCAATTATAAAACGGGATTCTATTAAGTGTGTTATTAAGAGACAGTCGACCAGCTAGCGTTACGGAGTGTACCTTAAAGAATTCCCCCTTTCATCTCATCAATGTCAACACGCGGATATTGTCTGCACCGGAGGATGGTGAATCTCTTCAAACCTCTAAAAACTCAGCTCTGCGGACAGACTATTAATAGATTTCTAAATTGCTTAGCCCTTTACATTCTTGCAATAGGGAGCTTGATTCTCTCTGGATGCGAAGAGGGGTCTAGCAGCCCCTCTTCAACAACCTCCAATAAAAAAAACGTCAACCATCAAGTTTACAAAGCAGAAGGCAAAAGCGTGAGAAGAGATTTCCCCACTTTCCATGCTAGCGGTTCTCCAAGGGGTTTGCCATTAAAGGCGCCAAGTTCAACAGTGCCCACTAGTGGAACTGCTGCCGGAGATTGGGGTGCAATTGCATTTTTTGGAGAGCTTGCTCCCAGAAACTTCCGAGGAAGCGGCACATATGGCGTCTATTTCACCCCGACCCAGAGATTTAAAGTGTCTGGGGAATATTTGACTCAGGAGCTTAATTTCAGTTTCATTTCCGGCCATTCAAAGAAATGGGCCTCCCAGGCTGCGGTTGGAGTTGAGTACCAATATCTTTTAGATAATAACCGATTTCAGAGTATTGAACTTGGAACAGCTTACAGCCATGCCTTTGCACGACATCTAAACAAGGGGAAGAATGCAGGAGGCTCTTTTAATCGCGGAATCATGGGAGCTAATGGGTCTCTATCTTTTCTTGGCACAACGGCTCAACTATGGAGCTGCTCTTTTCTTTCTGCTGCCATCGACTATGACTGGATTAGCTTTGATCGTAAACATCGGCACAACAAGCTTTCTAACGGATTTGGCGGATCTTTGGATTTTGTGCAGCAGTTTGCCAATGATTTCTTCCTGAATTTGGGAGCAGAGTTTAGACAGCCGTTTAATTCCTACCAGGGGCTGTTAAATTGGAACCACCGATTTTCAACAGTGGGTCTTGACTTAGGGGTCTTTGCAAACCTCACAGAGGGTCATGATGGAGTTCGCGATCTAAGAACTGTCGGCGTGAGGATTGGGATTACCTTTGGACCAAAACCTAAAAGCTGCGGCAGATCTCCAGAATTGTCTGCATCAGGAAAAGAGTGTTACGCACGACAGTATTGCGATGTCTCCCAGTGGGTTGAAACACCCGCTGTCCGTGTCCCTGTTGTTCTTGCATCTTCGCAGCCAGCGACTTGCTCCGGGCTTGCCCCAACCATCAATCACCTTCCTGGCATTTACGATGTCCCAATTGGCGGTACAATTACTGACAATGTCGCCCAGTATTTCAATAGTACTCTTCCAGTCTCTTATTCTCTTGTTATCAACTCAGTTATTGTCCCGCCAAGCTATATTACTTTAGCTCCTAACGGTACACTTTCTCTATACAGCAATAATGCACTTGCTCAAGGGGGATCGATTACTGTAACTGCCACAAATAGTTGTGGATCTGTAAGTTGGACGGTAGACTACATTCTTAGAGGGTAATTGCTTAGTTGATCTAAGCGGCTTTGACGCCGAAATTACCCTAAGAATTTTTGCTAGGGGCACCCCTTCAACTTATTATACGTCGATAGTTTCAGGCCTGTTATGCACCATGTCGCTGTACTCTGGAGATAGAGAGAGAAGCTCAACGTCTTCCGTCCCGTCGACTCTGCGCATTAAAAGGAGATCCTCATCGTTTTGTTCTCCCAATCTTCTTTCAAATTGTTCTCTTGTGCAACGGATGCATTTGCTGCCACCTCTTTTCAGACTTTCCCAGGTTTGAGACAGATCTTGATCGGTTGGCCACTTTGAAGAGACCCATCCGGTTGTCTTTCCGTACGGTTTGTTGTAGACCCATTGTTTTGCCTTTTTTGATTGGATCGCGAGAAATGCAGATGTTGGGATCGAAGAGAAAAGAACAGGAAGTATTCCCTGGTCCATTAAAATCCGTTCTAACGCAATCGCTCCTACAGCAGTTAAAAGTAAACCACCATCTCTAGGAACTGTCGGCAGTTTTTTGCCCACTTGTTTCATATAGGTAGAGAAAACAGAGTTCAAAATATTGGCAACAACGCCTTCTCCGAGCTGCTCCGCATTGATCCGGGTAGGGTCCCCTGAAATCAACATAGCGCCTCCCTGAAAGATGCAGGTGAGGAAGGAGGCTCCAAGGGTGGCTCCTACGCTAGCGGCGAGAAATGCAGCTTCCGGTCCATTCCCTAGTTTTTTCGCTTTTAATCGGGCTAAATGTAATTGTTGTTGCTTTTCTGCAGACAATTCATAGGTACCGCTCAATCTCTTGCCGCTAATTTTAAGAGTGGCTCTAACCTCTTCGTCCGGGTTTTGTGGAGAAACCGTTTGGGCATTGAATTTGATGTCCGATTTGCCCTGATTGTCTTTTTCGAGCACTTGTTCAAGCGGATCATGATTCGTTTTGAAAGGTGCAGGTTCCCATCCGAAGAAAGTATGCGCGATTTTCTGGATCGTTGTAGGAACTTCATAGAGATTTCTATTTTTGGGGTCTTTCCCAGTCACAATTCTGTCTTTAATATCTTTATTTGCGATGCTCGTGAGGATGCTGATCGGAACGAAATACAAACTACCAATGAGAGAGTTTGGGTAGAGAGTTTTGGCCAGGATCCCCGCACCGGAAGCGGCAAGGAGATAACCGTAGCTATTTGCAAAAGGCTGGAGTCGGAATTTCGCTTTGACAGAAGCACTGAAGATTGTATTGATCGCATTCGTGGTGATCCCTTCACCTAGAAAATAGGTGCTGGTAGCCGTCGCTAAACCAGATCCTGCAAAGAGAACTCCTTCTTTCACTCTCTGCGCGAGGGTAACTTCTGATTTATCTTTCTTTTCTTTTTTATCCGCTTTTCCAGGTTTGTCCTTTGACTTTACTTTCGTTGCTTGAATTTCATTAGTGTTATCGTCTAGAGCAACGACAGGTGTTTCTCCCTTGTCTTTCTTAGTCTTTATTTTTTGTTCTCCTTTCGTGTCATTGTCATTTGAGTCTGTTTTTTCTTTTTTAACTTTCTCGAGTTTACTACCTGGAGACACGAGAAGTGTCTGCCCATCCTCTTTATTATCCTTCTTTTTATCTTTTACTTTCTTTTTGCCCTCGTCTTCGTCATCATCATCATCGTCAACTTTGCTTCCCATCAGCTCGGAGCCGAAAGTTTTTTCCTTTCCATCAGAGTCCTTTAGGACAAGAGAATAGAAGACTTCATCGTTCACAGTCTTGAGTTCTAAGAAAGCTTCAACGGAGAGTGCTCCTTTTGGATCCATTGGGGTAATAGGGATGCGTAAAAAATCGCTGGGAGTAGGTTTTGTCAGAGTTGTAGGGATCACATATTTTTTGAAAGCAGCCCAACCGCCTGTAGAAAGAGCTTTTCCGCCTCTTTTATAAAGAAGCGCGCTCATCGCAAGGCCTCCTACAAGGGCAGCTTTAGCGTAGGATCCGTACGGAGTGCTGTCTAAGGCCTTCGAGGCAAAATAGGCGCCCGTAGCTAAGGCTGCAGGGCCTGCAATTTGAGGAAGATAAGGGATCTGTCCTAGTTTTGGAGCGATGAAACCGCATAATGTGTTGAGTAGTCCGCGAGTCACGATTCCTTCTCCTGTATAGGCGTAGGATACGATGCTGGAAGCTGCCAGTGCAGTTGCAGTTGCCGCTTGTACCAGGGTACTTGCAGGCAATCTGCGTAGATCTTCTGAAGAGGCTTCATATTTAAATTCGCCATCACAAATGCCAACTTTTAAATCGAACGCTTTCCCTTTTTTTGAAGGATCTTGCAAACCAAGATTCTCTCCAGTGACTCTCCAAAATAAGGTGTTGTCGCGAATATCCGCTTCTTTTTTATCATGTTTTAATAGCTCCGCGCGGCGTGCGTCAATCGTTTGAGATGAGTGATTCCAACGGGGGCCAATTTGTTGAAAATTGCTTTGTAGCCTTCCGAATAACGTCGTAGAGGCGACAGACTCGTTAGAGGAGCTTGTAGAGGATCCAGATTCGAGGTCAGCAAGAAGAGGAGAATATTTCGGTTTAGCAGAAAAATCTGTGCTTGCTTTACTAGATGAATTTAACGAACCACTCATAATTACCGACTCCTTTTAACGGTTTAATTTGCTTTGTTCAATATTATAATAAAATTGCAATTACGTTTTCAACGATAATTATTTATATAATCTTAATAATTACAGCAATTACTTTAATTGAAGTTGATAGTTTGTGCACTCTATTGAATTCAGGCCGATTAGGTGAAATTCATCGGATAACCCCTCTGGACGCGCAAGTGAAAAAATTTATTGAAACTGGTTTTGATATACTTCTGATGATGCGGTAGGTTTGTAGAGTGCCCATCAAGACTGCGTCGAGAGCGCTGCTAAAAATTTGTTCGCATCTCGATAAAAATTGACAGGTGATATTAAATCTTTGTGTTGAACCTATCCCAGTATTCCAAAAATATGCTTTTTGATTCTTTTTCCACATCTTTCAAAACCGCTTCTTGGCCTACTTATTCAAGTATGCCCTGCGAAGCGATTTTGAAATCTGT
>VFKB01000006.1 GCA_009885755.1 Parachlamydiales bacterium | reverse complement strand
TCGATTTCAGTGAGCTTTCACGCTAGAAATTATCTCAAGAATTTTTGTTAAGGACTACTAGGGAGTGTACCTAAAAGATTCTTCTGTCGATTTTTGGGTTCTTTTAAGCCGATTTTCGACTCAAATTCAGGGGGTAATATCAACACACCGTATATTACCCCCTGAATTTGAGTCGAAAATCGGCCAAAATAATCCCGAAAAGCGATGAAGCAATCTTTAAGGTACACTCCCTAAGGTATATCAGCAGGGAAAAATTTTATCTTGTATAGGGTGCTCTCTAAGAACTCTCTGATGGGTAGATCATGACGGAAGTGGGGTAGGGCATGACTGCGCCCTGATCATCGATCACCTTTTGGATCTTGATCAAAATCTCTTGCTTAAACTGCAAGAATTCATCGTGGCGGGTCGCCAGGCTATAGGCGTCAATATGGATCCTTAGAGCATATTCGCCGAACTCTGAAAAGAAGACGTGGAGGGGCAAATTTTTATCGACGAGCGGATCTGCCACAATCAGTTGGCGGATCCCTTCTACGATAGCCATGACTTTGGGGAAGTCTTCCTGGCGAATACTGATCACCTCAAGAAGGCGGCGATGGGACATTCTCGAAGAGTTGATGACGAGCATCGTTGAAAACATCGCGTTAGGCAGATATACAGGGCGCTTTTCCTTATCGCGGATAGAGGTGGTATACCAGCCAATTTCCTCGACGTGCCCCTCAATATTTTTTTCAGGAAGAAGGATCAGGTCTCCTGCCGTGAAGGGCCTCGAGATGTAAAGCATCAGCCCCCCAAAAAAGTTTGCAATCACATCTTTTCCCGCAAAGCCGATGGCAGCGGCCCCAATCCCTCCGAAGGCTACCAGCGGCATCACATCGAGCCCAATGATCTGTAAGATGATCATCAGAGTGATCACGCTGATGATAATGGTTAGCAGTTTACCCAGGATATGGGCAGTGCCCGGATCGATCGACTTTTTCCCAATTTGATTTTTGACAATGATCGAATTTTGGACCTCGGTCTTCCAGCGGAGAAGCAGCCAGGAGAGGCAAGAGATGACGGCAGCGTTGCGGAAGGAGTCCAGATAATTGAGTGCAGCGGAAAAGCCAAAATGGTGTCCTAAAACGTCAATGACGTAGGTTACTCCCAGGATCCACAAAAGAAAATGCATCGGGAGATAGCAGATCTGCTCGAGCTTTTCCTTCCAGTCATGAGGGGTCGCTAGAGAGCGTCTGCGCAAATAGCGCATCGCCTTTTTTAAGCCAAAATTGGCGAGGACAAGGACGAGGATCCCCACAACAATTTCAATGACCCAAACGCCTGTCAACAGATCTAAATCCCAAGTGGAACTGACTTCTTCCATAACGATCTCCTCAGTCCAGAGCCTAACTCTAAAGCTTCGAAAAAACAACACATATTCTATAATTGCTGGAGCAAAATAGGGCGACGCTTTAAGATCGAAACAAACGGAGTGAGTCATGGAATTTACGAGAGAGTCTATTTTCGTTGCGGCAGTTCGATCCTTTTTCAGGTCGTTCGCCGTCATTTTGGGTGTTGCGGTCGGCTTGGGCGTTATCCTAATTGCCTGCCTTTTTGTGGCCCCCTCGACGATGACTCCGCCAAAAAATGAATTAGTGCTGGCCCCCGATGCTTTTGGCAAAGAAGACCTCTTGCCCCTTTCCTCTCCAGCCATCCTGCGCGTCGATATCAATGGCGTGATTGGAGTTGATGGCCTCATGACCGGAAAAATTGATGGGATATTGCGCGATTCCAGAGACGCCTTCCTGGCTAACAACCGCGTGAAAGGCGTTCTTCTCTACATGCAGACTCCTGGCGGGACCGTTACCGATTCCGATAACATCTATGAATTGCTCATGGATTATAAGAAGAAATACAATGTACCGATTTTTGCTTTTGTCGATGGGATGTGCGCTTCTGGAGGGATGTATATCGCTTCGGCTGCGGAAAAAACGTTTGCCACTCCGGTTAGCATCGTCGGATCGGTCGGCGTCGTTCTCGGGCCGATGTTCAATTTTTCCCAAGCGATGGAAAAATATGGCGTGCAGGCAATGACGATGACCGAGGGTAAGGATAAAGATATGTTCAACCCTTTTCGCCCTTGGGTTCCTGGAGAAGATCAGTCGCTTCGCGCAGTCACTCTGGCAATGTACAACCGTTTCATAGATACTTTCACGGCAGCGCGACCCAGAGTCGATAGAGAAAAATTGCTGAGTGACTACGGCGCGCAGATTTTTATTGCAGCGGAAGGACAGCGCATCGGGTATATCGATGATGCCAATGCGACCTACAGTACTGCCTTGACTCAGCTTGTCGCCGCCGCAGGGATTAAAGAGGGCGAGGAGTATCAGGTGGTAAAGATTGAGCCGCTCCGTTCGTTCCTTGCAGATTTAGCTGTAGGAAACTCGCCTCTATCGACCGGAAAGATCATTCACACATTCCACGTGAGCCCTCAAACGAATCCCTCACTCTCGGGAAAGTTTCTTTATCTTTATACCCCTTGAACCTATCCCAATATTCGAAAAATATGCTTTTTGATTCTTTTTCCACATCTTTCAGAGCTGCTTCTTGGCCTACTTATCCAAGTAGGTCCTGCGAAGCGGCTCTAAAATCTATGAAAAAATCGTTCAAAAATCAACGTTTTCGAACACTAGGATTGGTTCTTCGAGATAACCAGATCTCTGGAGCATAATTTAGCTTGGATAAGATCTACATCATCGATGCTTTAAATTTTCTTTTTCGCTCCTACTATGCGATTGGCGGGATGACCAATCCTCAAGGGGAGTCGACGAACGCCTTGTTCGGATTTATCCGTTCCGTGTTTAAGTTGACAAAAGACTTTTCCCCTTCCCATTTAGTTGTTGTTTTTGACGGTCCGGACAATAAAAAACGGCGCCAAGCCGTTTATGCCGAATACAAATCTCATCGCAAGGCAATGCCTGAAGATCTCTTCCCTCAAATCGAGCGTGCGATGGAATTTTGTAGAATCGCAGGCATTCCCCAGTTATGCGTCGATGGTGTCGAGGCTGATGATACAATGGGCAGCTTGGCAAAATGGGCAGAGAAAAAAAAGACAAAAGTTTTCCTTTGCACGACTGATAAAGATCTTTGCCAGCTAGTCAATGAGCATGTCTCCGTTCTCAACGTCTATAAGGACAATCTCCTCATCGACCGAAAAGGGGTGAAAGAGCTTCATGGAGTTTATCCCGAACAGATCACCGATTATTTGGGGATGATCGGGGACTCCTCGGACAACATTCCCGGTCTTGAGGGTTTTGGACCTAAGACTGCGGCCGCTCTGTTGGAAAAATATGGGACATTAGAGGAAGTCCTCGCCCATGCCGATGAAGTACCGGGACAAAAAAAACAAGAGACCTTAAAAAACGACAAAAAAATTGCGCTAATGAGCAAAGAGCTCGCTGAGCTCCACCTCGATGTTGAATTCCCCAGAGAGGAGACCTTCTACCAATTCCATGAGCCCGACCTGGCCAAGGTGAGGGCCTTTTATGAAGAGATGCGCTTTCTCTCGCTATTGAAAGGTTTGGAGCAGCCGGCTTCTGAGGAAGTAAACGCCGTAAAAGAGGAAAAAGATCTCTCTTATCAGGTGGTCGATACTCTTGAGGAGTTGGAAGAGCTCGTTGAAAATCTAAAGAAAGAGCAAGCGGTGTGTGTCGATACTGAGACAACAGATATCCGCCCCATGAGAGCTGAGCTTGTCGGGATTGGATTTTGTGTACATCCTAAAAAAGCTTGGTATGTTCCGCTTAATGGAAAATTGGGGAAAGCAAAAGTGCTTAAAGCGATCGATCCGCTATTTAAGACCGATGTCGGCTTTTATGGGCACAACTTTAAATACGACCTACACGTCTTGCTTAATGAAGGGATCGAGGTGAAAAATATCTGCTTCGATACGATGCTAGCCTCTTACATGATCGCACCTCAAAACCAGCGGCATAACCTCGATCAGCTCGCCTTAGAAAAGTTTCGAAAAACAAAAATCCCCATCGAAGATCTGATCGGCAAGGGAAAAAAACAAATTTCGATGGCCGATGTCCCTATCGATAAGGTCGCGACCTACTGCTGCGAAGACGTGGACTATACCTGCAGGCTCAAGCAGCTGTTTGAGAAGGAACTCGAAAAGGCAGGGCTCAACTCGGTGTTTTATACGATCGAGGTGCCGCTCATCCCGGTGCTCTTGAAAATGGAGCGCAATGGGATCTATGTCGACGTAAAAAAACTCGATAAGATGTCGGAAGTTCTCACAGCGGAAATTAAATCTCTAGAGCATCAGATCCATCACTTGGCAGGGGAGTCGTTCAATCTCAATTCTCCCAAACAGATGAGCAAGATCTTGTTTGAAAAGATGGGGATTAAACCGCCTAAAAAGACACAGACCGGATTTTCCACAAGCGCCGATGTCTTGGAGACGCTGCAAGACAGCTCCCCGATCGTGCAAAAGATCCTCGACTACCGCACTCTGGAAAAACTCCGCTCCACCTATGTCGATTCTCTACCTGATCAAATTCTTCCCTCCACGCATCGGATCCACTGCACGTTCAACCAATCCGTAGCGGCAACCGGAAGATTGTCCTGTACAGATCCCAACTTGCAAAATATCCCCGTGCGCAGCGAGGCAGGGAAAAAGATTCGTGAAGCGTTTAAGCCTCAATATCCCCACACCAGCTTTATCGGCGCCGATTACTCCCAAATTGAACTGCGGCTTCTAGCTCATCTTTCTGAGGACCCGATTTTGCTGAAGGCGTTCAATGAGGGAGAAGATATCCATGCGTTCACAGCCTCATTGATCTTCGATGTTTCCCTAAAAAATGTAACCCCCGACATGCGTTTCAAAGCGAAGGCGGTCAATTTTGGCATCCTCTATGGGCAGCAGGCGTTTGGCCTCGCACAGGCCACCGGGATCGAGTATAAGGAGGCCGCCACTTTCATCGACGCCTACTTTCACCGATACAAGAAAGTGAAAGAATTTCTTGAGTTTTGCAAAGAAAGCGCCCGAAAGACAGGCAGGGTCGTGACAATTACAGGCCGGCAGCGCCCCATTCCAGAAATCGATAGCAGAAATGGGATGCTTCGCGCGGCTGCCGAGCGGCTTGCGATCAACACTCCCTTACAGGGGGCAAATGCCGATATCATTAAAATGGCCATGATTTCGATCGACGCCCTCTTAAAAGAGGAGAAAATGCTTCTGCAAATCCACGACGAATTATTATTCGAAGTCGCTGATTCTCAGGTTCATAGTGTGTCAAAAATGGTCAAATACGAGATGGAGAACGTGGTCTCCTTAAAAGTCCCGCTCGTCGTGGACATTTCAATTGGAAAAAATTGGGGAGAATGTTAGCATTAAAGAAAATAGCAGTCACCGGTGGGCTGGCTTCGGGTAAAAGCACTGTATGCGCCTTGTTGAAAAAACGGGGGGCGTATGTCGTGAGTGCCGATGAAATAGTACATCATTTATTATCTCCCCATACCCCTTTAGGACAACAAGTCATCAAGTTGCTAGGTTCGGATATTGTCAGTAATCATCAATTGGATCGAAAAAAAATTGCGCGGATTGTTTTTTCCAACCCTCAAAAACTCGAGGCTCTTGAAAAACTCCTCCACCCCCAAGTATTAAATGAGATTGACGCAGCCTACCAAAAAATTAAACAGAGCAGCGACTATCGATGCTTCGTGGCTGAAGTGCCCCTTCTCTATGAAATCGGTGCTGAAAAACAGTTCGATCTCGTCATCGGCGTGGTGGCAGATCCAGCCCAATGCAGAGCGCGGATGCAAACGGATAAAGACTATTCCATAGAGGACTACGATAAACGGATGCAAAGACAACAGACGAACAAAGCAGATCGGGCCGACGTCGTGATCCTCAATAATGGCTCTATCGAAGACTTAAGTGACCAAGTAAACCAAATTCTAGCTAAATATCTTTAAATACAAACAGGAGCATCATCGGAGATGAACCATCAAGAAGACATGATTCCAAAAGCGGAAGCAAATGTGCCGCCTCCCTCTCCCTCAGCGATCACTAAAATCGCCGACTTGCAGCGCATGAATATCGACCAGCTCAACCAGTACGCGCGCAACCTGGGCCTTAAAAATTTAGGGGCGCTAACACGATCTCAAATGGTATTTGAAGTGGTGAAATACATCTCTGAGCGGCCAAACGAAGAACTCGTAGGCGAAGGCGTTCTCGAATTGCTACCCGACGGATTCGGATTTCTTCGCTCGCCAAACTACAACTACCTCCCTTCCGCGGAAGATATCTATGTATCTCCTGCCCAAATCCGCCGTTTTGACCTCAAGAAAGGAGATACGGTCTATGGAACCATCCGTTCTCCTAAAGATAAAGAGAAATACTTTGCATTGCTGAAAGTTGACAAGATCAATAACAGACCTCCTGAGCTGGCAAAAGAGCGGATCCTTTTTGAAAACTTAACACCGCTTTATCCTAATAAGCGTCTCGTGATGGAAACGACAAAAGAGAAACTGACCACTCGGGTCTTAGATCTCACAGCGCCGATTGGAAAAGGGCAACGGGCAATCATCGTTGCGCCTCCCCGCACCGGTAAAACGATCATGCTCCAAAACATTGCCGACGGGATTTCTACGAACAATCCTGAAGTCATTTTGATGGCCCTGCTGATCGACGAGCGTCCTGAAGAGATGACCGATATGACCCGCAGCATCAAAGGCGAGGTCATATTCTCTACCTTCGACGAGCCCCCAGAAAGACACGTCCAAATTGCCGAGATGGCGATTGAAAAAGCGCGTCGTTTGGTCGAATACGGACACGATGTCGTCATTCTTCTCGACTCGCTCACCCGTTTAGCAAGAGCCTACAATACCGTTCAGCCCCACTCAGGGAAGATCCTTACCGGGGGCGTCGACGCCAATGCGCTCCAAAAGCCAAAGAGATTCTTTGGTTCCGCACGTAATATTGAAGAAGGCGGATCCCTGACCATTATCGCCACAGCGCTGATCGATACCGGTTCGCGTATGGACGAGGTGATCTTTGAGGAGTTTAAAGGTACCGGCAACATGGAGCTCGTTCTCGACCGCAGATTGGCGGACAGACGGGTATGGCCTGCGATTGACCTCATTAAGAGCGGAACCCGTAAAGAAGAACTTCTTTACCATCCTTCCGAACTGGAAAAGATCTATTTGGTGCGCCAAGCGCTATCTGATCTCTCTCCGTTGGACGGGATGAACCTTCTGCTCGGTAGGTTGAAGAAGACCAACAACAATGTTGAGTTTCTTCTCTCTATGAAAGAATAAGAGTTATAGGCCAATAGAAATTCTATTGGCCTATTTTTTTTTACACAAAATGCAAAGGATATTTGAAGTGGCACAGTCAAAAGTTATTGAGATCAACACCTTCAAAGAAGTTCTTGAGCACTTGGAAGAAGGCGCCCACCTGTTTCTGGATGTGGATAACACATTGATTCAGCCTATCCATGACTTTGGGAGCATTCCTTGGGAAGCCAATCTCAGTAAGCGATTTCTCGCACTGGGTCTGTCCAAAGGAGAAGCTACCCGGCGCTCTTGCGCCATCTGGCGCGCGATCCAGAAAGTCTCTGAGGTAAAACCTGTCGAAGAAGAAACCCAAGCTCTTTTACACGCCCTTAAGAAACAAGGATATCCGCTCATTGCGATTACGGCCCGTTCTTCAGATATGATTTCGACAACGGAAAGACAGCTGGCATCCTTAGAACTTCCGATAGATTGTATTATTCACTGCGGCGATACACCCAAAGTAGAATATCTTTTATCCCATCTTGGGGCGAATAAACCGAAAGTTGTCTTTGTCGATGACACATGCGGCCATTTGGACCTCGCCGCTGAAGTGTTGCCCGGCCACAACATTCCATTTGTCGGATTGCGTTATGGCTTTCTCGACCATCATGTGAAAAATTATGCACCAGACCCATTTTCTCATCTGCTTCACCAAGCATTTACCCATCCAGAAGCCGTCGAGGCGATTCTGGAAGGGCTGACAGATCTTTTCAAAGAAAAATAAGAATAAATACCTTTTGCAAAAAAACTCTCCGTAGCCATAATTGTTCGCAGTATGAAGCGGCTACTTTATGGTTTTTTAATCCTTTGTTTTACCTCTTGTTCAACTCAAGATCCCGCTTTGCCTAAGCAGCATCTGCGCATGAATATCCGTGCGGAGCCGGCAACACTCGACCCGAGAAAGGGAGGGGATGCGATCTCGTCGACCCTGCACTTCATGCTCTTCGAAGGTTTGGTCAGGCTCAATGAAGATGACACCATCACATTAGCTCAAGCGAAGTCTTACGAACTTTCCCCAGATTATAAAACCTATACCTTCTATTTGAGGGATTCATTTTGGTCTGACGGATCGCCAGTCACCGCGTATGATTTTGAGACATCGTGGAAAGACATTCTTAATCCTCAGTTCCATGCCTTTAACCCCCAATTGCTCTATGCGATAAAAAATGCGGAAGCGGTTAAAAGCGGTCTATTGCCCATGGAGAAGGTGGGGATTGAAGCGGTCGATGAGAAGACCTTAGTCGTTAGACTCAATGAGCCCACGCCACATTTTTTAAAGATGATCGCCTTTTGCGTCTGCTTTCCTGTTAGCGCTAAAAAGGACCGCGCTGTTCCAGAATGGGCGCATGAGGCTACCTCCGATTTTGTCTGCAACGGCCCTTTCAAATTGGCTGGCTGGCGGCACAATCACGAGATCGTCTTAGAAAAAAACCCCTACTACTGGGGGGCCAAGGATGTGAACTTGGAATCGATCCAGATCAGCATGGTCAATAGTGAGACGACGGTCCTTGAGATGTTCGTCAAGGGGAAGTTGGACCTGATCGATACATTTTTATCCCCTCTTCCTTTAGATGCGATCCCCACCCTGAAAAAGCAAGGGGACCTTTTGATAAGGCCCAGTTCGGGCAGCATGATCTGTGCGTTTAACACGCAGCAATTTCCCTTTCACAACCTCAACTTGCGCAGGGCCTTTGCGCTCGCGATAAATCGCACGGCAATTGTTAACAACATCGTACAGCAAAATGAAGTTGCGGCCTTAAATGCGATTCCTCCAAGACTAAAAGATACCCCTTCTTCGCCTCTCTTTAAAGATCATGATGTGGAAGAGGCCCGAGAATTGTTAAAAAGGGGGATGGAGGAGCTCGACATAACCATTGAGGACCTATCCAAACTGACCTACTCCTATTCTTCGAGTGAGACCCATCAAAAAGTGGCCCAAGCCATCCAGAATCAATGGTATGAGGTTCTAGGGGTTTCTGTAAATTTAGAAAAACTCGAAAATAAAACTCTCTTAGAGAAACTGAGTAAACGGCAATTCACTCTTGCTCAAACATTTTGGTATGCCCAATATCATGATCCTATCAATATTTTGGAGCGTTTTCAGATTAGGGAAAATGTGAAAAATTATTCGGGTTGGTTCGATGCCGGCTATGCAGAACTTCTGCGAAGTTCTTCCAAGGAGTCGAATGTAAGCAAACGGATGAAGATTTTAGAGCTCGCGGAAAAGATTTTTATCGACCAAATGCCGATTACCCCTATTTATCACTGCAGCACGGCCCTTCTAATCAAACCCTATTTGCACAATATCTCTACACAAAAGATGGGGGATGTGGACTTTCGAAAAATCTATATCGGTCCGCCTGATCTTGACAAATCTAAAGATATCGTCCTACAACGTTCGCACAGGAAACACAAATGAAACGATCACTGCTTCTTATTCTTTTTTTGATTACCCACTGCGTATACGCGAATGGGACAGATTCGCTTATTGAAAAAAAACAGGTCCTTGTCGCTGGAGGGGCCGGATTTTTGGGCTCGCACCTTTGCAAAAGGTTGCTGAAGAGCGGATGCGAGGTCTATTGCCTAGATAATTTGTCTACAGGGTTCATGAGAAATATTAAGCCGTTATTGGAAGATCCCCATTTTCATTTCATTTTGCAAGATGTTTGTTTGCCCGTTTGCTTGGACGTCCCTTTTGACGAGATCTATAATTTAGCCTCTCCCGCCTCTCCGCCCCACTATCAGAGCGATCCTGTGAAGACGTTTAAAACGAATGTGCTAGGAGCGATGAACCTCTTAGAGCTCGCCAGACGCACCGATGCCAAAATTTTCCAAGCGTCGACCAGTGAAGTTTATGGAGATCCGATTGAACATCCTCAAAAGGAAAATTATTGGGGCAATGTCAATCCGATTGGCATCCGCGCTTGTTATGATGAGGGAAAAAGGGGAGCGGAGACTCTCTACTTCGATTATCACCGTCAATATAAAACCCGAATCAAAGTTGCGCGTATTTTTAATACGTATGGGCCGCAGATGGAACCTGAGGATGGACGGGTCGTCTCAAATTTTATTATGCAGGCCTTAGAGGGCAAGCCCATTACTATCTACGGGGACGGCACCCAAACCCGCTCGTTCTGTTATGTGGATGATATGGTAGAGGCGGTTTTACGATTTGTGGCTACCACGGATGCAGTGACCGGCCCCATGAATATCGGGAATCCGGGAGAGTATACAGTCCAAGAGATTGCCGATAAGGTCGTTGAATTCACAGGAACAAAATCGGAGATTGTTTACCGGGGACTTCCATTGGACGACCCCAAAAAGCGGAGACCGGATATAAGCTTCGCAAAACAGGTCTTGGGATGGCAACCGGCGATAGGATTGGATCAAGGATTGCGCCTGACGATAGAGTTTTTTAAAACTCTCGTTCCGAGCGATGACCCTGTCGCTGCTTCTAAGTCTCCTTAAGATAAATTAACAAAGCCTTTACAAATAAAGCGCGTCTAATGAT
Source organism: Parachlamydiales bacterium (assembly GCA_009885755.1). Taxonomy (GTDB): domain Bacteria; phylum Chlamydiota; class Chlamydiia; order Chlamydiales; family Rhabdochlamydiaceae; genus VFKB01. Next base: position 96,034 of record VFKB01000006.1, on the reverse strand, counting down.
GATAAAACTCATGAAGATTTCGTTAGCTCCCCTTATTGGAGGTGTTGCCATGACCCTGTCGACCGCATGCCAAAGTCCTTCCTCACAACTCCTAGAGCAGAAATTGCGAACAAATATTGTAGGAGAGCCTGCCACGTTAGACCCGAGAAAGGGGGGAGACTCCATCTCTTCCGCAATGCAATTTATTCTTTTTGAGGGGCTGACCCGTATGAACGTCGATGGGAGTACTTCTCCAGCTCAAGCGAGTTCCATCGAAGTTTCTGAGAACCGAAAAACATATACCTTTTATCTAAGGAGCACCGATTGGACAAATGGGATGCCGGTGACAGCCCACGATTTCGAAAAGGCATGGAAAAACATCTTAGATCCTGCGTTTCCCTCCTTGAATGCCCACCTGTTTTACTGCATTGAAAATGCAGAAAAGGCCAAAAAAGGGCAGTGCCCTTTGGATAAAGTGGGGATCAAAGCAAAAAATGACCGAACGCTCGTTGTAAAATTAAACCACCCCACCCCCTATTTTTTACAGCTGACCGCCTACAGCGCCTATTTTCCAGTGAACCACAAAATCGCAGAGTCCTATCCCCGTTGGGAGACCGAAGCTTCCGAAGTCTTTACAAGCAACGGGCCTTTCTATTTAGAAAGTTGGGACCACAATCGAGAAATAGTAGTGAAAAGAAATCCCAAATATTGGGATGTCAAAGACGTTTCCCTCGAGGAAATTCATATCAGCATGATCAATAATGAGACCACCGCCCTTAATTTATACGCGATTGGCGAACTCGATATGCTGACGACATCGATCTCGCCGTTGCCGATCGATTCTTTGGCTTCGCTCTACGACAAAGGATTGCTTAAAGTTTCGCCGATGGGCGGGACCTCCTGCTGTTTTTTTAACACTCAAAAATATCCCTTTAACAATGCGAACCTCCGCAAGGCTTTCACCTATGCAATCAATCGAAAAGCGATTGTAAAAAATATTACTCAGCTCGGGGAACCGATCGCAACCGAGGCTGTCCCGCCCGTTCTGAACAACTTTAAGAAAGGATCCTATTTCAAGGACGCCGATACAGGCAAAGCCAGGGACTATTTTCACAAAGCCCTGACAGAATTAGGGGTCGAGGCTTCGGATTTAGAAGGGATCACCTATTATTATAAGAACACAGAGATCGAAGAAAAAATTGCTCAGGCTCTTCAGCAACAGTGGAAAAAGGCCTTCGATATTTTCATAGCCATTGAATCTTTAGATCTGAAGATTATGACTACTAAGGTCGTTCAGAGGGACTTTGTATTTGCCCAGCTTTACTGGTTCACGCAGTATAATGACCCGATGAATGTATTTGAGCGGTTCAAATGGAGAGATAATCCCAAGAACTTTTCCAACTGGGAAAATAAATCTTACATTGCGCTTTTGGACCAGTCGGCACTCGATGAAACTCCCGAAGCGCGCGCGCAAACGCTAAGCCAGGCAGAGGCTATCCTCATGGATGAAATGCCATTCGCTCCCATCTACCATCTCCATTTTTCCACCCTTGCCAATCCTAATGTAGAAAACCTATATTTGACCGTATTCGGCAATGTTCTTTTTAGAAAAATTTCAATTGCTGAGATTCAATGAATCTATCTCGAAGTAAAAAGCTAATATCTTTGCTATGCTTGTTTTGCGTTTGGATTATTTGTTTAGGATTGCTCGACCACAAATTTTTAATTGGAAATAAAAAATTTTCCATCTGCCACATCTACTCCGACCTGCCCTACAAAAAAAGCTGGGAAGTCAAGGCCCCCTTGTCCGAAGAAATCGTCCAGCAGCCTTTTTTTTATTTGGGGCGAGGACACCAGACCTACGCTTTTGTGAGCCAAGATAACCGGTACGTGATGAAATTTTACCGCTTTCCCTCCCATCTGCGCCCTTTTGGCTGGTTGAACCATCTTTTCGGGGGAAAAAGACGCCGCAAAGTGGTCGATTACAATCTTCAAAAATTAGAGATGAGTTTTCAGAGTTACAAACTCGCCTTCGAGAAGCTTAAAGAGGCATCGGGCCTGCTCTATTTACATCTCAACCACACTTCAAATCTCAAAAAGCGGGTGCATCTCATCGACCATTTGGGCTCTTCCTATCATGTGAACTTGGATGAGGTCGCCTTCCTGATCCAAAAAAAGGAGACCCCCTTTTTTGAAACGTTGGAAAGATTGATCGAGCAGGGAAAAGGAAAGAAGGCCATTACCAATTTTTTTCAGCTCATCGATGAAAGGTGCAGGCAGGGGATCAGCGACAAAGATCCGATCTTAGAAAAAAATTATGGGTGGGATGGCGATCGCCCTTTGCATCTCGATGTTGGTCGGTTTGCGTCTGATCTTAAAGATGCTAAGGAAGAGAGGATCCGCGTTACCCAAAGCCTAAAAATGTGGCTGGAGAGGGAACATCCAGAATTACTTCCTGAGTATTTCGCCCATTTATGATTGGCCGCGCGCTCTTCTTTTTTCTGACCTTCGCTGCAGCCAGCCACGGCAATTCCTCAACCTTTACACCTTCTCCTGATGATTTTTTCTGTTTTGGCAAAATGTGGAACCACCTGGGAGAGTTCCAAGACGAGCAAAAACTTTATGTTGCAATTGCCGAGCGGCGCACAGAAATTCAAGCCTTGAAGCTGCATTGGAAAGGGCGTTTGAGCCCATTCCAAAAAGAGGCCAACCAAGATTTTTATCAAACTATCCACCAAACCTTGCAGACAGGAATCCTCAAGCGCTTAAGTGACGGATCAGGAGCCGCCCATGTTTTGAGCGACGAAATGGGAACTCCCCGTTTTATCCTCAAACCCCTCGATGAGGAGATCCTCTGTTTGAACAACACCAAGTATTACGGAAATCCTCTAAATGAAACCCGCTTCCGCGCGCGCGCCCATATTCCCCTTTATCATTCAGTCCAAACAGATGCGCTGGTCTACGCTTGTGCGAGTCGTATCGGCATTTCGTCGATCGCGCCAAAAACCGTCATGGAAATCATTGCCAGCGACATTTTTTACGACCTTTCCGAGCAGCTTGAGGGGAGAGCGCAGGAAGAATTTTTCCTTGTTGCGGGCCCAGCCGACCGAGAAAGACTCTGTTCCGTGCAGGAATATATTCCTCATTCCGAAGAATTTACCACCTGGTACCGCCAAGCTTTGAGCCAAGGATTTTCCCACGAGCATATCGCCGGCTTGATCTCCCAAGAGGACTTTGAAAACATCCACCTGCTTATCTGGATCATTTATGATAACGATGCTCATCCGGCAAATATTCGGGTGATCGAACAAGAAGACGGACACGTTCGTTTGATGAAAGTGGATAATACCCTTTCCTTCCCCGAAAAAAACACCCATCTCCTAAACACCCTCTCTCTACTGCCCAATGCTCATGAGAAGCTCTCCTTGCCCGCGCAAGAGCTCGTGGCTTCCCTTCCCGTCGATCCCATGGTCGAACTATTGGAACATTATGAGATGCAGTATGCGGTCCCTGCTTTTTTAGAACGGATACGGCTCCTACAAGATCTAGCGAAGCGCGATTTGACGCTTAGAGAAATCAACGATTTGATGGAGCTGATAGAAGGCGGATGATCTCCCCATCTTCAGTTTGATCGAAGAACTTGTAGAAGCTCCCCACCGCTTCAAAGTAGACCGGAGAGAAAAGGCAGACGACTTCATTGACCTCTTTCTCCATTGTTTTCAAAGAATCGGGAGCAGCGACAGGAACGGCCAGGACAATTTTCTTAGCGCCTTCCGACTTCGCCCACTGGATCGCCACCCGCATGCTGGCTCCGGTCGCAATCCCATCGTCGACGAGGATCACCGTTTTACCCCTAAGTTCAGGAGCGGGGCAATTGCTGCGATAGCGCGCGAGGCGCTCTTTGACGATGTTCTTTTGCTTTTCGATTTCCCGCTTCAGATAATCCGAGCTGACGCCGAGCAAAGAGATCAGATGTTCGTTGAAAATTCCCTCGCCAGTTTCTGCAATGGCTCCGAGCGCGAGCTCTTCCTCACCCGGCGCCCCAATTTTGCGGACGACCACGACATTCAGCGGAAGATGGAGCCCTGCAGCGACAGCAGAAGCGGTGACGACCCCGCCGCGTGCCAGCCCTAGTACAAGAGCATGCTTATCGCCCTTGTATTTCGCTAGCCTTTCGACAAGTTGTTTCCCGCCGTCGTATCGATCTTTAAAAGCCATTATTCGTCATCTTCAATATTTTCGTGGCGGGTCAATACTTTCTGGTTGACTGTACCTGGGAGTAAATAGTTGCGCAGATGCTGATCGAAATTTTCAGAATGGCAATGGTCGCCGCACGTGAAAAGGTCGACAAAGCATGCTCTATGCTCCGGATAGCTGTGGATGCTCGCGTGGCTCTCTCCGAGGAGGACGACCATCGTCAGTCCATCGGGAAGAAAAACGTGCTTGATCGAACTAAGAGTCGTTGCGCCTGTTTTCGCTACCGCCTCAAGCATGACTTCTTCTAAACGGCCTACATCTTTTAATGCAACTGCATCACATCCCGAGTAGCTCGCAATGAAATGTTTGCCCAAAAATTGATACTCATCGCCGCACAAAAAAGATGCGGCCATACAAAATGCTAATACAATCTTAAATTTCATGATCCCACACTAAAATAAAATTTTCTTTTCCCCGGCGAGGTTCCTCTTCTAAAATCCGAAAAGGGAAGCCGCGGTTTTTAAATGTTTCTATTAATTGCTTTTTGGATAATGGATCAACTCTAAACTGCTTGGAGCAAAAGTTACAGTCCAAATAACCTCTTTGGGAGCGCTCAAGCACCTGGGTGAAGAGGCTTTTTTGCAGAGTTCGATTATACTCGCTAAACCCGTAGGTGCTGAGCACAAGATCGTAGCGCTCTTCCTTGGAAAGTTGATCGGGAGTCAGAAAGCGCACGTTCTTAACGCCCGCTTCAGTCAAATACTTCTTCGCAAGCTCGAGCGTTTCAGGAAGATCGACGAGAGTGTAGCTTTTAAAAGAGAATAGGTCGGAAATAATTTTACATTGTCCGCCATAACCGCCGCCGATTTCAATGATGTCCATAGCGCTCAGATCGCCGAATTCTTTTCTCAGCTCCCCGAGGACCTTTATGTAATGCAAGGTTGTCGGTGAAATCGTTCCGATATTCTCGTAGGAAGCGGTGACAGGACTGCCTAGGGCGTCATTTTGCCGAAATTGGTCCATGTGTGTCAGTAGATCAGGGTAGCGTGAGCGGATGAGCTCGAGGCAAATACGGCCTTCATCGACACTGGTATTTTCTGCGAATAGGGTGAAGAAAGGATCGCGTTTAAAGTGTTTGAAGGATTCTGGTTGGCGGGTTGCCTTTGCGCATAATTCTTTAAACACTTTGTGGTCGGAGACGCATCGGGCCTTATATTTTTTTGGTGAATGAGGGATCAAGAAATAAAGACCCAATAGACAGCAGAGCAAAGAAATAATAATAATTTTTTTATTCATGGCGACCATTATACTTTTTGCTGCATTTTTTGACAGCCAGATCCTTGAATTTTAATCGATTTTTATTTATCCTTTACTCCTATGAAAAATCGACGAGTATCATTCATCAAACTTCTTACCATCTCTCTAGTCGCAACAACGATACTGGGAGCTGGTGAAACAACCCATGGGGAAGGAAAAAACATGTCAGGAGCCACAAGATTCGATGTTTGCGATGTAGGTCGCATTTATGATAGGGCCGGCGGATTTGAATATTCATTACCTAGGAATATTGTTGAAGGATTTCTTTCAGGCAAAGCTTTTGATAATCCTGACGTCTATTCCAGAAAAGAAGCTGAGAGATTGCATGCTGATATCAATGAAATCTATGAGCGGATCATGGTTGCAGATCCTGTCAGAAAACCTTTAGCCGTTATTACGGCCGGAGCTCCAGGGGCTGGAAAGACCATCAAAATGCGCCAAGAGCTAGAAGCGAACAGACAGCAGGGAAGATCTTTCGCCTACATCGATCCGGATGATGTATGCCTGCGTCAGCAGACTAGAACCTATCAAGCTGATATCGCTGGAGATGGATCGAATGAGGCGCGTCTCGCGGCATATAACAAGTGGAGACCGGGTTCAAACGCAGCCAACCACCTGATCCTTGCAAATCTGATCCGTGAAAAGTGTGCCTTTTACTTTGGAACCACTTCTACAAGCCCTGCCACTTTTAAATTCTTTGATTTCCTTAAAAAATATGGCTATCAAATCAAGTTGATCCATGTGTCAGCACCTGATGATGTCCGTTGGCAATCGATCAGAGAAAGGGACAAGGGGTTTGTACAAACCACCGAAAAAGACACCGCTGAGAAGGGGGTATTACTTCCTCAGCGCATCAGTGATACCTTCCTTGCCTATGCGGATGAGATTGAGTTTTATTACCGTGATGGAGCTAAAGAAAACGCACAATTAGCTGCTACTTGGGTCCGAAATTCGGAAAGTTCAGGTGTGTTGAAGGTTGTAGCGCCTCAAGCCTATGATAAAATTAAGGTGATTCATAATGCTGCTGTGGAGTCATTGAAGCGTCCCGATCTCCTTTGGGAGTTGACGGTGGAAAAAGCCAATGCGGCTATCGATCCTAGCGAAGAAAAAGCCCAATAAGCAGAAGTTAAATAGATTCATTAAGGCTTCACACTGCTTTGAGCAGTCTGTGGGTTCAACCCCGAGACTGCTCCATATTTTTTAGACATCTTTACAATTCAGGGAAAATTGGTATATAGTCGTTTTCATGCGTTTACTCATGATGATTGCAAGCCTTGCCGCGATAGGATATGGAGGATGGTGGTATAACAACACCCATCCTGAACTCAATTTGGTTGGAAAAGTTGAAGACTTGATCAACTCAGGCCATTTTCACACGTTGGAAATCCGCTATACAGCGAAGCAGATCATGGAGACACACCGCAAGGAGCTTCTCAAGGATGAGCGGCATAAATTTTTAGAATCGGTGCTCAATTTCTATCCCTACTTGCTCCTCGAAGTGAAATATACGCGCTCGGATGAAAAGACCGAGGAGGGGATGCTCTTGTGGGATATGGCCGATGGAGAGATCGTCATCGACACCACCGATTGGGACAAGACCCACGGGTTTGGTGACTGCATCAACGCCGATACGCAGCGCAATGAATTTAAAATCATCAATACATTGGCGAAGAAAGGGGGCTCGATCGACCGGGAAGGCCTCTTTAAAGCGCTCAATGTGGAAAATGAAATTCTAGACGGCTGGATCGATAGCTGCCGCCGCAAAGGCTTAATTGTTCAGGCGGGCAACCGCTATCGCCTCCACTTGCAGAATCCTCGGCTTAAAACGACGCCTCAAACAAAAATTGATGAGCTCCTGGTCACTAAGCCCTACAAAAATGCGATCCGCTCCCCGCGCCGGTTTTCGCTCACGCAAATTCAAAGAATTGCTAAGGCTGCCTTCGGACAAGACTTTCTTATCCGCAAAACTACCGACGTTTATCTCCCGGTCCATAGCATCGTTGTACAGAACCCGGACGGGTCAATTCATACGAGCCACTGGAACGCTTTAAACGGGAAAAGGCTGTCTCAGTCGCACTTTATTGATTAAAAAAGGGAACCTAGGGTACCATCATGCGATCTACTGTTCAGGAAAGATGGCTGAGTGGCCGAAGGCACGTCCCTGCTAAGGACGCGTACCCCTCAAAGGGTACCGTGGGTTCAAATCCCACTCTTTCCGTATCTCATTTCGCCTTGAGTGCGCTGCATTCAAGGCTTTTTTTTATCTTAGTGCTCTTTAAACTAAGTTTTCGGATCAATTTCGGCGTCAAAGCCGTTCAAAATTGTCTCAAAAACTTAGTTTACAGAGCACTAGCCTCACAAGGACTTTATGACTGACACTCAAACTAAAGTGCTTACGCCTCCCCATTCCAAAGAATCTGAGATGATGGTCCTTGGCTGTATGTTGACGAATATCGGCGCCCTCAACGTTGCAGCCGATGCTCTGGACGACACCGATTTTTATTTCACCGAGCATAAAATCATTTTTCAAACGCTGAAAACGGCCTATAAAAATGATAAGCCCGCAGATATCCACCTTATTTGCGAAGAGCTGAAGCGCCTTGATAAGCTCAAAGCGGTCGGCGGCGTCGGGTATGTCACCACCCTTGCCCAATATGCGGGAACCTCGGCCTATATTGAAGAATATACCGACCTGGTAAAAAATAAGTCGATCTTGCGGCGGATGATCAATGCCGCGCAGGATGTGGAGAGACAAGCGATCGAGGATCCGGAGGATGTCTCCATCGCTTTGGACGAGGCGCAGCAAAAGTTTTTTGCAATCAGCCAAGTGGCGAACCCCAATAACGGCATTCTTCTCAAAGATCTTTTATCGGGGGTCAAGGCCACCTCGCGTATTCCTTATTTGAAAGAACTCCAGGAGCGCCAAGAAAAATATTCAAATCGCGATCCGAACGATCCGGGGGTGACCGGGATCCCGACCCACTTCATCGATTTCGACAAGCTGCTGAACGGGCTCAACCCTTCGAACCTCATGATCCTGGCGGCGCGCCCTGCAATGGGAAAAACGGCCCTCGCCCTCAATATCGCAGAAAATATTTGTTTTAAGAATGGACTGCCCGTCGGGATTTTTTCTTTAGAAATGACCGCGGATCAGCTGCTGCACCGGATGATCTGTTCGCAGTCGGAGGTCGAATCGGACAAGATCAAGACCGGGGCTCTCCAAGGGGTGGATTATCAAAGAATTGTTTCAGCGGTCAGCGCCATGCAGAAGCACACCATGATCATCGACGATCAGCCCGGCCTGAAAATCACCGACCTGCGCTCTAGGGCCCGCCGGATGAAAGAGGCGCACAATATCGCCTTCCTCGTCATCGACTACCTGCAGCTCCTCTCCGGATCGGGCTACAACCGAAATACTGAAAACAGGCAAAATGAGATCTCTGAAATTTCCCGTATGCTGAAAAACTTGGCGCGAGAGCTCAATATTCCTATCCTTTGCCTCTCTCAGCTCTCCCGAAAAGTGGAAGAGCGTCAAGGGCATCGTCCCATGATGAGCGATTTGCGGGAATCGGGCAGTATCGAGCAGGATGCCGACGTTGTGATGTTCCTCCTGCGCCGCGAATACTACGACCCCTATGACAAACCGGGCCTCGCAGAGCTGATCGTGGCAAAAAACCGCCATGGCGGAGTAGCAAATATAAATTTAACTTACCGCAAAGAACTGGCCCAGTTTGCCAACTACTCTCCGATGATGACCTCGAGTACGACGCCGGATAATGAAGATGCTTTTTCTGCTTTTTCACCGTCATCTAAATGAGTATTAGCCCGCTAGGCAAATACGTGACAAGGAGCGCTAGCGAGGTAAAGCCAAATTAAAGCGGAAGCGTTCCGAACGAGGCGGTCATAGTAAAGCTATGGCTAACGAGCGAGGATTGATTTGGCAAAGACGTAGCAAGCTAATTGTCACGCATTTGCCTAGCGGGTTAATAATACTGTCGGCGGGAATTCCTGGTATTAGAGAAGCCTGGTGATTGATCGGAGCTGGGTAGCCGCTTCCTCCAATCCACTAAACTAATGAAGAAACCCGCCTAGGCAAGCTAGTAGCAAAAAAAGACCGCACGTCGCTAACCATCTTTTCCTCCGGTTCTTAGTCTTCCAAATTTGTTCAAAATATTCAAAATAGCGCATAAGGCCATAACCGATAAGGGGTGTTAAAGCGAGGAGTACGCCTAGCTTAATGAAAAAAAACTTCAACTCATGACTCCTAGCATTTACCTCGTAAAGGATTTTATATATTGAGGAGTCTTTTATGTGTAGAAGTAAAAAAACATTTCAATACTGCTGCTCCAATATCAAATTGAAGGAGTAGCTTTCTGAACAGGGCGCATGGTAGAACTGAGGTCTTTTTCTCCAAAGAATTAGGAATAGACTTTTATCCTATTAGTCCTTAAGATAGGGCTTTTTTAACGAGGTAACATGTCGTCTGTAAAGAAGAAACGGCGCTACAAGATTGCTAAGCATAAACGCAAAAAGCGTAGCCGTCGCGATCGTCACAAAAAGAGCTAAGAACTCTTAAGTAATTATATTTCATGTGGATTTACCCAGAAGACTATGATGTCATTGTCGTAGGAGCGGGGCATGCTGGCTGTGAAGCTGCGCATGCTGCTGCTCGCGTTGGTGCGCGCACGCTTTTGCTGACGATGACATTGGACACGATTGGGAAAATGAGCTGCAATCCCGCTGTTGGCGGGACAGCCAAAGGACATATTGTTCGTGAGATCGACGCTCTAGGCGGCATCATGGGCAAGGTGACGGATGAGACCGGAATTCAATTCCGGATGCTCAACGCCTCCAAGGGCCCGGCCGTCTGGTCGCCGCGCGCTCAAGCTGATAAATTCGCCTACCAAATGGCGATGAAGCATCGCCTCGAAAAAGTTCCCGGTCTATTCATCAAACAAGGGACTACCGAATCTCTCCTCGTTGAAGACGGACGGATCCAGGGGGTCATGACTCTCGAAGGGATCGCCTATCGTGGGAAAACGGTGATCATCTCCTCGGGAACCTTCATGCGCGGCCTGCTCCATATTGGGCAAACAAATTATTCGGGCGGCAGAGCGGGGGATAAACCTTCCGTGGGCCTCTCTCCAAACTTAGAATCTTTTGGATTTGTGTTGGGAAGGCTTAAGACGGGAACTCCGCCGCGCATCAACCGCCGCAGCATCGATTTTTCAAAAGTCGAGGCGCAGCCGGGAGATCAAGGCGTCCGTTTCTCCTATGATCCGGCGGAAGGGCCCGGTCTTCGCCAAGTGCCCTGCCACATCACCTATACGAATGCAGAGACAAAACGAGTTGTCTTAGAAAATCTTCACCGCTCGCCCATGTACTCGGGGCAAATTAAAGGGATCGGGCCGCGGTATTGTCCTTCTATCGAAGACAAAATGGTCCGGTTTGCCGATAAAGAGCGGCACCAAATTTTCTTAGAGCCGGAAGGGTTGACCACGGAAGAGATCTACGTCAATGGCATTTCTTCCTCTTTACCTTTTGATGTGCAATTTGCGATGCTCCGCACGATCCAAGGACTGGAAAATGCAGAGATTATGCGTCCCGCTTACGCCATTGAATATGATTATGTCAAAAGCGGCCAGCTCTACCCCACGTTGGAGACCAAGCGGATTGAAGGGCTCTATTTTGCAGGCCAGATCAATGGAACGACCGGGTATGAAGAGGCGGCGGGGCAGGGGATCATTGCCGGGATCAATGCGGCGCAGAAAGTGGCCGGAAAATCTCCGCTTATCCTCAAACGCTCTGAAGCTTACATCGGCGTCATGATCGATGAGCTCATCGCAAAAGAGCTCGAAGAACCTTATCGGATGTTCACCTCGCGGGCTGAGCACCGCCTGATGCTCCGTCAGGACAATGCCGATCTGCGCCTCCGCGCCTATGGATACGAACTGGGGCTGATCAACGAAGAGCAGTATCAGCGGCTTCAGGAAAAACAAAAGACCATCGACGAGAACGTGCGCCTCTTTTCAAAAACCTTCAAGCAGGTCAATGGAAAATCGGCCTCTCTTACCCAGCTGCTATCTCGACCTGAGTTCACCTATGCCATGCTGCGCGAAGCTTATCCGGAACATGTTCCTGAGCTCCACATCGACACCCATGTGCAGATTGAGCTCGAGGTCAAATATGCCGGTTACATCCAGCGACAGGCTGTGGAGATCGCCAAGTTAGACCACGTTGAAAAGATTGCTATTCCTCAAGGTTTCGACTATACCAACGTTCAGGGCCTGAGCCGCGAAGCGCGAGAAAAATTAACGCGGGTCAGCCCTATTAACTTGGGGCAAGCTTCCAGAATTTCCGGAGTCTCCCCCTCGGATATTTCGGTACTCATGGTAGCATTAAAGTATTATGGATAATCCTGTCATTCTGCTTATCTCTTCGGATGAAACCAAGATCAGTTTCTTCAAGCGCGTCCTCAAAGAATCGTTCTACTTCATCACGGCGCTAGAGGGAACGGCGGGCAAAGAGCTGCTCAAAAACATGCTCGTCGATCTCATCATCATCGATGGAAAGTTAAACGACGTTTTTTCGTTGTCCAATGAAATTCGCAAAATGTCAGGGTGTCAGGAAATTCCCATTCTGCTCCTCACCAACGTCCTCAAAAAAAGTTTTCTGGACCAAGCCTTTAAGGCGGGGATCAACGACTTTGTCAATGAGCCGCTCGTTCCCGAGGAGATCTATCAACGCCTAACCGTTGCGCTTAAAGCCCGCAGCGTGCAGAAAAAAACCCGCTCTGTGGCCGGCCGGATCAAGACTCCCAAGATCGCCGAACGGCCTGAGCCGATCCACAAGGGCTTTGTATTTAATGCAGAGATGTTCAAAGGGCCCAAACCCCTCACAATCCTGATGATCGACGCAGAGGCCTCTCCGCCTGCTCTAGCCGGATTCTTAAAAAGGCAGCTGCGCCAATTAGACACTGTGGTTCCTCAAGGAAAAAATAAGTTCCTGATCCTGCTCCCCAAAACTTCCGAGAGAGCGGGCATCGCGATTGCCGGCTCGATCAAAAAGGATGCGGAGAAGGACCTGGAGCTCACCCTCATGATCGGCATCCTTTGTTTCGATGAAAACTTTGAAAAGCTTCTCGCCAAAGTGCCGAAAGTAAAATCATGATCCACTGTCTGCGCCTTTCCAACTATCCGATTTTAAAACAGCTTGAGCTTGAAGAGGGACTCCTTCGCGGCGACACGAGAAATTGGTGCCTCATCAATGAGGGATCGACCCCTTCTATTGTGATGGGGATTTCAGGTAGGCCTGAAGAGCTGATCAATCAAGAAAAAATCGCAGAGCATCCGCTTCCTGTGATCAAACGCTTTAGCGGCGGCGGCACCGTGATCGTCGATGAAAACACGCTCTTTGTCACCTTTATTTTTCAAAAAGACTTTCATCCGTTTCCCGCCTTTCCCGAACCGATCATGAAATGGTCGGGCGCCCTCTACAACTCCTTTTTCCCCGCTCTCACTTTGCGTGAAAACGACTATGTCATCGGCAATAAGAAATGCGGCGGCAATGCGCAGTACATCAAAAAGGACCGGTGGCTCCACCACACCTCCTTTCTCTGGAATTTCAAAGCAGAGCATATGGACTACCTGCTTCACCCCAAAAAAACGCCTAGCTACCGCAGCGGCAGATCCCACCTAGATTTTTTATGCGGCTTGGAAGAGCATATTTCTAAAGAAGCTTTCATCGCCGGATTACAAGGCGCCCTATCGGGAATCTCTTCATTAAAGGAGGTTTCCCTAGAGGAAGCGCTTGCAAGTTCCAGTAATGAGATGCGCCGAAGTACCCAAATTTATTCACTGCCGACGCTATGATGGCAGTTAAAGAGATTATCGGGATCGTATTTTTGTTTGATCTTTAGGAGTCGCGGATAGTTTTTTCCCCAGAAACTGTTTTGCCAATCTTTTTCAAAATAATCGGATTCATTGGAATACGTGCCGGAACTTGGCGTTGCGTCAATGAGAATCTGCGCCGCGGCATCGACCTTTGCACGCAGCTCCGAGCCTTTATTGAAATCTGGCTCATGTCCTTGTACGCCTGGATAAATATCTTGCGCGATGGCGGCTACAATGGCGAGTGCCGCAGATTCGAGGGCAACGGGATTGATGGCTGTCTTTCTGTCCCGGTCGATGGTCTCAGAGGGTGCTCCAGAAAGCCCTTTATTAAAGTGCAAAGCAACAGGCCAATGCCTTGAAGCATTGAAAAGGGTGGCGGCAAATTTTTTGGAGTTCTCTTTGTTAAAATAATTGACCGGAAGCCAGCGCGTGCGCTGCGCGTACAAATAGGCAGCCACCTCACCTTGATTTCCCTTCCAGTAGTATAAATTATCCTGAAAATGGACCACGTTCCCCAATTGTCTTGTTTTCCAATAATCGTAGCTCCACCAATTCTGCGCTGGGACGTCGACGGCCTCGATGGATATTTGATAAGCCTTTGGTCGAGCTTTCACCCATTGAATCAAAGGATTCCAGACCTTCAGCGCTTGTTTTTTGTCCAATCCTTGAAAGACAAAATTGAGTGCGAGGGAATTATCTGGGCTAAGCGTTGCCTGTTCACCCCAGTGCTCATTGTTCAAACTTTTGTGATAAAAATTGATGAATTGCTCAATCAAGACCTGATAGGATTGATCGCTAGTCGCTGTAATTTTTCCATCAACGCCTCCAAAATAGTTCGGCAGCTCATGGGTGCGTAGTGTCACACGGGTGACGACACCAAATGTTCCACCTCCGCCGCCTTTAAGCGCCCAGAAAAGATCTTCGTTTTGATATTCATTCGCGACCACGACTTTACCATTGGCGAGGACGATCTCTGCCTCAATCAGATTTCCTGCTCCAGTGCCATACCGTTTAGAAAAGCTTCCAAATCCTCCTCCTTGAAGAAATCCTCCTGCGACGCCAACCGTGGCGCAACCTCCTCCTTGGACGTAGCGCTTATTTTTGGTGGTCACTGCATCGTAGGCCTCGACCCATCTCGTCCCCGCCTGCGCGGACACGGCCGGAATTCCTTTCATCAAGGAAGGAGCTCCTACAGGAATAAATGCTTCATGGAGAGAAACAGCGCGCATTTTATGTGTCCAAATCAGAAGAGAATCGGGAGCGCACGAGCGTCCCAAGTAATCATGGCCTGCCCCTTTAACGACAAGTTTTAACTTGTGCACTCGTGCAAAATTCACAGCGGCGACGATGTCCTCTGTTTTTTGTGCTTCGATGACATAGGGACTAGCTGCAGTTGTCCACGCATCCATCCAACCGATCGACTGCGTGCCCCAGGGGTGTTGCTGTATGAGATAGGGATTCTGAAATACTTCTAATAAGTCTTTACATGCAGGTGTGGTGGAATCACCTGCGCAGCTTCCAAAGGGGTTTCCAGATTTGATGAGCCGATGACCAACACTTTGATTCAGAGCTTCCCATTCTGCAGAGCTTGGCAGCTTCTCATTTGACTCTACCAACAAGAAGAATAAGAACGATAAAATGACAGCTTTATATTTCATCAAGACTTGCCTATTGCTTAACAAGCAAAATAAGCAAAATTGAGATTAAATTCTAGTGAAAGTAGCTTAAAATTGGGAGATTCTGTTATGTATAAAATATATGATATCACAAGGACACTGGGTCTATTTATTTAGCACCACATTATTTATCGTCAGCTTCTCCATCCTTTTTCTAGCTGGAATGTTTATGTGCGCCGAGTCCTACTTTATGGAGCGGCTTACAAAAAAACATCTAGCGCGCAAGTTTTTTGGGATTGGAAGAATTTTTGTAGAGCTTTGGCTGCTCACAGGAATTGCCGCGCAGCTCTTTGTGATCCAGCTTGCTTGGTTCCCTATCGGAAACTGGGACATTTGGGTTACGATCGGCGGATCTCTTCTTATTGGAGCGCTGGCGTGGCTCTGGTCGCGCAGACCGGGTCAAAAGAAATCGCAGCGCGCCTTTTCTTGGGGCGTTTGTCTTCTGATCGTGATGCTATTTCTGGGATTGATTTGCTTCTTGGCGATGATCACAGGATATTCAAGACTTCAGGCCTTGTAATCAGGCATCCGGCGGACGGCTCAGGTCTTTAAGGGCTTGTTTGCCTAACTCTCTTCCCATTACGGCGATCGACTCGGTCAACGGGATATTTTTCGGACACACCTTCGCACAGTTTTGCGCATTGCCGCAGCCGCTCAATCCCTCTTTTTCCATAAGGGGCCGGAGGCGGCTTTCCGCTTGGAGCTTACCCGTTGGATTGGCGTTAAAGAGCCGCACTTGGGAGATCGGCGCGGGGCCCATGAAAGCGGAATGGGCATTCACTTGCGGGCACGCTTCGGTGCAGCAGCCGCAGGTCATGCAGGTGGAAAGGATATACATCGCTTCTTGCACTTGCGGAGAAATCTTCGGTCCAAAACCGCGGTCGAAGGAATCATCGACATCGATCCAGGCTCTCACTTTTTTCAAATTTTCAAACATGCTGTCGCGGTTCACGACAAGATCGCGCATCAGAGGAAATTTACTCAAAGGGGCCAAGGTGATGACGTTGCTTCCGCTCGCTTTGATCAGATTGTCGATAAGCGCGGTGCACGCTTGTCGCGGGCGACCGTTGATGAGCATGCTGCACGACCCGCATACTTCTTCCAAGCATCCTTGCTCCCAAACGACTGGAGTGACTTTTTCCTGACTCTTGGTAATGGGCTTTTCTTGGATCCCCATGAGGGCGGAGATGATGTTGAGATGGGGAGAGAGCTCGACCACAAATTCTTCCCAGTATTGTTTCCCCTGTTCTCCGCGAAAAATTTTAAGCGTGCATGTCATAAATTTTCCTACCTAAATGGGCAATTGGATGTTTGCTGGGATGTGGTCTAATGTAGGTTTCGTTTTTTTCGCTTTTGTATAATCTCGCTTGATCGGTTTGAGGTGGCGTATGTCGATAGGTCTGTAGAAAATACGAGGTTCTTCAGATTCATAGCTCGCCATCGTCGTCTTTAGCCAATGCTCATCATCTCTTTCGGGGAATTCCGGTTTGTAGTGGGAGCCGCGGAACTCATTGCGCAAGAGGGCTCCTTTGGTGATCACCAAAGCGAGTTCGAGCATCGGGGAGAATTGGTTGGCAAACGTATAGGTCTGATTGAGCGTGGTGCCGCGATCGTCCAGAGAAATTCTTTGGTAACGGTCCCGAATTTCTTTGATCTTATCCATCGTCATCGCAAGGTCTTTATTATTTCGTTTGGTCGTCACGTTCGCTACCATCACTTCTGCTAGTTCATCATGCAAACGGTGGACATTTTCAGGTCCATCCCTTGTAAGCAGATCATGTTTGAACGCCTCTTCTTTTGCAAGAGCTTCCAAATAAATATTTGACGATGTTTTCTCAAAGCTCGAGGTGAGGTTGTCGATGTAGCGGGGCACCTCAACACCGGCAACCAGGCCACTGAAGATGCACGATATCAACGAGTTAGCGCCTAAACGGTTAGCGCCGTGGTAGCCGCACTCCGATTCCCCTATATTAAAGCAACCTGGGAGGTTGGTCATCTGGCGGTAGCGGGTCCAGCGGTCCGGATCGTCGGCCGCCGGCCAATCTGCCCAGGCCCCGCCCATAGAATAGTGGACTGCCGGGAAAATCTTCATCGGGACCTTATGGGGATCCTCTCCTGTGAACTTTCGGTAGATGTCGAGGACCGATTCAATCTTATGCTGCTGCGCTTTAGAGAGTTGAGTTACATCGAGATAGACTTGCGACTTGCCGTCGATCCCGAGCCCCAATTCGATCACCCTTAAGACTTCGCGCGAAGCGATGTCGCGCGGCACCAAGTTCCCAAAAGCGGGGTAGAGCTCTTCCAAGAAATACCACGGTTCGCCGGTGCGGCCGCAAGGGATCGATTTTCCTTCGGCGTTCACAATCGATTTTTTGGAATCGCCGTAAACCCAAATCCTTCCTCCCTCTCCGCGCGAAGATTCGGAGATCAGCCGCAGCTTGTCGTTGCCCGGAATAGCGGTCGGGTGGATCTGGATGAACTCGCCGTTGGCGTAATACATTCCCTGTTTGTACAATCTTCCGTTGGCAGCTCCAGTGCAAAATGTGGAGTTCGTCGACTTCTTAAAAATGAGTCCGGGGCCTCCGGTGCCAAACACAACCGCATCGGCCTTCATCACATCGAGCTTCATGTTGAAGAGGTCCATGATAATGATGCCGCGGGCGACTCCCGCTTCATCGAGGACGAGCCGCATAAACTCATGGTTTTCAAATTTTTCAACCATGCCTTTCGCTTCATAGCGTCTCACCTGTTCATCGAGCGAATAGAGCAATTGCTGGCCGGTGGACGCGCCGCAAAACGCGGTGCGGTTATAAAGGGTGCCGCCAAAACGGCGGAAATCGAGAGTCCCTTCGAGAGTGCGGTTAAATGGGCAGCCGAAACGATCGAGCATCCGTATGATGGAAGGCGCTGCGAGGCACATCTCGAGAACTGCGGGCTGGTCGGCTAAAAAATCGCCCCCTTTGATCGTGTCATACGCGTGGATGATGGGAGAATCATCTTCGCCTTTCAGGTTCATCGCAGCATTGATGCCGCCCTGCGCGCAGACCGAATGGGAGCGTTTGACTTTTGTCACAGAGACGATCTTGACAAAGCATCCTTTTTCTGCGAGCTTCATCGCCGCAGAAAGTCCCGCAAGGCCGCCGCCAACAACGATCACCGTTTTTTTAGTAGCCATTTAATTCCTTAAATTTAACCAGTAGGTTCCCCAGATCGCAGCAAGGCCTAGGAAGGTCACGATCGCCATCAGCACCCAGGCGCCTTTGAGCATCGCTTTCTGTGCGGAAACTTTGAGTACGACGCCCCACGTGATGCAGGCTGTCCAGAGTCCGTTGAAGCCGTGGAAACAAGCAGCTAAGACAAAGATCGTGTACAAACCGACATAAATAGGATTTTTAAATGTGTCGCGGACAGTCAGGAGCGTGGCTGTGCCAAAATCTTTCGCTTCCACAATCACTTCGCTCTCTTTCAGAGGCATCTTGGAAAGCGCTTTGACCCACGCTTGCTTTTGTTCAAAATGTTGCGCCGACTGCAAAAGCATGGCTTTTTGTTCATCGTAATTGCCGCCATCGGGCAGCTCTTTCGCCGTATCCAAAAGGGCCATTTCGGAAGAGCGCTCTTCGATGAGTTTTTGCTGATGATTGATGGCGGCCTGATCGTACAATGTCACTCCAAGACGGTCGGCGACGGTATAGAGGCCATTATCCATTTCCACGCGGACAAAATAATAGGATGCTTTGCCCTGGTTGAGCTGGACGGGGAGATCGAGGAAGCGGAACTGAACGACGTGGCCGATGATGCCGAAGAGCAAGATCCACGAAGAGATCCGTTGCCAGGTATAGGCATGGTTGCGGCCGTAGCCTTTCAGATTCGGCGTGCTCCCATCGGATGATTTCGAATTAGATTTTGCGGTAAAGAGCCGTTGAAGCCCCCATATCATATGGACGAGAAAGGGAACGCCGAGAAGGACAATTTCAATCACAGGCAAGAAGGGGAGGTTATGGAGTCCGTTTACCATTTGGACAAACATTCTTCCATTATCACCGAGAAGGAGGGCGGCCTGAGAGTTGGTCAGAAGGTGTTCCATCAAAAACAAGACAAGCCAAAGGCCCATGAGTGAATGGACTCTTCTCCAAAAGAAAGCGGAAGGTAAGGTTGAAGTACTCATAAGGGCTCTTTATCTCATTTTCAAAAACAATTTACAAGCGTTATCTGCCGTGATTTGCGCGACTTTTTCTAAGGGTATTCCTTTGAGGCGGGCGATCTCTTGAGCGGTCTCGACAATGAAGCTTGGTTCGTTGACTTTTCCTCGATGGCTTTGCGGCGCGAGATATGGAGTGTCTGTCTCAATGACGATCCTATCTAGAGGCGCCCAGGCAGCGACCTCGCGCAAACTTTCTGACTTTTTAAAGGTGATGATCCCGCTGAACGAGAGCAGCCATCCACGGTCTACCAGATGCTTCGCTTCGGATAGCGTTCCCGTAAAGCAGTGGAGGACCCCAGGGCGATGCGCATAGTATTGGTCGATCATCGCGAGTAAATCCTCAAACGCATCCCGGCAGTGGATAATAAGGGGAAGGTGGCACGCTTTCGCGAGTTCAAAATAGCGGAGTAAAAAATCCTGCTGCAACTTTTTTGGAGAATGGGTGTAGTGGTAATCGAGGCCTGTTTCTCCAATCGCCGCCAGCTCTCCCTTTTTTGCGGAGTCCTCTACGAACGGAAAAAAATGTTCCCCTTCTTTTTCCACATCATGGGGCGTTGTCGCCGCCGCGTTGAAGATCCACGGCTCTCGCTGCGCAAGCGAAAGACCCTTTTCTAAACTGGCGACGTCCGTGCAAATATTGAGGACCTTGTCGACCCCTTTTTCTTTGGCGCGCGCGAGCATGCCGCCCAGCTGGCCCTCCACTTGTTCCGAGGTGAGGTGGGCGTGAGTGTCGATCAACATACTACTCCTCTCTGGCTAATAAAATTCCATTCGGCTATTGCAGATATGACATATGTAAGGTATAAAGGCAGCTATAACCTGTACATCTCGAGGATTTTTATGAGCATCACGCTAGCGTCTATGGGCGTTTTCTTTTCAGCTTATTCTCAATCGGACTTTTTTGGAAAATTGATTTTCATCGGCCTCTATTCGCTTTCGATCATTTGTTGGGCTGTCCTTATCCATAGAGTTTGGATTACAAAAAAAGTGAAAAAGGTGGCGGAAGATTTTCGCGAGGCAGTAGAACAGAACAAACAGACCCTCCTTTCCCTGGACCTAGGGGGATTGCCGCAGCCGCACTCCAAACAAATGCCCCATCCTTTCGGGGAAATTTTTCTTTCCACCAAGGAAAAGGCGCTCGAGATTTTGAATAAAAACCATTATTTTGCGACAAAGCAAAAGATCTCTCCCGCCGTTTATCTCTCGGCATCGGACATCTCTCTCGTCGAGACCCAAGCGCTAACGACCGCCTCCTATCAGGCCAAGCTTTTAGAAAAAAATCTCTTCGTCCTCTCCACAATTGTGACGTTGGCCCCTTTTCTAGGACTTCTCGGAACCGTCTGGGGGATTTTGGTCACCTTCGCCGACTTGCATGCGGGAGCGGGATCAAATTCTAATGCGGTGATCTTGGGAGGATTGTCGACAGCTTTGGCCACAACTGTCCTTGGTCTGGTGATTGCGATCCCGGCGCTGATCGCCCATAGCTATCTGAAAAATACGGCGCGGGACCTTTCCTTTGATATGGAGGATTTCTGCTACCAAATTTTATCAACCATTGAACTCCAATATAAGAAAGCCGATGCCAGCTAGAAGAAGAATTCATCCAGAGCCCATTGAAGAGCCCATGATCAACCTGACGCCGCTCATCGATGTCGTCTTTGTTGTTCTCATCATGTTTATTCTCGTCGCGCCGATGTTGGAAATCGATCGGATCCAACTCGCCATGGGAGCGGAACACAAAGGGAAAGATCTTCCCGCGCCGTCTGACAAAGGGGCGCTCAGTCTTCATGTGTTTGACGATAATAGCGTTAGCCTCAACGGAAAAAAGGTGAGTATGATAGAACTTGTGGCCCTTCTTAAGGTGGCAAAACGGCAAAACCCCAAAGGGATCCCTCAAGTTTTCCAAGATAAAAAAGCCTTTTTTGGCACCTACCAAGCGGTAAAAAATGCTGTCGAAGAATCTGGCTTTGAGCAAATGGACGTGGTGTTAAAACCTAGTTAATAACCTTATGATCAAGATTTGGGGAATAGTCATTGGCGTTCACGCCGCCTTGCTCGTCGCGATGATCATCTCTTTCGATCGCCCCAACTTGCTTTGGAATAAAAAACCGGTTGTGATCCGAACGGTGGTGACAGCCCCGCAGAGGTCAACCTCCATTGCTGCGGTCCAAAAGAAAAAGACCAGTATGGAGACTCCTGGAATAAATCCCAAAAAGCCTGCGCCCCCAGCCGCACCTCCTGCGCCAACTCCAATAAAGCCGGTGCCCCCAGCCGCTCCAACTCCCAAAAAACCTGCGGCTCCAACCCCGTCTCCTGCGCCAACTCCCAAAAAAGCTGTGCCCTTTACCCCGCCCCCTGCGCCTAATCCGAAACAGCCAGCTCCTGCGAACCCCGCCCCGCCTCCTCCGCCAACGCCTAAAAAAGAAGAAAGGCCTGCGCAGGTAGCTCAGCAATTATTGGAGGAGCTCGAGGCCAGTTTGACAAAGATTGAGAGCAAGCCCAATAAGTTTGCTGGAAAAAAAAGCCACGTTGTGCCAAAATCCGACTACTCTCTTCAGATAGATCGCCTTGACAATTTAGATTCCAAGGAGACAGAATACCAATTAGAGCTTGTAAGCTACTTGCAAGAAGCTCTACATCTTCCCGATTACGGGGAAGTGAAGATGGAAATTACTCTGCGTTCCGATGGAAGTGTTGCGAGTTTAAAGGTGTTAGAGGCGGAAAGCGCTAAGAATCGAAGTTATTTGGAGAAGAGTCTGCCGCTATTACGGTTCCCTGTGTATGATAAAACTATGCGCACATTTGTGCTGACTTTTTGTAATGAGACTTAATATGAGACACACTGTAAATCTTTTCAAAGTAAAGTCACTCAGCGTTCTGCTCCTGCTGGCATGTTTGCCTGCCGCTGCCCAAGATGTCCCAGAAATCCGCATCCAACTCACAACCGAAAATCGCTTGGCCCCTGTTCATTTAAAAGAGATCCAATCTTCCGATAACAGCCTCTCCGCTTCCTACTTGCGCCAACTAGACGCCGTTCTCCGCTTTGACATGAACTATAGCGGCTATACCGTCCCAGTCTCCGGAGATACGCGCGCTGTCTACACTCTGAGCGGGAATGTCAAAGCGAAAAAGCTGACCTTGGGCATCATGCAGGGCAATCAGAGCAAACAATATAAAGACATTCCTTTGAGCGGGTCGCTAGATATTGACCGCCGCCAAATACACAAACTCTCAGATCAGATCGTGAAAAATTTATTTGGAAGAGAAGGAGTCGCGTCAAGCAAGCTCCTTTATGCCATCCAGGCCCAACAAGACAATAATTGGGTCTCTGAAATTTGGCAGTCCGATTGGGACGGCGGCAATCTGACGCAGATCACCAAAGAAAAAAGTTATTGCGTATCGCCTGCATTTATTCCCGCGAAAGCCGGTCATGTCAGCAACCGATTTATTTATGTATCTTACAAACTCGGGCAGCCAAAGATTTACCTCGCCTCTACCGATGAGGGAAAAGGGCGCCGGATCGTCGATTTGAAAGGAAACCAACTTCTTCCCGCCGTCTCTCTACATCGCAATAAGATTGCCTTCATCTGCGACGCGGCTGGAAGAACCGATCTCTTCATCCAATCGATCAATCCGGACCAAGGGGAGATGGGAAAACCTGTCCAACTCTTTTCTTATCCCCGATCGACCCAAGCGTCTCCCACATTTAGTCCTGACGGGGCGCAAATTGCTTTTGTTTCCGATAAAGATGGATCTCCCCGCATCTATGTGATCCCGACTCAGGTCAAAAAACAACGCGCTGAGGCGACCCTGATTACGAAGAAAAATTCAGAAAGTTCATGCCCCTCGTGGTCTCCTGATGGAACTAAATTAGCCTATAGTGCTAAAACGAAGGGAATACGGCAAATATGGATTTATGACTTTGGTGCCGGGGAAGAAAGACAGCTGACCGATGGCCCAGGAAATAAGGAAAATCCTTGTTGGGCAAGCGACAGCATGCATATGGTGTTTAACTCGACCGATGCCTCTTCTTCGGAGATATTTCTTGTTAATTTAAACCAACCCGATGCCGTAAAAATTACGAGTGGCGGCGGAAAAAAACATTATCCCACATGGAGTCAACTATGAAAAGATCACTACAATTAATTACCCTAGCATCTCTCGTCTTCGTGGGCTGCCAAAAGAAAACTGGCGGAGCCTGGGATGATGACAACACCACCGGCAGATACATGTACAAAAATGTCCGTTCTGTCTGGGGAACTGATAACGATGGACAGCTCGCGCAAAATATGGAAGATTTCTCAGGACCTGAAGAGGATAGTTTCATCCCTCTCGAAGATGAAGATCTTAAAGGCGGCAGCTCAGAAATCGCTGTAGCCCAACCTAAATTCTCTCCCGGGGAAGCGGGAAGCGGCCTTCCTGGAATCGATCATTTCAGAAATCCAATGGGCGAGCTTGCCTCTGTGTTCCGCACCGTCTACTTTAATACCGATGATTATGTGCTCCGCGGCGAAGAGTACCAACAAGTTGTAGAAAATGTGGCTAAATATCTGAAGGCTCACCCAGACACTTATGTTTACGTCACAGGAAATTGCGATGAGAGAGCTGCAGAAGCTTATAACCTCGCTCTCGGTTCAAGACGCGCCAACTACGTCCGTTCCCTCCTCGTAAAACAGGGCGTCGATCTCAATCAGATCCATACCGTTTCCTACGGAAAAGAGAAACCTGCCGTTTTGGGCCACAACTCAGAAGCGTGGGCGAAAAACCGCAGAGCAGAGTTTAAAATCTACCGCAAAGAGTAAACGATGCGACACTATCTAGTTCCCATTCTTCTTGTGATCGCCGGCTGTTCGAATTCCAAGATGGCCGCTTTCAACGGAGACTCCGCTAAAGGAGAATGGGCGCTAGAGGAACTGCGTGTTGAGCTCGGCGATGTCAAACATGCCCTTAATGCCACCCAGGTCCAGCTCCATCTGTTAGAAGAACGGGTGAGCCATACCAAAGAGGTCGACAATATTTCCCAACAGATTGCAGTCTTGGAAAAAAAGATTACGCAGCTCGAAAAGGTCCACGAACGGACCGTCGCCGATTTGCGCCACCTCAATCATCTTTCCGGTCAGACAGCCGAAGCGCTTTCCGAATATAAGGATAAGTGCCAAGACTTGGACCAACGCTTTGAGGAACTTGCCAAGTTAAAGGGAACGCTGACCTCGATCTCCAAAAGCCTTTCAGCAAAACCTGCGGAGGCCTCAACAGCGACCTATAGAATTCAGGCCGGCGATTCGCTAGAAAAAATTGCGCGCCGCTACAATACCACGGTCGAGACGCTAAAAAAACTCAACCGCTTAGAAAATGATCGGATCATTGTCGGGAAAGACTTAAACGTCCCCGAGTAGGAGTGCCGATGTCCTTGACCCCCTCCCCAGAAGCCAGCATCGGGATTTTTGATTCTGGATTTGGTGGTCTCAGCGTCATGCGCGCCATCCGGCATGTCCTTCCCCATGAAAATATCATCTACTTTGGCGATACGGCGCGCCTTCCTTATGGGAGCAAGAGTCCAGAGACGATCATCCGCTACTCCCTAGAGAGCGCTTCGTTTCTGATCGACCAAGGGATCAAAATTCTCGTTGTCGCCTGCAACACCGTCTGCGCCGTAGCGCTCGAACAACTCCAACAGACCTGCCCCATCCCCGTCGTCGGCGTGATCCAGTCAGGGATAGAGCAAGTCGTAAAAACTTCCCAGACAGGATGCATCGCCATCCTTGGCACACGGGCCACGATCGCTTCCGGGGTCTACCAGCAACAGATCCAAGCCAGGCTGCCTCATGCCGATCTTTCGGCGATTTCCTGTCCGCTTTTTGTCCCGCTCGTTGAAGAGGGGTATGGAGAACATCCGCTCACCGAACTCGTCATTCAGGAATATTTACATCCGCTGCGCCTCAAGGCCGTGGACACCGTCCTCTTGGGCTGCACCCACTATCCGCTGATGCAAGCGATCATCCAAAA
Source organism: Parachlamydiales bacterium (assembly GCA_009885755.1). Lineage (GTDB taxonomy): Bacteria > Chlamydiota > Chlamydiia > Chlamydiales > Rhabdochlamydiaceae > VFKB01. Next base: position 70,766 of record VFKB01000006.1, on the reverse strand, counting down.
ATCTTTAGGCGCTCAGGTCACACTTGTCGATCCAGCTCCTGCTTGCGCTGAGCATGTCCGTCTCCTTCTCGAAAAGGCGGAGCTGCTTAACCAACAGACCACGCTTCCCCATTACCAATTTTATGTTTCCGATGACCCTGAGAAGTTTCGCCTCCTTGGCAAAACTTTTCTCAACTACCCGATCGAGCACGTTGTGTTAAAACCTGTTTAGCAACGAGGGAATGATGAAAAAGTTAACTGTAGCGATCCTACTAACGGTCCTAAGTTGTATTTCTACCGTTCAAGGTAAGATCCTCGAAACGGCCCGCTTCCAAGAAATCGTTCCCCATCTCACTCCAGATACCCTCATCCTTTTGGACATCGATGACACCCTCATCGTTCCCGCACAGATGGTGGGATGTGACGAGTGGTTCAACCTGCGGTGGAAAAAGCATGAAGCGGCGGGATTGACAAAGGCTGATGCGTTGGAAAAAGCGCTCGCAGAGTGGGAGTCAGTGCGCCACATCACGAAAATGAAGCCGGTTGAAAAAGGGACGCCTGCCCTTATCGGGGAGCTGCAAAAAAAAGGGCACAAGATTATGGGTGTCACCAACCAAGGGCTAGCCTTGGCGACGCGGACAGTGCGGCAGCTCCAAGATCATCAGGTCGATCTATCCCGGACGGCGCCGACTGTCGAAGATTACTATGTGAACCTCGGCGGGCACAGCATATTGTTTAGAAAAGGGGTCCTCTTTACCTCGGGTAAAAATAAGGGAGAGGCCTTCTTTAAATTCTGCGACAGCCTAGGCCTCAAACCGAAAAAAATCGTATGCATCGATGACAAATCGTCTCACTTGGCATCGATTGAGGGCGAAGCGAATAAACGGAACATCGAGTTCATCGGCCTTCGCTATGCCCATGCGGACATCCACAAGGCGGCCTTCCGCCCCGAGATCGCCGATTTTCAGTTTGCCAACTCGACGTTTGTTAACTTGTTAACAGATGAAGAAGCCATTGCAAAACTGAAAACTGCAGAAAATCGCTAGGCGTCACCATTAAGCTCTTTCTTGAGTTTAGAGATGATCAATTCCAACGCCCAAGGATTTTCTCTGCCGCAGGGGATGATCAAGTCGGCCTGTTTTTTGCTCGGCTGCACAAAGACGTCATGCATTGGTTTTACAGTAGAGAGATATTGTTTGGTCACGCTTTCAAGCGTGCGCGATCGCTCATGAATATCGCGATGGATGCGGCGCAGAAGTCGGACATCATCGTCGGTGTCGATAAAAAGTTTCAAATCGCACAGATCAGAAACTTCGGGAACGGCAAAGAGGAGAATCCCCTCTACAATGATGATTTTATTAGCGCCCACGGTCTCTGTGTAATTCTCCCTTGTGAACAGGTGAAAGTTATACACCGGTTTTTCGATGGTGTGTCCCTGCTTTAATTCCTCAATGTGTTCGGCCATCAAGTCAAAATCGATCGAATCAGGGTGGTCAAAGTTCAGTTTTTTTCTCTCTTCTAACGCTAGATGGGAAAGGTCCTTATAATAGGAGTCTTGACAAATGAGGATCGCCTGTCCCGGAAAAGCGTCTTCGATTTTATTTGCGAAGGTGGTTTTTCCAGATCCTGTTCCGCCGGCAATTCCAATAACGAGCGGTTCCATCCCTGAAAGGGTTTGAATGTAGAATAGTGCGATAAGCAACGATACAAAGCGCTTCATGGAACGTCTCCTTGTATAAGGTTGCCGCGCTATTGTTCATACTTTTCTGATTTCTTTAAAGAGAGAAGATGCTCCAACAGTTATTGGAGTTTCTTTTGGATGTAAGCTCTGCTGCGCACCCGATCGACAGTCGTATGAAGATTTGTATCGATGCTAGAAAGAATATTCTCATAATTGGTTAGGGTGGGGAGCTCAGAGGCAGCGTAAGTGAGGTCTTTATCGATATAAAATAGTTGATTGCCTTCCACGACTAAATTTCCTGCGTTAAAGTCGATGGTATCTTTTCCTTCCCCTGAAAAGCTCAATGCCAAGTCGAAGATCATATCTAAATGATCGGTATTAGAATAATCGAGAGTTTGAGAGCCCATAAATTTGGCAAGGAAAAGATAGTTGCCATTTTCAAGAGGAAACCGGAAAAAATCGGGGCGATGCTCCCGCTCTTTGCGAGATTCATAGTCTTTGATATAGGTTGGTTCCACCTCTCTCACCACAAAAATAGCGCCATCGATGGCGACAGTCAGAACGTCTTTATAATTGCCAACGTGATTCAAATAAGTGGCAAATTTCCCTTCCAATCGATTCTCTTGTAGAAATTTATCCGTTTTGTCACGGAGTTCTTTGTAGAAATCTGGGATTTTATCATCCCATTTTACTGTATTTTCTATAAGGCCGTTTCCTGCCAAGGCTCGAGCTGTTTTTTGATCCTCTACAGAAAGTCCATAATCTCTACCTACGTAAAATAGTCCCCTTGTTCCCAGTGTTCGTAAAGCGGCTGCGGCCAAATAGATTTTCTCGTCACTATTTAAGGAATCCGGCGGAATCTGATTGCGGATCTCATAACCAAATCGAATAGACGCTAGGGATTTTTCAAAGAGGGAGATCAAATGCGTTTGAGCCACTTTGTCTACATGCGCTAAAAGTTGCCCTTCTTCGGCATACCCGCGGTAGGTAATTTTTCCTTTGAGCATTTTGATGTTCTCTTTGAATGCTTCAAATTCTGTCGCATAATTCCCATAGGAGTGTTTCTGATCGACGCAGTAGAGTTTTTGATTCTTAAAAGCCAGACGGCACGGGAGCATGTCGAGTCCCTTTTTGGCGCTGCTCTTTCTAACGATAAGTTCTATTAAGAGATCCAAATGATGTTCGTCGCGAAAGTTTGGGGTGCTTTCACACATAAACTCCATTAAAAAAACCGTTCTGCCATTCCCTTCAACAACTTGAAAATCGGGCCGGCATTCTTGCTGTTGGCATGCCTGATATTGAGCGATATAATCTGCAGTGACCAAGGGTCCTTTGTAAGCCTGGGAATAAAAAAAGTAGCGTTTGCCTTCGATCTCAACAATGGGATGCGTGCGATGATTTTCTTCTAAGGTTGTGAGAAGGTGAAATTTGGCGTCTTTAAAGCGGCCTCTTACTAAGTCGACATCTTGTTGGCACGTTTTCTCGTCGAGCGCTTCCCATCTTGTAAAACCTTTGGCATAAGCGCCTGCTTGGGAGAAAATTGTTTTATGCTCTTGCCTAGTCAACTGATAGGTTTGCTGATAGAAGGCAAAATGCGCCTCGCCAAATTTTTCAAGAACCTGGACCCCGAGCTGGATTCGCTCCGCTGACTTAAGTGTTGCAGGCGGGAAATGCTGTGCAATTTGGTGGAGATCTGCCACCGTATCAAGCGATTTGAGGTGGGTGCTATTAGGGGCAGAAGCATTAGCGCCAGGACTTAGTAGTAATCGTGTGGTCATAATCTTATAATTTAATTATTAAAAATTTAGTTTTATTATTATTTAATATAATTATTATACACTAAATTGATTAAAATTAAAAGAAAAAATTTCAACTATTGATAGGTTTTATCGCTTTGATTGTTAGTGAGTTAGAGGCGAGCGTTCTAATCGATAAGAGGCGTTTTGCCGGGCTCGCCGGCGATTTCCCGCACATACTTGGGTACGGCATAGCCGGGTAGAAGGGTTTGCAGTTGCTGAACGATCTGGCGGCCCCTTTCTTCAGGCACTTCATAATGGGCAGAGCCTTGGACCCGATCGAGTTGATGGATGTAGTAGGGAATCACCCCATGATCGGAAAGCGTTTTGCAAAGGGTCTTTAGGGTGTCGACATCGTCGTTGACATCTTTAAGTAGAACAGACTGGTTAAGCACCGGAATGCCTAAGCATTGGATTTTTTTGAGGGCGGCGAAGATGTCATCGTCGAGTTCATTGGCGTGGTTGCAGTGGATGACAAAGTAGGTTTGGAGGCGACTGGTTTCGAGAATGTGCAAAAATGGCGCATCGATCCGTTCGGGGATGCCGATCGGAAAACGGGTGTGGAAGCGGAGCCGCTGCACATGGGGAATAGCGGAAAGGCGCTCGATCAGATCTTTCAACGTGGCATTACTGAGAGATAATGGATCTCCGCCGCTGAGCAGAACTTCAGTAATTGTGGGATCCTCGGAAATTGCCTCGATTTCCGCATCAAAAGATTTGTTGGTCTCATAGCTAAAGTTTTTTCTAAAACAGTAGCGGCAGTTCATGGCGCAAGCGCTCGTGCAGACGATGAGGGCGCGGCCGTGGTATTTGTGGAGGAGCTTGCTGGAGGTGCGTGACGGCTCGTCGCCGACAGGGTCGGCTAGGAATCCTGGTGTGTTGACGGTCTCTTTAATTTGGGGAAGGAATTGGAGGAGGATCGGATCTTCGAGGGTGCCCTTGGCGATCTTTGCAGCGAGGCGATAGGGGAGATTGAGGGGAAAGGGGCTGTTTTGAAGGAGATGGGGGAGATGTTTTTCGGTAAGCTGGAGAAATTCAAAGAGTGTTTTGAATTGGGTAAAGTTATTCCGTTGTACAGTTCTCCATTCCATAGTGGAGACAGTTTAACAGAGAGATCTTTATTTTGGGGCGAAAATTACAGACTGGGGGATAGAAGGTTTGACCCGTTCCACATTGGCGCCCAGGGAGGTGAGTTTGCTGACGAGGTTTTCATAGCCTCTGTCGAGGTAGTGGAGGTTGGAAAGGGTGCTGGTCTCCGGGGCGAGCAGGGCTGCCATGACGTAGGCGAAACCGGCGCGCAGGTCGGGGATCGCGATGTCGCGGCCCGAAAGGACGGAGGGTCCCTTCACGATTAAACTGTGATGGAAATTTTTTGAGGCGAACCGGCACTCTTTGCCGCCGAGGCATTGGGTGAACAATTCAATATCAGCGCCCATCGATTTGAGGGTTTCTGTATAGCCGAAGCGGTTTTCATAGACGGTCTCATGGACGACGGAGGTGCCGTGGGCTTGGGTTAGGAGAACGACAAACGGCTGTTGCCAATCGGTCATGAAGCCTGGATGCACATCAGTTTCTACGTGGAGTCCGCCTTTGAGCGGCCCTTTGTAGAAAAATTCGATCCCATTTTTTCTCACTTCGAAACCGGCGCCAACTTCGCGGAGTTTGTTGAGGAAGGTGATCATGTGCAAGTGTTCCGCGCCTTCGATAAAGACGCGTCCTTTGGTGCTGATCGCGGCCATGCCGAGAGAGGCGGCTTCAATGCGGTCGGTGATCACGGTGTGCTCAACATCGAAGAACTCTTTTGTCTGCTGCACGCGGATGGTGCGATCGACATCGACAGTGATGATGACTCCCAGTTTTTGGAGGAAGAGGATCAGGTCCATGATCTCAGGTTCGATCGCGGCATTTTTAATCACTGTGGTGCCGCGTGCGCGGACGGCGGCGAGAATGGTATTTTCTGTCGCGCCGACGGAAGGGTAAGAGAGTTCGATCACGGCGCCTTTAAGGCCGTAATGCGCATGGGCGAAGTAGGCGCCCTCTTTTTTCATTTCGCGATATTCGATGACAGCGCCCAATTTTTCTAACGCTTGAATGTGAAAATCGATGGGGCGTTTGCCGATGTTGCAGCCGCCGACGGTGGGAACAATGATGTCTTCATCCGTTCTTCCGAGGAGAGCGCCGATCATCAAAATCGGGATGCGGTTCGATCCGGAAAAGCGCTGCGGGATGTAGACAGATTTGAGTTCTTTCGTTGTGACTTCCATCACGCCTTCAGCGCGGTCCCAGTGGACTTCGGTTCCAATTTCTTGGATGAGGTCGACGGTGATCTCAACTTCCGCAATATTCGGGACGTTGTGGAACGTGCACCGCTTATCGGAAAGAAGAGAGGCAACGAGAAGTTTGGTAATGGCATTTTTCGCACCCGAAGCTTTTACATTTCCTTCGAGAGCGACGCCACCTTGGATTTTTAGTACTGTCATGTCCCTACGTTAATGGAAAAATGTCTTTTTCCACCAGCGTGAAACGATAAAGTGATTGTTTTGTTGGAAAAGTGCCTTTTTTGGAGCTCCAAAGCGACAAATCCCATCGTTTTGCGGGCGTTGATTTCCACAATGGGATGGAGCCGCGGCCCGTTTTCGGAGCGATAAACCATCGCATCGATCCCCACATTTCCAAAGTAGCCGAGGGAGAGCATCTTTTCTAAAAGCGGAAGCGCGTGTATTTTATGCGCGTCGAGTGGTTCGATAGAAAGATAGCCTACGCGATTAGAGAGGTATCTTCCCTTGATGTCGTTTTCGCATAGCGTCGCTCCTAAATAGTGGATCCCCGTTTCTTGCGACAACATCCACTGCGTGCTAAAGTCATAGGCGCGATCGACCCAAGGTTCTGCGATCACCGGAAATTCGCGCTCTAAAAACACAACGGTGTGCGGCGAGGGAAGAAAAAGATGGCCGCGGCCCGAAACGCCGAAGCGTGTTTTAAGAACTTTGGGCCCCGGTGTTTTTGCGATCCATGCTTCCGCTTGCTCCACCGTGTGCAGCAGCTCGGCGCCGTGAAGTTTTGGCGCGTGTGTGAATGAAAATTCTTTCGAGTTAACGGCGCGCACAACAGATAATGGAGGAAGGTCATAAGTCAGCTGGTGTTTTTGCGCCCACGCTTCAATGCTCAGCGATGCGCCCCACGAGTCGACCGGAAGTTGCGGCGGAGTTTTAGGCAGACACCAGCGCAGAGGCGGAATGCCGAAACTTTCTAGCTCGCTGATGAAGTCTGGGCTGGGAGGTTCTGTTAAGAGAACTGTGTCTTGCGGATCAGCATAGAAAAAAGGGGTGAGCTGCAGAGCGCGGTAGACGTTGTTTTGTGCTAAGAGCTGATCGAGCCGGATGGGTGTAGTTTGAAGAAGTTCCGACTCAAAAGAGGTATTCGCAATTCTAATACACATCGAGGAGATAACGCTTTTGTGTGCGCAACCCTCTCACGAATACTCTAGCATCATCGGGAGTTAGATTCCCTTGTTCCTGCGCAATTTTTTGCAGCGTTGCGTCGACATCTTTTGCCATCCGCTCTTTGTCGCCGCAGACATAAATGTGCGCGCCTTCTTGGATCCAGTCCCAGAGCTCTTTGCTCTGCTGGTACATCTGATGCTGGACATACAATTTTTCTTCTTGGTCTCTAGAAAAGGCGAGATCGAGCTTCAAACGATTATCTACCGTCAGCGCTGTCCAAAAATCTTCATAGAAAAAATCGGAGGCGCGGTTCCGCTCGCCAAAAAAGAGCCAATTTTTTCCTGGGGATTGGGTGTGGAGCCGCTCTTGCATGAAGGCGCGAAAAGGGGCAATGCCGGTCCCCGGGCCGATCATGATGATGTGCGTCTCAAGGTTCTGGGGAAGGAAGAACGAATGCGCGGGCTGCAGATAGATCGGGACGGGCGTCTCATTGATTTGGGCGGTTTGGCACAGAAAAGGGCTGGCGACGCCATCGGGGAGGAGTCCCACGAGGAGGTGGATTTCGTCGGGATGCGCATTGGCCGAGGAGGCGACAGAATAAAAGCGGGGGAGCAGAGGGGCAAATGCGGGGAGACGCGTTAAGTTAACCTTATAGGTGAGATAATCGCCCATCGTCATCGTTTGATTGCTGCGCGGATCAACAATCGGATCTTCGGGGTTGGCATTGAGGGTGCGGAGAGCTTCTTGGACGCGGACGGCATCATTTTGCGGGATAACGGCGATCGAATCACCGGGCTTGAAGGAGAGTCCTGATCCTTTGATATCGAGGACAATATGATAGGTCTGTTTTGTCGATCCCAATTTGTTCAAAAGGGAGCGCTCTTTAATCTTTGCAGGAAAAGGATTTGACTTATCTATTATTGCCATGTTAATAAACGGTTATATGCGCTTTATATTAGTTTTACTAGGGTTAGCCTTTTTATCGAGTTGTGCCGATGGCGGCTATCAACCCTCTTACATTATTTCTAAGGACAAGGTGACGAATGAGGAAGAACAAATCCGTTAGGTCTTCATCAATTCCGCAGCGCTCTTCTTTATCCACGCTTTCGTCAATATATCCATTTTCTTGTTCGAAATCCCACCCAAAAATTCAATGGATTTCAAAAGTCGAGCACGAGTGCGATCTTTGCCGAGGATCCCCACCGATTCAAAAAGGGGAAGTCCATGATGTCTTCCCATAATCGCACCGTATAAAATCGGCATCACGGCTTTCTTGAAGGTCACTCCAAAAATCTCCGCCACGGCGTGCGCCGCTTTTTCAATGCCCGCAGTTCCCCAATCCTCTTGTTCGTCGAGTTGCCAGATGATGGCCTGAATGAGGAAGCTCGCCTGCTCTTTCGTTAGGGGCGCAGGGCAGATCAGCGCGTCGGTATACGTGATATTGTTAATGAAGAAGAATTGCGCGAGATCCATAAAGTCGCCGAATGTCTTAATGCGCGTGTGGCATAAAGGCATCAACTTTTGCATGAACGCGTCGTTGAAGCTCCACTGCTTCATTCTTGCCCATAAGTCTTTTTCTGAGATGGAGTTGATCAGGTATTGCTGATTGACCCAGTCTAATTTTTGCACATCGAAGAAGGCCCCGGAGACACCGATCCGTTTGGGATCGAAGGCTTGGATGATCTCATCCAGCGTATAAATCTCTTTGTCCCCCGGCATGCTATAGCCCATGAGGGTGAGGAAGTTGAGGAAGGCTTCCGGTAAATAGCCGCTATCGCGGTAGAAGAAGATTGAGGTGGGATTTTTTCGCTTGGACAGCTTTTTGCCCTCTTTGCCTAAAAGCAGTGGCATGTGCATGAATACAGGAGGAGTCCAACCAAAACTGTCGTAGAGAAGGATGTGTTTCGGTGTGGAGCTCATCCACTCATCTCCGCGGATGACGTGGGAAATTTCCATGAGGTGATCGTCAACGACGTTAGCGAGGTGGTAAGTGGGAAATCCATCCGACTTGAGAAGGATTTGATCGTCGATATCGGCCCAAGGGCTGGTGATCCTTCCTTTAATTCCATCTTCGTAAACGCAGTCCCCTGTAAGCGGCACTTTCAGGCGGACAACGTAGGGCTGACCCGCAGCTTCGCGCTGCGCGACTTCTTCCGGTGAACAGTTTCGGTATCTGCGGTCGTAGCCGACGCGATGGCCTAATTTAGAGGCCATTTCGCGCATCTCGGCGAGTTCCTCAGGGGTAGCAAAGCACTTGTAGGCTTTTCCCGTATCTAGAAGCTGCTGGCAATATTTTTGATAGATCTCTGTCCGCTCTGATTGGCGGTAGGGGCCGAAAGGGCCTCCAACATCTGGACCCTCGTCCCAACTAATGTTTGCCCACTTGAGCGCGTTGTAAATGCTTTCCTCATACTCGGGCCGCGAACGGGTGCGGTCGGTATCTTCAATCCTGAGAATAAATTTGCCCTTAAAATGGCGTGCAAAAATTAAATTGAAGAGGGCCATATAGGCCGTCCCTACATGGGGATCACCGGTGGGAGAGGGAGCAATGCGGACGCGTACGTTCATAGTATTTTTTTCCTTTGATAGGGTCCATTTTCGCTGTTTTAAGGATAGAATTCAAGGAATAAGGGCGTACATCTGCAAAGGAAAAACTTTAACCGCCCTTAGGTGGGGATATCTCCATCAGAAGGATTAGGTCCTTCATGATATTCATCGTTTCATCCAGCTGAAGGTCGGTTTGGCTGTAATAATCGACGACATCGGACGAGAAATCCTGCTTCGCGATCTCTTTAAGAAAAGTTTGATAGTTTGTGTTGAGCTCCAGCCTTTCCGCGCAGTTGCCCCGCAGGGTGCTGAGATAGGGTTGATAGGTGTCGAGGCGGGTCTGCATATTCACTTTATAGACGCGCATGATCTGATTACGGTGGATGGCCGGAATGTCGGAAAGGTCATCCTCAAATGTCGCTGCGATCTGATCATTGGCCAGAGGGAATTTTGAGAATTCTTCACCGATATCCAACGCAGAAAAAATGCCCGGGATCGCGATGTCCGCTTTCACGCCGGTCAGCTGAGGGCTCTTTCCGGAAACGGTATAGTATCTGCCGCGAGTGACCTTGAATTCTCCCTTAGGATTGACTTTCCCATAATTTGCAGATTCGAGCGTGAAGGTTTGGAAGGTCCCTTTTCCATAGGTGTGAGGATCGCCGACGACGATGGCCCTGCCGTAATCTTGAAGCGTTTGCGCCACGATTTCCGCAGCGGAGGCGCTCGTGCGGTTGGTGAGCACGATGAGCGGGCCTGTCCATATCGGTTGTCCATCGATGTTGCGCAAATGCTGCACGACGCCGGTGTTATCTTTGACGGAGACGACAACGCCTTTAGAGATAAAAAGTCCTGTGACAGAAACGGCTTGGGGCAAGAGGCCGCCTGCATTGTTCCTAAGATCTAAGACAATTCCTTTGAGGTTTTGCTTCTTTTTCATCTCCAAAATCGCATCGCGCAAATCGCCTGCGGAAGAGCTGTTGGGATCTTGATAGAAGGAAAAGAGGTGAAGGTGCCCGATCACTCCATTTCCGTAGGGTTCGTAGCTCTTTTCTAAACGTGTTTCTTTAAGGACGACTTCGGCGCGGACAATCTCGATGTCGAGTTTTTCTTCCTGCTTGTTCTCGTCAGATCCGATCTCGCGGAGAATGGTGAGTTTTACAGTCGTTCCCTGTTGGCCGCGGATGAGCTCGACAGCCTCTACGATATCCATGCCGACGACAGGCTCATTATCTACGGCGATGATCCGGTCTCCAACTTTCAATTTTTCACTTAACATGGCGGGTCCGCCCTCTAGGATGCGGAGGATCTTAAAGCCGCTCAAATCGTCATGCAATTGGGCCCCGATCCCAAATAGGCGCTGCTGGACCTGGATCATGAATTGATTGGCTTCTGCGGGGGTAAAATAGGCTGTTTGAGAGTCTAAAGAGGAGCTGACAGCTTTAAGTACATAAGCCAGAACGAGTTGCTTTTTTTCTTTCGGGGAATTCGTTATCAGCTCTTCTTCACGGTTGACGCGGCGCTTGTTTAAGCGCTTAAGGAACTGAGGCCTAGTCTCTGATTTAAGCTTCTCGGCGGTATCGAGTTGGAGGGCGCGGATCCGTTCTAAACGCACTTTGAGCTCTTCTTCAGACCTAGTCCATGCAAGCTCTTTAAATTCAGAGCTTTGCACATTCTTTGGCAGCTGCGCCGGATCGATATCCTTTTCTAAGAGGTTCCTCCGGGCAATTGCGGTAATCATCACCTCGTGAAGTTCTTCAAATGTTGTAAAGTCTTCATTCTTATACTGTTCCAAGGACGCCCCTAAAAGCTCTTGAGAGGGCTTTAACCAGGAAGCTATCTCAGACTCTATAAAATAGGTTTTAGAGGGGTCGAGCTCCTCAATATAGTTCTGTAGGGCCCGATCTAGGAGCTCCGGGGTGAGCTTCTGATAGGAGACGTGGGCCTTCAAGATTTCCTCGATTTTTACACAGGTGTCGTGGGTGGTCAGCTGAGGAGGGGCCTTAGCTTCGCAGATCGAAAAGAGGCAGATCAGGAATAGTAAAATCTTGTGCATAACTAGTTGATTTTAAAGTGGATAAATAATTGTTTTGTCATTTTCATCTTCAGCATACCGCTAAGGTCCTGTTTATCGCTATGAAAAAAGCGTCAACTCAAAAAAATACCAATTGTATTCAATTCGTATTTATGTAATAATGAAATATCTAAGTAAGATAATACATGCGTCTGAACATAAAACGTGTAATCGAGATTTTTTAACAAAATCTCAACAAATCGCCTGGGTAATATTAAAACCAGTCAGTTTGTAAAAGAATTAATTTAATTAGTAAGGAGGATAAAAACCATGGACAATCAAATGAATCAGCAAATCACTGCTGAGATTAGAGAGGCAATCTCGTCTAATAAAAAAGCCGTTTCTATCACAGAAGCTGCAAAAATTAATAACGTAACAAGACAAGCTATTTACGTTGCTATCAAGCAAAAAAAGCTCAAAGCTTTTAAAGATACGACTCGTTGGACGATTGATCTCAACGATCTCGAAGAATATCGCAAACAAAAATATTCCAGAACGAAGTCCATGTTTAATGGCGAACTTTTGTTTGATAATCAGAAAGGATATTTCTCGATTAATCAAGTTGCGAAAATGTTGAATGTTCCCCCACAAAAAATCTACTACGCGACACGCGTTGGTTTAATGAAAGCGGTCCGTAAAGGCGCTGCGTGGGTCATTCATGCAAATGATGTGAAATCGTACCAAGAAAACTATCTCAACAAACGTGTTGAGAGCCCAGCGGCAATCTAAACTCAGATTATCCTCTCAGGCTACAAATCACCTGGCTTAGCGGTCAGGTGATTTTTTTTGTCTTTATTTTCTTTTCAGCTTGACGATGGTTTCTACGTGGGTCGTTTGTGGGAACATGTCAAAGGCCTTCACTTCTTGAATCGTATAGAACGGTGTAAGGTCTTTTAGATCTCTTGCAAGCGTTGAAGGCATGCATGAGGTGTAGATGAGCTCTTTGGGCTTTAAGTTCAATAAATCGGCGATTACAGAGGGCAGCAGGCCTGTTCTAGGAGGGTTGATGAGCACTGTATCGGCCCGGTATTGATAGATCTTTGCGGACTCCACTTTCGCTTCCACAAACTTTGCCGAAGAGACCTGATTGAGACGTGCATTTTCTATAGCGAACTTGACTGAGTCGGGATGGCTTTCAATGCCGATCACCTCGCGTTTCAGGAGTAAGCTCGAAATTCCGATCCCGCAATAGAGGTCGAGAACTTGCTTGTGTGAAGGGTTGATCATCTCTCGCAAGGTTCGGTAGATATTTAAGCTCTGCTCGGGGTGATTTTGGATGAAGCCATAGGGTGAATAGCGGAAGCGAAACTCTTCGACGGTGATCTCATCGTGCACGGTTCCGAAAGATTCCTTTTGTCCGGGGGCTTGGAAAACGATCCCTTGGATGTTATCTTTTAAGGCCCCCTTTGCAAAGGCTTCCCGATTTTTAGGAAGGGCTGGGGAGAACGAGAAGGCGAGAATCAGTTTTTCCGTAGAGGTTTTGAAGATGCGGAGAGAACCTTGCTCAATGCCTAGATTGAAGAGGGTTTCCAGTGCGACATCCCAAGGCTCTTCGGCAAAGAGGGGGCATGACGCAACAGCGACAAATTCTTGTCCGTCGCACCCAATATAGCCGGCTTGGAATCCGAGTCCTTTGATTCGCAAATTCAGCCGGATGTGTTTGCGGTAATTCCACTCCAAAGAGGCAGGGACGACGGGCGGCACGGCAAAATCGATCCTGCCGATCCGCTTGAGGGCATCTTGGATAAAGTTGCGTTTAGCTTCGAGCTGGGCCCCATAATTGATGTGCTGCAGCTGACATCCGCCGCAGGTGCCGTAATGGGGGCATTTGGGTTCAATGCGATGAGGGCTTTTTTTCTCAATCGAGACTAAGGTCCCGAATCCGTGGGATTTCTTTTTCTGGGTTAAATTGACGGTGACGACGTCCTGGGGGGCTGTAAAAGGGACAAAGACGACAAAGCCGTTATCTTTAAGAACGCCATTTCCGCCAAACGCCAAATCTTCAATGGAAGCTTTAATCAAAATAATATCCTGTGGGGGGCAATCATACCATTTTCCAAGGAATAAGTGCAGAAGATCTTTTGGTCAACCATTAATCGGCGGAACCACTTGAAAGTCACGAATTTGGAGCTGAATGCTCGATTTGTTCAAAAAAGTATTTACATGCGGGGTGAAGGCGAGTTGGAGCTTGATGTTCTTTTGGGTGAGCTCATCTTTCCTAGAGGCCATCCCAAAGCCAATCCCCTCCAGGGTCCGGTCATTTTGCTCGAGGTAGAATTTTAGGTGGGTTTTGCCCACAATTTTGGGCGGCCAAGTTTGGACGGCTTCGCAATAGAGGATCGGCGGCTGATTTTCATTGCCGAACGGTTCTAATAGGTTAAGAGATTCCATAAAGTCGAACGTGAGGTCTTTGAAGTTCACCTTCGCGTCGAGATGTAGCTTCGTCAATACATCGAGGTCTTTTAATTGTTCATTGGCAGCGTGGATGAAACGCTCTTTAAACTCGGCGATGTTTTCTTCTTTGATGGTGAGTCCGGCGGCAAAATCGTGGCCCCCAAAATTTAAGAGAAGAGAGGCGTTGTCCTTCAGCTGCGGCAGGAGGGGGAATTCTGAAATTGTCCGCATCGATCCTTTGCCGATCCCGTTGTCGATCGCGATGATTAATACCGGGCGGTTATAGAGTTTTGCGATCCGCGCTGTAATGATTGGGATGATGCCGGGGTGCCATTTTTCCGAGACGAGGACAAGGGCTTTATCCAAAAGAATTTCAGGATGGAAAGCGATGTATTTATCGATGTCGGCGGAGTCTTTCCGCTCGATCTTTTGACGCTCGATATTATTCAAGTCGAGTTCCATAGCAAGCGCTTCTGCAGCGATGGGATCGCGTAGCAGGAGGAGTTCCACTCCTTTTCTCGGTTCTGCAATGCGTCCTAAACTGTTGATCCGCGGAGCGACTTTGGAAGCGATATCGACCGGAGTGATCTCGGATGTTTTAACATCGCACACCGAAAATAATTTGGTGAGGCCGATGCGGCGCGTGCGGCGCAATTGTCTAAGGCCGTAGCGGACCAAGATCCGATTTTCGCCGCGCAGAGACCCCATGTCAGCGATTGTGCCTAAGGCAACGAGATCGAGATACCGTTTCAGGTCGATCTTTCCGGTGCTTACTGCCGAAGTGGAAATCAAATAGTTCGTGATCGCGTGCGCCAATTTAAAGGCGACGCCCACTCCAGTGAGTTCGCGATTGGGATAGGTGCTGTTGAGGAGTTTGGGATTTAGTGTCGCGACGCAGTGGGGAAGTTTATCAGTAGGTTCATGGTGATCGGTGACGATGACATCGACATTCCGTTTGACGGCCTGCTCAATCTCATTGGCGGAGGTGATCCCGCAGTCGACGGTGATGAGCAGTTTGCATTCATTTTTTACGGCGTATTCGATGGCATCTAAAATGAGGCTTTGATTCAGAGAGGTGCGGTTGGGCACATAATAAAAAACATTCGCTCCGATGTAGCGGAAAAAGTCAGTGAGTAGAGTGGCCGCGGTGATTCCATCGACATCGTTATCGCCATAGATGAGGATGTTTTCTTTGCGCTGCAAAGCGAGCGCCACGCGATCTACCGCTAGATTCATGTCGGGGAAAAGATCGGGATCAAAAAGATTGGGGAGTTTGGCGTAGAGATATTCGTGGATTTCTTCGAAGGTGGTGAATCCGCGCGACACGAGCACTTGCGCTGTTACAGGATGGATGTTGAATTCGTTAATAATAGCCTTGGCCCACTCTTCGTCGACCTTCGGATATACCCATATGGGGTCATTGCTAACCTGTTGACGCACCATAAGTTACCCTTCTTGCAGCTTAAATTTAGATTAGGCATAAGACGGATTCTCGGCAAGTCAAAATCCAAATTTTTCTGTAGTATAGCGTCCGCCGAAAAATGCGCAAGAAAAAATCCCAGAAAACACGCCGTATCTGTCGCGCTTTCTGGGACTTATGAAAGACTAGTCCAACAATTCAACTGTAGGTTTTTTCTCCAGTTCTCTGTCATGAAAGTACTTCATCAAAGGTGCTGCGATGAACAGTGAAGAGAGGGTGCCGAAAATGACACCGATCGACATAACGAGGGCAAAACCGAAGATTGTACTTCCGCCCAGTAGAACCAGAGGAAGAAGAACTAAAAGGGTCGTGCCCGATGTCATCAACGTGCGGCTCAAGGTTGTGTTGAGCGATTGGTTGATGAGTTCAGAGAACGATCGTTTTTTCATGAGACGCACATCTTCACGAATCCTGTCGAATACGATGATGGTGTCGTTCAACGAATATCCCACGATCGTCATCAGGGCGGCTACGGTGTTTAGGTCGATTTGGACGGGGACCCGCAGCAAGTGGAGAATGCCGAGGAACGCCAAAGTAAAGATCACATCGTGCGCCAAACAGAGCGTTGCGCTGATGGCATATTTAAATTCAAAGCGGATGGTGATGTAGGCCAAGATACAAGCGAGGGCGATCATCAAACCGATCAAGGCGCTATTGCGCATGGATGAGGAGATTTGACCGCTGACTTGGGTCCAGTCCCGATCCAAGTGGGATAAGGAGCCCTGGGTCAATGCGATGTTCGATTGGTTTAAGGCGCTCACAATCCACACTAATTTGGGATTGGTCTCAAAGGGATAAGAGACCTCTTTGAGATCGTAGGCAACCGGCATTCCAAAGAAGGGGCGGCCTGGCTGTTCCATACTTGTGCCTAAGAAAATGCGCACATGGTTTGAAGGAGTGAGCTCGCGGATTTGGAAATCTTGAGGTTTTGCCCCTTGCTTGATCAGCGCTTGCTCAATGACCTGACGGTAGTTGACGCCGGGCTTTTCTTTCACTTCTAAGGTGACGGCAAATCCGCCGGTAAAATCCATCCCGAGCATCGTGTGTCTCTGAGCAAAGAGAAGGTAGCTGCCGATAACAATGACTATGGCAGAGAAGACAACAGTCATCTTTGTGTACTTCATGAAGTTGAAGTTTTGAGGCTTGATCCAGGAGGACATTTTGAGGACCTGGTTCTTCGGATTTTGCACCCACCCGGAGAAATAAAAACGGGTTACGAAAAGGGCGGTGAAAAGTGAAGAGACGATCCCGATAATTAACGTCAGAGCGAGCCCTTTAATGGGGCCCGAATCAAAGTTGAGCAGGATCACTGCGGCGATCAGGGTGGTCACGTTGGAGTCGATGATCGCAGAGAAGGCCTTGCGGTATCCCGCATGAACGGCGGAAGCGATCCTTCCTGAGACAGCGAATTCTTCACGGATCCTTTCAAACACGAGAACGTTGGCATCGACGGCCATCCCTAGAGTAAGAATGATGCCTGCAATTCCAGCCAAGGTCATTGTCGCTTGTAAATTCTGCAGGGTCGCCCACATGATCAGAAGGTTGAATAGGACGGCGATCATAGCGATGAAACCGCCAAAGCGGTAGTAGCCGACCATGGCGCAGCAAGCGAGGACGAGGGCCAGTACGGTCGCCACAATTCCTAGAGTTCTTTCGTGGGAGCCGAGTTCCGGGCTCACATTTTTCTCAGAAAGGATGTGCGGTGTGAAGCTGAGAGAACCGGCTTTGAGGTCGGCTTCGAGCTGGTTCACTTCTCTTTGGGTAAAGCTTCCGGTGATCATCGCGCTGTTGCGGAGGGCGTCGTTAAGCGTAGGGGAGCTGATGATCGAACCGTTAAGAATGACAGCCATTCTCCAACCACCGCCCTGGGAATAGGCTTCATTGGGCGTGCCAAGGACTTTATCTTTAGAAAATTGGGATGTCCAGGCGAAGAGGTCATCTTTGGCGCGCGAGCCGCTGATGCCAAAGGAGAGGTAGTTTCCTTGGGACGGATCGTAAGAGGCGCGCACATTTTCTAGGTTAGACCCTTCCAAGGCGTAGTTGCGGAACACGATTAGAAGAGGGTGCGTTTGTCCCTGCCACGCTGAAAAATCGGAGCCTCGAAGGAGGGCGATCTGCGAATAGGTTTGCTCCAACGTCGCTGCTGTGATGTTCTCTTGAGGGTTCGGGAGGCGCAAGCCTTGATCGTAGAGGGCTTTTGCGGCGAGGCTGCGGGGTTCTGCCGATGCTGAATTTAACCCGTCACCGGAGAGATGTCTCCAGGCGATGAGGTTAAGATCTTCCACGCTTTTCCGCCCTGTGACGAGGGCTTCGTTCCAAACTTCTTGGAGGAAGCGGTTCACCACATCGGAAAGCTGCGGGTTGCGCGGCGTAAATTGTTCGTTGACCACGTGGAAATACATGGTGGAAGCTTTGACGAGCTCTGTCGCTGAAAGGCTCTGCGAGCCGGGGAAATCTAAAGAAATAAGATTCCCTTCTTGGCGGATGCTCACTTCGGAGACGCCCATTTTATTGACGCGTTGGTACAGCTCATTAATACCCTGTTTGATGTCCATTTCATTGGTGACCAAACGGTTGTTGCTGTCGCGCAGTTCGATTTGTACGGTCTTTCCACCGGAAAGATCGAGTCCCCAATGGAGGATTTTTCGCTCATCGCCACGGAAGTATTTGGCAAAGCTAAGTTTGAAGTTGCTTAAGAGAATGTTTTTGGTGGGAGGCGGCACATCGGCTGCAGTAGCTCCTTTTAGATTGAGCTGTGCGGTTAAATAGTCGTCTCTCCACTTCAACAGATCCTCGTGGATCTGGTTGCCGATTTTATTTTCGGTCAAGATGCGCTGTTCGACGTCGGTGAACTCCAGAATGGCATAGCGCTTCGATCCGTAGGTGTTGAAGTTCTCGCGGGTCGCTTTTAATACGGTCTGGAAATAGTTCTCTTTTTCAAAGATGAAATCGTTCGCATGTTCCTTACTTACGCGGTAGTAAGATCCGGGGTAACCTGCGTAGCCATTTTGCTGTAAAATTTTACGCAATTGATTGAAATCCTGGAGGAACTGGCGCGAGGCGTCGGACTCAGGAGCGTTTTGCACCCTCTGGACGATTTTATCCAATCCTTTGGCGAGGATGTAGAGCGAGCTTGTTTTAAATCCAGATCCCCGTTTTTTCTGTGTGCCGGGCGCGTAGATCACGAGCCCAAGGCGTTGCTGCTCTGGGGTGAGTTTTTGGAAGGTCTCATAGTCCCAAATGGGGAAGGAGGCACGGCTGAGATCGGGGTGGCTGGGATGCCAGGTGTTTTCTAAAATTTCCTTGAGTTGGACAGTTTCTGCAACGGCAATAGGCGCCAGGCGCATCGCCAAAAAGCTACTGCTGTTTTGTAGAGCGTTTAAGGAAATGAGGAATTGGTCTTGGTGCGGAGCGATCGTTTCGCCCGACTGTCTGGATACGGTCGCGATCTCATTATAAAGTAGTTGGTCCAGCTCGTTTCTCAGGGCATTCTGACTTTTTTCCACTTGTTGGATCGAAGCAAGGAGGTCGGGATGCAATTTTAATGAGACGCTATCCTTTGCCCAGTCGATCGCAATCTCAGAAACAAAGGCGTTATGATCTGCCAAAGAAATGGCGGACTTGCCCTCTTGCAACTGGCTTCTCAAGGCGGCATCGGACAGGGGAGCTTTACCGGAGGCGAAGGCGCTCTGGTTTTTGTGAATCATAGCCGACATTGCGGTCAGTGTTCTTTCTTTTGCGAGAAGAGCATCTAAGCGCTGCTGCTTGACGATGTCCAGAAATTGGGACTGGGATTGCAAGTTTTGGCTTTCTTGCTGCAATCCGATTCTTTCTAATTTTATTTTGTCTTTGGTCTGATCGATCCCGCGTAAAAATTGGCTGATCAGCTGATCCCGGTCGGTATTTTCAACTTGGGTAAAACTTGCAAAATAACGTTTAGAAATTAAAGAGTTTTCCCCAAAGACCCGAGTGAACGAGAGAAGGTTATGGGCAACGATGTCCAAGGCTTCTTGAGCTTGCGGATCATTCGGATTGGCCGCTATGCCGCTGACATAACTCGCATTTTCTGAAACGCCGCCGAGAATGCCTCCCAGCTGCAGTACGCGGTCATTGATAAGGGCGCGATAGAGTTCAGTTGGATTGCCCTGAGCGTCCCATTTTTGGGAAAACTCAAAATAGTTCTTGCCTTCTTGAGGATTGAAATGGATGGGGACATGCCGCTCCACAACGACCGTTTTACTGCCGAGCTCATCGTCATACAACGAAAGTTGCGAGGCGACAAATGGGATTAGCGATCCGGCTCTCGGCAAATAGTTGCGGAATAGAGAGGCGTCCTGTGCCGTTTTAAAGGTGACCTTTACAAATTGGGGTTCCTGAGGATTGAGAACGACCGATAAAGGCTTGGTTCCAATATTTTTGCAAAATGAGTTGAGCCACTCGATCGATTCGCCTTCCAGCTGATCGACCCGGTCCATGATCCCTAGGGAGATCTCATTGGCTCTCTTTTCATCGATCGGTTTTTTGAGCGGTTTGGTGTAGAAAAAAACTGTGGGAAGAATGTTATAAACGGTAAGAAAGATCACAGCGATGATAAGAAAGAGCTGCCAACGTTTTTGCTTTTCCATGAAAACAGGTTCCTTTTGTAATCTACCCAGGATACGAGTCCCTAAAGATTCTGTCTAGTTAAAATAATAACCCAAATTGCCCCCTACCCTCCCTTAGGCGCGAGCGAGATAGGCTAGGTGCAAGATTTGCGACGAGCCTCAGGTCTTAAGACCTGAGCGAGGAGGAAAGTCCAGCAGATTGCCTATCGGAGCGCGCGGATAAAGGAGTAGGAAGGGAAAATAAAATATATTTTAAACGAATTTTAACAATTCAAAACTTGAACAGTTTTATACAGAGAACTCGATTGCTCGATAGATCGGCTACGAAATGTAAACTACTGCGTTTTACGACGACTTCCAGGTCTCAAGACCTGGGAGTCGTCGTAAAACTTGTATTCTACCTTCCTCGCTCAATCTCTCGAGCAAGGTAGGGGACAAGTTGGGTTATAACTTGAATCCGCCTAGAAAAAGTGTTGTCTAATCAAATCGAAGATCAGCTATTCTTTGCAAAGAAGTTTTAAGCCAAGTTAGTATAGAGCCGCGTGCAATGCAAACAGAAAAGTTAGAAGAGTGCATCTATTCCCCCGAAGACCTGAAGGATCTGGACCCCCGCCGTGTACCTCGCCATGTCGCTATTATAATGGACGGCAACCGGAGATGGGCCAAGAGCCACTCCCTCGCGCCTATTATGGGGCACTGGAAGGGGGCCGATGCGCTCACCGACATCGTTTCGGCAGCTAAGGCCTTGGGTATCAAGGTGCTTACAGTCTTTTCCTTTTCTAGTGAAAACTGGTCGCGCCCTGAAGATGAAGTGGACGGCCTCATGCATCTATTTAAGAATTATCTTCTTAGACAAAAAGAGGCGATGATCGAAGAAGGCATTAAGTTGGATGCCATTGGTGATCTCTCCCGATTGCCCGCCGAGGTTCGAGATACTGTCGAAGAGTGCAAACTGGCAACAGCCCATTGCGATCAGATCGAACTGGTCCTCGCGATGAACTATGGCGGAAGGAACGATATTTTACAGGCAACGCGAGCGCTTGCTAAGGATGCCGCGGAAGGGAAATTAAAAAGCCTCGAGATTTCAGAGCAGGTTTTTTCCAGCTATTTGAATACCGCGAAGTGGAAGGACCCCGAACTTTTGATCCGGACCAGCGGTGAAAACAGAATTAGTAATTTTCTTTTGTGGCAGCTTTCCTATGCAGAGGTTTATATTTCAGACGTTCTGTGGCCTGATTTTACTGAAGGAAATCTTTTAGAAGCTGTGCTAGAATACCAAAAACGTGGCCGAAGGTGGGGCGTATGAAAACAAAGAGACTTGCAGATTTAAGAAGAAGAATGGCTGTTTCAGTTCTGTCCTTAGCCGTATTGGCATTTTTTATCGTCTACTCCCAACTCTATATTGTGAACTTCTTGCTCGCCGGACTGGTCGCGGTCCTCGTCGCTGTGGGCGTCTGGGAATATTTGCAGCTCGCTAAAGCCACAGGATTGGAACCCGCCTTTGCGCTTCCGATTGGAGTGTCCGTTGCCTTTGTCGTCACGTTTTATCTCTCCGTGCTATGGCCGTTTTTATCTGCGTTACCTATTATTGTTCTTATTTTTGGGGCGGTGCTGTTTTTCCTGTTCCACTTCCAAAAAATGCCGCACGCCATCAGCCATATCGCTGTGGAGTTTTTCGGGGTCTGCTATGTGGCCGTCCCGATGAGCTTAATCTTAAAGATCATCAACTATCCGGTTCAGGGGCAGTGGTGGATCGTCTATTTGATCGTGGTGACGAAGATCACCGATGTCGCTGCCTATTTCGCCGGCAGGCTCGCAGGGAAACATTATTTGGCCCCGGTCCTCAGTCCGAAAAAAACCGTAGAAGGCGCAGTGGCGGGTTTTGTTTTTGCCGTTGCTGCCAGCTTTGCCTTTTATAAATTTTCCCCTCTTAAACTGTCTCTCGTCGACGCCCTATGGATGGGCCTTGCGATTGGAATTTTAGCCCAAATCGGCGACCTTGCTGAATCTCTTCTAAAACGGGATGCCGATGTCAAAGACAGCAATACGCTTCCGGGATTAGGCGGCGTACTTGACATGGTCGATTCACTCCTCCTAACCACCCCAATTGTGTACTTCTACTTATGATCATAACTATTGATGGACCTTCAGGAACAGGCAAAACAACTGTCGCCAAAGAGGTCGCTAAGCGACTTCATTTTGCCTACTTTGATACGGGGGCGATGTACCGCGCGGTGGCCTGGAAGCTCTTGAACGAAGAGATTGCCGTCGATGACATTCCCTCCATTGAAGATATGCTCAAACACTTTAGCTTTCGCATTCAAGAAACGGCGGGAGAGCCTCGTTATTTTTGTGGGATCTATGATGTGACCCAAGATATCCGCTCTCAAAAAGTGATCGATATTGTCTCTGCCGTAGCGGCGCTCCTTCCCGTCCGCGAGGCATTGTGGAAGGTCCAGCGCGATTTTGCCGCTCAGGGTAATGTGGTTTTCGAAGGTAGGGACCTGGGCACCGTTGTTTTTCCCAAGGCCGAAGTGAAGATCTTTTTAACCGCGGATCCACAGATCAGGGCAAAACGGCGCCTCGATGAGCTCAAGGTGAAAAATCCTAAAGAAGCCAAAAAGATGGATGAGAAAAAAATGGTCGCCGATATGAACCGCCGCGACACTTTAGATTCCACGCGAACGCTCGCTCCTTTAAAATGTCCTGAGGATGCGCTCCAGATCGACACCTCAGATCTCACCCTGAATGAGGTGGTCGACCGGATCATTCGCTATAAAACGGAAAAACATCCCTCATGAAAGCGTCGTGGCAAGCCCCAGGGATGAATTTCCTCTATCGCTCCATTCTTTTTCTCGCTTGGTGCTATTTCAAAGTCTTTTATCGCCTCAAGATCTACGGTTTAGAAAACTTCACCTCGAAAGCGGCGGTCATCGCTCCGAACCACACCTCCTTTTTGGACCCTCCTCTAGTCGCCGTTTCTTGTCCTCAAGAGGTCCAATTTTTAGCGCGCGAGTCGTTGTTCAGAGTTTTCGGATTAGGGGCTCTCATCCGCGCGCTGAATACCCATCCGGTCAGCGGTGACGCGAGCGATGTCGCTGTATTTAGAACCCTCTGCAAGCTTCTCAACGAAGGAAAGAAAGTCATTCTCTTTCCCGAAGGCGCCCGCCAAGAGGCAGACTCTTTAGGGGTCATCAAGCCGGGGATCAGCCTTCTGGTTTCAAGAACCAACTCTGCGATTATTCCCACCTACGTCCACGGGACCTATAAAGTTTGGAACCGGCATCACCGCTTCCCTAAACCTTGGGGAAGGACAGCATGCGTATTCGGATCGCCGATTCTATGGGAAGCTTTTGCGAATATGGATAAAAGGGAAGCCCAAACGGCGATGACTGAAGCTCTTAAGAACAAGATTGAAGCGCTGCGTCTCTGGTATCTCGCCGGAGCCAAAGGGACTCCACCGTAGGAAAGTGCGGCCAAGAGGACTCGAACCTCCACCAAGTTGCCCCGACTAGAACCTGAATCTAGCGCGTCTACCAATTCCGCCATGGCCGCAGAATGGGGTGAGTCTAAAAGAAAATCTCCTTTTTGTCCAGGAAACGGAGGAAGATCGGTCGTCCAGTCAGGTGCGGTACCGTTCACTAAGGAGCGGGTCAAGTTATTTTTTCGTTACCGTTATTGTATCATGAACCTATCCTATCTCCGATTTGTATCAGAAATAAATTAACAAGACCTGTTTTTAAAGCTTTTCATTCGGTGTTTTTCATTTTGACTTTAATAGTAAATGCTTTTATCATTCTTGTTTGTAAACGGGAGTTTTTATGGCAACAGCAACTAAGATTAAACCTGCAGAACAACAATCACTCCAAAATCCATTGCCGAAGCTGGCCTCGGGAAAGCAAGTCCAAGAGAGATTGTCGGAGATTGCAGTTGCCACCGTCCGCGCCATCGCTGCAGATAACCAAGAACGGATGGCGGGCTACAAGAACAATGTTCATTTACTAAAATCCGGGGTGTTCTACCCGAACGATTATTTCATGGCGCTTGAATCAATGGACCAAGTCCAGCGGATCGATTGGTTTGTGAAAACGGGTAACCTTTTTCACGGGATCGCTCCTGCCAGCCATTTTGTCATGCAAAAAGACTTGCAGAAGCCAACGGGCATCCGACCGTTGCACTTTCTCTTAAAGCCCGGGGCTAAACCCAGCGAAGCGCTTGCAGCCATCCGCCAAGGGCTGAGTCTTTTAAGCTGTGGAGAAACATGCCAAATTGGTTACTACGAAGCGATCCGAGGGGTTCTTGGTACTGAGAAGTTTGATATGCTCTTTGCCGCTGACTCCCCAACCCCCCTTGTCATCCATGCCGATGCGCTTGATACGCCTCTCGAACCTCTATACATCAAAACTCAACCTGCTCAGAAAATTGCAAAAGGCCAAATCGTTCAAATTTCAAATGTGCCTCATTATCCGTTTAAACACATCAATGGAGAGGCAGGCAGCTATCTGACTATGTGCTGCGATGACACTCCTGATCATCAAACCTTCACCACACTTGGTCTGCGCCCGGAGGGAATGAGCCATCAAGAAGTGAAGGAGAAATTGCTTGAAGAATTTAATAGCAAGCCCATTGGCATGCGGATTGTGACGCCGGAGGTAGCAGCCCGTATTTCTAAGAGTCTACCGTTTCCCGAGCTGTGCGAAGACTACGCCAACGCAGGGTTTACCATGGATGAATTTGCCCAAGTGGGTGGTGGAAATATTAACTGTACTATAGAGCTTGACGCTGGGAAGATCGCTCAGCTTGCCAATAGCAACTTTAAAAATGCGCGAGCACTCTTCACTCATTGGAATAAGCGTTAGTGATCTCTAAATATAGTTTTTGAGTTAGCGAAAAATTGAAGATTCGTCTATCGTAACCCTATAATATACGGAGAACATCAAATGGCAGACGAGCTAAAAAAACTTACAGAAGATTCTTTTAAAGAAGGGGTTAGCAAGGGTGTTACCCTCGTCGATTTCTATGCAGACTGGTGCGGTCCATGCCGGATGATGACGCCTGTCCTTGTCAAACTGTCCGCTGAACTTCAAGGGAAAGCGAGTATTGTAAAGTTGGATATCGACCACGCGCAGAAAACAGCATCAACCTTTCAAGTGACCTCAGTTCCTACACTTATTCTTTTTAAAGATGGAAAAGAAGTGGGCAGACTCGTCGGTCTTCGCGATGCGGAAACAGTCAAAAAATTCGTTCTTTCGGCTCATTAATCTAATCTTGCCAATGAAGCACGTCGCGTATGATGGACCAGCGGGGTTCCCGCTCTTCCATCTGCTCGGTTTTGCCTAAAATCCAAAGATCATACTGATTTTTCGTGAACCCTTCGTTTTTTTTCAGCTTCAGCCATTGGTTGAGGAAGTTGAGAAAACGGGGGGCGTTCGCTTTGGTCGCGTACCCCAAGGTCTCTGTTCCAATCGAGGGATTGGGGAAGACAACGGTATAGAGGGGATTGCTCAAGATCCAAGAAATTCCCGACTGCTCTGTCCAAAGGAGGGCATCGGCGAGATCTTGGGATTCAAAGTCGCGGTCGCTCTCTATCGGGACAATCTGCTGATTGGGGAAAAGGGCGCGTGCCACCGATTCCAAAGAGGAGTTTTTCAGGACAGCGATCTTTAGATTTTTATTCGCGCGTATGTGGTCGTAGGAGATGAATTCTTTGCGCCGCTTATCCTTGGTTATGAATACAAAACGGGCTTCTAAATAAGGCTCGGAGAAATTGATAGTGGTGAGCTTTGTTTCGGTCATCGGAACGGCCGACATCGCGAGATCGTAGAGATTGGCGTTCAGCTCTTGGCTGAGCTTTCCGTAGTTGAGTGGCACAAACTCCAATCTGCAGCCGAGATCTTTGGCGAGCTCTATAGCGAACGAGACGTCATAGCCGACGAGTTCCTTGTTATCGTTATAAAAGCAGAAAGGGATCGCATGAGGGTAATAGCCCACTCTGAGAATTTTTGCTTTTAGGATTCGATCTAAAGGATCTTCATCGGCGAGCAGTGGAGGCAGGCTATTTGCCGCATAAATGGTGATGGGAAGTTGCGTGGGGATAGAAACTTCGCAGATGCTCTTCGTGCTGTGGCGGATATCGGGAAACATCTGGAGATGCTTCAGCCCTAAGAAGATTACGGCTAAGGGCATGATCGTGAGCGCGGTGCTTTGGACAAGCTTTCTCCATTGGAAGCGGATCATGCGGCGGCAGGCCAGAGTGATGAATAAGGAAATTGTGGTCACCTCGATTGCAGAGATCATCGCTTGAAAACCGGCAGTGAAGGGAACGCTGGTGAGGTAAAGATCTCTTGTGTCGAGGGGAAGCCCTAGGAGATCGAGCAAAAAAGTAAGGACGTTGAGCCAAGAGCCGATGCCGATCGCTCCCAAGCTGGTCAGCACGGTGGTGAGAAATAATTCTACGTGCTGGAATGGATTGAGAGGCACTTGAAAAAACAAGGAAGAGAATAGAACAAAAAGAATGATGAACATCGACCCGAGCGGGATGTTAAATACAATGGAGACAATCCCTTGCACTTGGGAGGAGGATTTGTCTTCATTCGGGTAGATTAGGAGTACCTCTTTTTTGATCAGCTCAATGATGAAGGGGAGCGCGACGATCACCATATTGGTCGTATAGGCGAGGAGAAGAATGGGAGAAAGATCTTTGATCCACTTCATGGGAGGGAGGGTGGTGAGCGCGCTGACCAAACGGGGAAAAATCCAAAAGACGAGCATACAGGCCGCAAAGACATACAGAATGATGTAGGTGCTCATCTGTTTGATGGTTGAAAGTTCAATGGTCCCCACTTGATTAGCGATGATGATGAAGGTCCCTAAAGGAGTGATACGGCTGATCCACGAAGTGATGCGGGTCAAGGTGGCGAGGATGATATCCAAAAGGGAAATGAGGGTCTGTTTTTCTTTGATCTGCATGAGGGAAAGGCCGATGCATAGAGAAAAGACGACGATCGCCGGCAGGTAGTTGTTTGCCAGTGCATAAAAAATATTCTCTGGGATGAGGAGCTGGGCGAAGTTGATGGGAGGGGTTTCAGGGATCAGGTAAGTGCTGCCATGCAAGCCGGTTGCCTTCGGAAAAAGAAAAGAGATCGAGTAGATGATGACGAGGTTAATGATCCAGGCCAGTGCAATGAAAAGAATCCCCTTTTTGAGGATTTCTTTCGCGGTTGTACCGGTCAGCTGGCCGACGCCTTGAATGATGGCACAGACTAAATAGGGGATGGCCGTGATTTTCAGGACCATGATATAGGCGGAGGACCAGGGGGTGAAAACTGCGCAGCTTTCTCCGAAAAATAGACCGGTAAAAATACCGAAGATGGTTGCAAGTACCATCTGCAAACCTAAGGAAAGTTTAAATGGGTTAGCCTTCCTGAGAAATTCCATCCACGTCCTAAAAATGGTAAACGAATGCGGCTATCTTATCCTGTCTTAAAGCTTTTAAAACAGGTTATAATGCCACACTCTCAAACTTCTGCTTAGTTCGACTTTGCATATTTTTAGTCCGGCTGCCTAGCCCATTTGCTTTCTGTCGTTTGGCCCATAGCCAAACTAGTCGATTTATTTAAATAGGAAGGGGTTTTTAACCCCTTCCTATTTAAATAAACGCCTCATAAAGCAAATGGACCGAGGGAGCCGGTCTAAAATTGTTCAAAGTCGAACTTTTTCCATGCTTCGTAAATCACTATGGATGCAGCATTGGACAGATTTAAGCAACGACTTTCTGCCTTCATGGGAATTTTAAAAAATCTTTCTGGCCATTTTTCGCGAAACTGCGGAGGAAGCCCGCACGTCTCAGAACCGAAAATGAGATGGTCCTGCGCCGTGTACTCGGGTTCTGTGTAGAATTTTTCGGCGTGGGAGGAGAAGAAATAAAAGGGAACGGACAAGTTTGACAAATAACTAAACAGATCTTCGAGATAGGAGACGTCGACCCCTTCCCAATAATCAAGGCCCGCTCGTTTGAGCATCCGGGAGGATGTGCTAAAACCGAGGGGCCTGACGAGGATCAGGGAATTTCCTGTCACAGCGCACGTTCTCACAATATTCCCCGTATTCTGGGGAATCTGCGGCTGAAATAGGACGATCTTCACAAATCGACTTCTATCTAACGGCTTCGGCGTGCTCGGTAGGAGCCGCAATTTCGTCAGAAGGAGCTTTGTTTTTGCCGGTATTGGAGATCAGCCCTTCGACTTCAGAAGGAGGATTCACGTTGGCCTTCACAAGCTCGATCTCGAAAGTGAGGAGGGAATTAGGGGGAAGGTATCCGCCTGTTCCGTAGCCGAGTTCGGGGTGGATGTAAAGGGTCCGTTTTTCTCCTTCTTTCATTCCGATCAATCCTTTGCCAAAGCCAGGAATTGTCTCGTCGAGGGAGATGAGCTCATCTTCCTTAGAAGAACCGAATACTTTCCCGTCGATGAACTTGCCGGTGTAGCGGATTAGAGCAGAATTGTGCTCAGCAACTTCAGCGCCTTTGCCTTTCTTGTCAATTTTATATTGGAGCTTGCCGTCTTCAAGGCTAACGACCCCTTTTTCTTTTCCATTTTTAGAAAGGAAAGCTGTCGCATTGTGTAAATTTTCTACGGCGAGCTTTTTGAACGATTTTTCTTGAGCTTCAGTAATCGCTTGAATGCACTCATTTTCGCTCATGGGGGAAGATTGTCCGGCGAGGGCGTCCTGCAATCCTTTCACGACGTGGTCAGTTGCAAAATCAATTCCAAGGGACTGGATGTTCTTTCCGAGCATGTGGCCAAAAGCTTCAGAAACTTTAGCGATGTCGGGTCCCGATTCTTCTACAGCGGGAGGAAGAACCTCGTCGGCGCAAAGAAGAGAGCAGGCTGCCATGGAAATAAAGAGAAAACGGATATTAAACATGAGTAACTCCTGAGTTTATAAAGTAATGATAAGCCTTATTTTGATTAGTAGCAATGGATAAACCTTACCAGGTGATATCGGTCGTCTCCACGTGTATCTTAAGATCTTTGATTTGCGACGGCGCTACCGGGGAGGGGCATTGCATCATCAAGTCGCTGGCTTTTTGTGTCTTAGGGAAGGCGATGACGTCTCGGATGTTCTCTGTTTTCCCGAGGAGCATGATGAGGCGGTCGAGTCCAAAGGCGATCCCTAGGTGAGGGGGTGTTCCAAAGTTTAAAGCCTCGACAAAGAAGCCAAACTTTTCTTTAATTTCTTCGGGGGAGAGCTGGAGGAGTCCGAAGACCTTCTCTTGCAGGGCGCCATCGTGGATCCGCTGAGACCCGCCGGCGATTTCATAGCCGTTTAGGACGAGGTCATAGGCCAGGGCGCGCACCTTTAAAGGCTCAGAGTTTAGAAGGGCGACGTCTTCCGGTCTTGGAGAGGTGAACGGATGGTGCTCGCTCTCTAGGCGCTTAGCTTCCGCGTTATAGCGGAACATCGGGAATTCGGTGACCCAGAGGAACTCAAGAGAATTTTCAGGAATGAGATTCCGCTCTTTGGCGATGTAGCGGCGGAGATGGTCGAGCGCCTGGTTGACCCGATCTTCGGGGCCGGCGGCCATGAGGATGAGGTCTCCATGCTCGACTTTAAGTAGAGTTTGCAGCTCTTGCTGGAGATCATCGGGGAAGTATTTTACAATATGGGACGCGAGTCCCTCTTCTTGCCGTTTCATCCAGGCCAAACCGTGCAGGCCGAATTTCGAGACGAATTGGGTATAGCCGTCGATGTCTTTGCGCGAGATCTCGCTGCCTTGTTTGACGCAGAGGGCTTTCACGCAGCCGCCCGTATCGAGTTGCTCTTGGAAAACGGTGAACGTAGAGCGTTTGGCAATGGAGTCGATCCGAACCAAGGGCATTCCGAAGCGGAGGTCTGGTCGGTCGGTGCCATAATTTTCGACGCATTCTTGATAGGTAAAATGAGGGAAAGTGTGGTGCAATTCAATCCCGCCGCACTGCTTGAAGACTTGTTTGACAAGCCCTTCGATCAAATGCATGAGATCTTTAGGAATGCCGAAGCTCATCTCGACGTCGATCTGGGTGAACTCGGGTTGGCGGTCGGAGCGCATGTCTTCATCGCGGAAACATTGAGCGATCTGGAAGTAGCGATCCATTCCCCCGATCATGAGGAGCTGTTTGAAAATCTGAGGCGATTCTGCGAGCCCGTAGAAATTGCCGGGGTAGGTTCTCGAAGGGACCAGAAAATGGCGGGCGCCACCAGGTGTGGACTTGCAGAGAATGGGGGTCTGAATTTCTAAAAAGCCGTTGGCGTCAAAATATTTCCTTGTCTCCATCATCACTTTGTGGCGGAGGATGAGCTTTTGGGTCAGATCCCTTCTGCGCAAATCGAGGTACCGATATTTCAGGCGGAGCTCTTCATTGACGTCGATCTCCTCATCGCAGATGGAGAAAGGCGGTGTGTTTGCGTGCGAAAGGATTTCCAGGTCGGTCACTGTGATTTCAATTTCACCTGTCGGCAGTTTTGGGTTCGCCATTCCGGTAGCGCGCAAGGCAACCTTTCCTTTAATGGAGATCACCCACTCGCTGCGCAGTCTTGTCGCATGAGGCAAGTTGGGGTCGATGATGAGTTGCGTAATGCCAAAGCGGTCGCGAAGGTCTATAAAGATCAGTCCGCCGTGGTCGCGCCTGCGATTGACCCATCCGGATAGAGTAACGGTTGTGCCGAGATCGTTGCGGTTCAGCGCTCCGCAATTATGAGTTCTTCTATAATCAAACATGTCTTTTACTTCTTAATATTGTGGTGATTTCTGAAAGTGCTATCGTTTCGACTTCACGAGAAGCCATATGTTTTAGTTGGACATGACCGGTCGCTAATTCTTGGTCCCCGATGATGGCGCAGTAGTCTGCCTTATATTGGTTTGCGAGCTGCAGGCCGTGTTGGACTTTTTTCCCGCTTAGGTCCATGTCGGCAGCGATCTTTTTATGGCGCAAGCTGCAGAGGAGCTCAAAACAAAAGGTTGAGGCGGCCTCCCCTAGAGGAATGAAAAAAATGAGGGGGTGGGGCGCAGGAGGGAATGCCACTCCCTGTTTCGTCATGGTCTGCAAAATCCGTTCCATGCCAGTCGCAAAGCCGATGCCGGGAACCGATGGTCCTCCGATGGCTTCGACGAGCCCATCGTATCTTCCCCCTCCGCCTACGCTGTTTTGGGCGCCGAGTTGCCCGGAGGTGATTTCAAAAACGGTGCCGTTATAGTAGTCGAGGCCGCGGACCAGCTTGGGATTAATGACATACGGGATTTTGGCCTTTTCTAAAAGGATGCACACTTTTTTGAAATGGTCCTTCGCCTCGGGGCTTAAGTGGTCCAAAATGGAGGGGACGCCTGTCAGCAACACTTGATCTTGCGGAGATTTGGAATCGAGAATGCGCAGTACATTCTTGGAGAACCGCTCTTTGCTCTCGTCAGAGAGCTTTTCAAAATGGGGTTTCAAATAGGCCTGCAGCGCTTCCTTGTAGCGGCTCCTGGAAGTCTCATTACCGACGCTGTTCAAGTGGACGGTGAGCTCCTGGATTCCTAAACGGTGGTAGATTTCGCAGACCATGTCGATCAATTCGACATCTTGCTCGGGAGAGCAAACGCCTAGCGCTTCTGCGCCAAATTGGTGATGCTGCCGATAGCGGCCCGACTGGGGGCGCTCGTAGCGGAACATTGGCCCGATATAGAAAAATTTATGGAGGGATCCTTTTTGATGGAGATGGTTCTCCACAAATGCGCGGATGACGGAGGCTGTCCCTTCAGGGCGCAGCGTCATCGATCTTCCCGCTTTATCCTCGAAGGTGTACATCTCCTTGGAGACGATATCGGAGGTTTCTCCGACGCCGCGGACGAAGAGCTCTGTTCTCTCAAAGATCGGGGTTCGAATTTCTTTAAACCCATAGTCGCCTGCAGTTTGGCGCATGACTTCTTCGATGTATTGCCAATGGTCCGACTGGCGCCAAAAGTCCTCATCGAGCGGCTCATCGGGAAGAATATCGAAAACCCCTTTGGGGATGGAATATTGCATTACCTAATCCTTGAAAAGCCCTAAGTATAAGTAATGTTAACTTTTAAGACCAGCGGACTATTTACAATGAGGAGATGATGTCGTCCAGGAGTTTGATCCACTCTTCGAGCGTTTTCTTTTCTTCGTGCAACTGATGGAGAATATCCATGAAGGGAAAGGGGAGCCACTCTTTGCCCACATACTCCTTCAAATAGTAGCCAAGATTTAGGTCTTCCTTGGGCGGGTAGGAATTTACTTTGTTGAAAAAGGATTCCAGATCTTGAACGATTCGAGGAACTTTGGCGATATATTCAACTTTGTTGGTGTTGAAGTCTTCGACCAGGCGGTGCCATCGATCAGACAGTTGAACAGCCAATTGGGGGTTATGGCTCAGGTCCTCGTTTTTTAGGCTTTCAAAAATTAGCTTGATAGATGTCAGGTCTTCCGTGAGCTGGGTCACATCGAGAGGGGCCGCCTTTTTTTCTTCGGAGGCAAGAAAGGGGAATACTTTTTTTATAATGAAATGGAGGAGGACGTAAACCTTTGATGGAGAGGAATCCGGAGGGGTCTCCTCCTTTCCTTTTCTCTCCTTTTCTAGGCGATGGGTCTCAATCCAGTGTTTGGACTTGTCTTCGGGGTTAATCGGCGGTGGAATACTGCTCATATTTTTTTTATACATTGCCTAGAGCTAGTTGTCAAATCTGGATTTCAATGGATTTTAAGCCTAATTTTGAGTAAACTTCGCGGAAGATTTTTACTGTACTCCTGGCGCAGTTGCATAGCAAAAATTTTACAGGTTGACAGATGAAAGGTTTCGATTTACGCTTACTCTTTTTACCAATTATGGGAGCATCCCTTTGAGCATTTTTGGTTGGCTAAAGCCTCCTCCTCATATTGCCGAGGTCCAAGACCAAGAAGTCGTAAAAAAGCAGTATAAGTATTGGCGCATGCGCATTTTTATTGGCATGTATGTCGGCTACATTTTCTATTATTTTACACGCAAGAGCTTCACGTTCGCGATGCCTGCGATGATGACGGAGCTGGGATTTGATAAGAGCGACATCGGGATCCTTGCCAGCGTTCTCTCCATTAGTTATGGCGTCAGTAAATTTGTCAGCGGAGTGATGGCAGACAGGTCCAACCCTCGCTATCTCATGGGCTTCGGCCTGATTTTGACCGGTTTATTCAATATTTTCTTCGGCCTTTCTTCCTCTGTTTTAGTCTTCGCCATTTTTTGGGGCCTCAACGGATGGTTTCAGGGATGGGGCTGGCCGCCCTGCAATCGGCTTCTCACCCACTGGTACTCTCAAAAAGAAAGGGGCAGATGGTGGGGGGCGTGGAACACCTCGCATAGCGTCGGGGGTGCGGTCATCCCTATTATTGTGGCGGTCTGCGTTCAGATGTTCGGGTGGCGTTTTGCGATGTTTGTCCCCGGGGTCATGTGTATCGGGGTCGGCTTCTTCTTGCTCAACCGTCTGCGCGACACTCCCCAATCTCTCGGATTGCCCCCCATTGAAAAATTCAAAGATGATTATCCCCGAGGCAAGAAGCTTGAGGAGTCGGAGCTCAGCGTAAAAGAGATTATTTTAAAGCACGTCATCACGAACAAGTTCATTTGGATTTTATCCGCCTCTTACTTCTTTCTCTATATCGTCCGTACTGCAGTGAACGATTGGACGCTTCTCTACTTTGTCCAAGTTAAGGGATATTCTTACCTTGTCGCTGGTGCCTGTGTGTTCTGGTTTGAGATCGGTGGATTCTGCGGTAGCCTCGTCGCCGGATGGGCCTCCGATAAGATCTTCGATGGAAGGCGGGGCCCAGTCAGTATCCTCTTCTGCTTCGGGATGGTCTTTGCGGTCTTGGCCTTTTGGTTGTCGCCGAACCTTCCTCTGGTCGATTCGCTCCTGATGTTTGTCGTTGGATTTTTAGTGTTCGGCCCTCAGCTGCTCATCGGGATGTCCGCCGCGGAGCTATCCCATAAAAAAGCGGCCGCGACCTCCAACGGGTTTGTCAGTTGCATCTCCTATTTAGGCGCCGCAGCTGCGGGCTATCCGTTGGGAACCCTCACGCAGATTTGGGGGTGGCAAGGCTTTTTTATCATCCTCGTCATTTGCTGCGCCGTCTCTATGGCTTTATTACTTCCTCTCTGGTCAGTAAAATCCAATCCGGCATATACTGACGAAGAAGCAACAAAAGCCTAACGACTAAGAGTTATTTTAATGTCCTGGGTTCCTCTCCACGCGCACTCTCAGTATTCTATTTTAGAATCTACAGCCTCCGTTAACGGACTGGCTGCCTGCGCCGCTCAGCACAAAATAGAAGCTCTCGCGCTGACCGATTTTGGAAATCTCTACGCTGCTGTAGAGTTTTATAAAGCGTGCAAGTCCGCCGGAGTTAAGGCGATTTTTGGCTGCGAAATGTTCCTTGCCCCCGGTTCGCGCCATGAAAAGAAGCGGATCCATGGGACCCCTCCTAGCTACCCCTTTACTCTTCTCGCCAAAAACCAAAAGGGGTACCAAAATCTCTGCAAGCTCAGTTCGCTCGGTTTCTTAGAAGGCTTTTACTACACGCCCCGCATCGATAAGGAATTGCTCGCCCAGTACGCCGAGGGGTTGATCTGCCTTTCTGGAACCATGCAGGGGAAAATCGCCGCCCTCATGATCCAGGGCAAAGAAGAAGAGCTTCTTGCTGAAATCCAATGGTTTCAAGAGTTGTTCGGCAAAGATTTCTATTTTGAGCTGCAGCGGCACCGGATGAAAGATGAGGATGTGCGCGCCGACGGGATGGAGAAAGAGGGATGGATCTACCAAACCTATCTCGATGTGGTGAAAAATCAGGAAAAGATCATCGCCCGTTCTCTTGAACTTTCCGAGAAGATGGGGATACGGTGTGTCGCGACCCATGATATCCGCTACTTGGAAAGAGGCGATTGGCAAGCCCATGAAATTTTAATCAATATCCAATCGGGAGAACCGTGCGAAGTTTGGGAAAAGGATTCGTTCGGCAATCTCAAGAACCGCGTTCCCAATCCTAAACGTCAGGTCGCGTTCACCCACGAGCTCTACTTCAAATCGCCCGAAGAGATGCGCGCCCTTTTTGCCGATTGTCCAGATGCTCTCGATGCGACGCTCGACATTGCTAAAAAGTGCAGTGTGGAACTCGATTTCAAAACCCGATTTTATCCTGTCTATGTCCCTCCGAGCTTGGAAGGGAAGACCTTCACTAAAGAGGAGCGCGTCAACGCCGCCGCAGATTTTTTGAGAGAGTTGTGCGACACCTCGATTCCGACAAGATACACTCCCGATATTTTGGCAAAGGTACAGGAAAAATATCCCGAGCTCGAACCGATGCAGGTGGTGCGCGATCGACTGAGCACCGAGTTGGAGATCATCATTTCCAAAGGGATGTGCGATTATCTCCTCATCGTTTATGACTTCATCGCCTGGGCAAAAAGACAGGGCATTCCGATGGGACCGGGAAGGGGATCGGGCGCCGGATCGATCATTCTCTATCTGATCGGCATCACCGATATCGAACCGCTCCGCTTCAATCTCTTCTTTGAGCGCTTCATCAACCCGGAACGTTTATCCTATCCCGATATCGACGTCGATATCTGTATGGACCGGCGCTCAGAAGTGATCGATTATACGGTCCGTAAGTATGGGAAAGAAAAGGTCGCCCAGATCATCACCTTCGGAACGATGAAAGCAAAAATGGCGATCAAAGATGTCGGCAGGGTGCTCAACATCCCGCTCGTCAAAGTGAATGCGATTGCAAAACTCGTTCCCGAAGAATTGAATATCACGTTGGACAAAGCGCTAGAACAAGATCCCGAGCTGCGTCAGCAGTATGAGACAGATCCCGAAGTGCATCGGCTGATCGACATCGCGAAAAAATTGGAAGGCTCTGTCCGCAACACTGGAATTCATGCCGCGGGGATGATCATTTCTGCCGATCCGATCATGGACCGCATTCCGATCTGCCTCGCCAAAGATTCTGAAATGGCGGTCACCCAGTTTTCGATGAAGCCCGTAGAATCAGTCGGGATGTTGAAGATCGACTTCTTGGGATTGAAGACGCTGACGACGATCCAAAAAGCTGTCGATGCGGTCAAAAAATCGCAAGGGATCGCGATCGATTGGGTCCGTTTGCCTTTAGATGACAAAGAAACATTTTCTCTCCTCAATCATGGACAGACCTTAGGCGTTTTCCAGCTAGAGTCGGGCGGAATGACCGATTTGTCAAAACAGCTGCACATTGATAAGTTTGAAGAGATCATCGCGGTCGGCGCGCTCTATCGTCCGGGTCCGATGGAGATGATCCCTTCCTTCATTAACCGAAAGCATGGTCGTGAAAGTCTCGATATCGATCACCCGTTGATGAAAGATATCCTTTCTGAAACTTACGGGATCATGGTCTATCAAGAGCAGGTGATGCAGATCGCCAGCCGCCTCGCCGGCTATTCTCTTGGCGAAGGGGATGTGCTCCGCCGAGCGATGGGAAAAAAAGATAAAGAGGAGATGTCCAAGCAGCGGGATAAATTCCGCGAAGGGGCCCTCAAAAACAACATCGACGTCGCAACTTCTATGCGGGTCTTTGATAAAATTGAAAAGTTTGCCTCTTACGGATTTAACAAGTCCCACGCGGCCGCCTACGGCTTTTTGACTTACGTCACCGCCTATATGAAAGCGCACTATCCCAAAGAGTGGATGGCCGCTTTGATGACGACCGATCTCGACGATATTTCAAAAGTGGCCCGGATCATTCGGGAATGCCAAGCGATGTCGATCGCCATTCTTCCCCCTGATGTGAACGAATCGGACATCGAGTTTGTCGCAACGCCTCGTGGCGTCCGCTTTGCTCTCAGCGCGATCAAAGGCGTCGGAGAAGGCGTTGTCGAAGTGATCATTGCCGAGAGAAAACGGGGCGGGGTGTTTCTGTCTCTCTATGACTTTTTGAAACGGATCGATACGAAAAAAGTGGGCAAAAAGGTTGTCGAACATTTGACTGAGGCCGGCTGCTTTGACTTCACCGGCTGGTCGCGCAAAGCGCTTCTTGCCAGCGTCGATCCGATGTATGCCTCCGCCTCCAAGGATCAAAAGGAGACCTCGCGGGGCGTCATCGATCTGTTCTCTCTGATTGAAACCGCACAGCCCGAATTTTCCGCCCCTCCTGCCGCCCTAGGAGAAGTTCCCAAGCAGCACCTCTTGAAACGGGAAAAGGAGCTCCTCGGGTTTTATTTAACAGGCCATCCGATGGATGACTTTCGGGAGCAAATTCAAGGACTTTCTTGTATTCCTTTTCATGAGCTGGCAGAATTGGAACATGACGAGGTCTTGCGCGCCGCCTTTATTGTAGAATCAGTCCAGTTGCGCATCTCTTCCAAGAGCCAAAGGAAGTTTGCCATTTTGACGATCAGCGACGGCATGGAGCAGTTTGAACTGCCCATCTGGCCCGAACTCTACGAAGAGAAAGGGCATCTGCTTGTAGACAACCAGCTTCTGATCGCTGTCCTGCAAGTCGATAAGAAAGAAGAGGCGCTCAAGTTGCAGTGCAAGTGGCTAGGCGACTTAACACAGTTTGATGAAAAAGCGTGCAACGAAGCTTATGACCGCGCAAAGAGGCAGGGGAAGATGAACGATAAATTAGCCAAGCAGAAAAAAAATGAAGTTGCCTCGCAGCTCACCCTAAAAATTGATGCGGAGGCCTGCCGCTTAAGCCACATCCTGGAACTCAAAGACCTTTTCCGCACCTATCCAGGAAATTGCGCCATCCACATTGAATTTTGTGTGAACGATCAAAAAGTTAGCGCACTCGCCATTGATGCGACATGGGGCATCAGTCTGCATCCCCAGCTCGAAGAAAGGCTGCGCACGTTTCCCTCTATTAAATCGATAAAAAAACAGGATATTTTATGAACGCTCTCATTGCTCTCGTTTTATTAGCCACGCCGATGACCCTTTCCGTGCAGGAGCATTACAGTGCCGCCCTCAAGGCCTACGAGACAGAAAACTGGAAAGAGCTCGTCCTCCAAGCCGATGCAGTCGCCAAAAACTTTACAACAACTCCCTTTGCCGAAGAGGCCCAATTTTTTCTGGGCGTCGGCTATTTCCATTTGAACGAGTATGAAATCGCGAACAAACAGCTCACTGCTTACCTGAAAAAGCAGGCGGCCCCTAAACACTTTGAAGAGGCGATGGAGATTAAGTTTGCTATCGCAGAAAAATATAGAGAAGGCGCCAAAAAGCACCTCCTTGGATGGAAGACCCTCCCCAAATGGGAACCGGCTCAAGAAGAAGCCCTTGCCCTTTACGACGAAGTGACCACCGGGCTTCCGAACCATGAGATCGCCGCGAAGGCGTTGTTCGGAAAAGCGCAGCTCCTCTTTGCGCAGCAGGATTATTCTGAAGCTGTCGAGGTCTACCTGACCCTCATCCGCAGATTCCCCAAACATGAGCTGGCGCCTGAGGCCTACATCTCGATCGGCGAGGTCCATTTGACCCAATCGAAAATGGAATACCCCAATCCCGACTTCCTCGACCTTGCTGAGCTGAATTTGCGCAAGTTTCGTCAAGACTTTCCCGGCGATGAGCGGGTTGCCAAGAATGAAGAGATGATCCTGGAAATGAAAGAAGTCTACGCAAGCTCTCTCTATGAGACAGCGAGATTCTACGAAAGGACAAAAAAGCCCGACGCCTCTGTGATTTACTACACAAAGATCATCGATAAATTTCCTGAAACGAAGGTTGCAAAGCGCGCTCTGCAACGGTTAAGCAACATCAAAAAATGAAGAAAGGATTTCTACTCTCGATCCTCCTTTTGATGAGTTCCTGCGGGTATAGATTTGTAGGGGATGGCGAACAAAAAACAGTCACCATTCCTTATGTGATCGGCGATGTCGAAGGGCAGCTCACGAACGCCCTCATCCGTCAATTCTCCTCTACCGCACAATTTGCCTATCACCCCAACCATGGACAGCTTGTCCTTAAGGTGGAGCTGCTCGAGGATGTGAATGATAAAATTGGCTTCCGCTACCAGCGCCAGGAATACACCGGAAAAATTAAAAAGAAGCTCTTTCCCACAGAAAATCGGCGCACCCTCACCGCCAAAGTCTGCCTTGTCTCCACATCTACCGATGATGTCGTCTATGGCCCCATGACCGTTTCTGCCAACGCTGACTACGACTACATCGATGAAGGCTCCCTCTACGATCTTACCTACTTGACCCCCACAGGAAAACTGGTGCCTATCCTGAAGTTTTCTGAAGGGCAGCTCGATTCGATTGAAGGCGCTCAGGATGATGTGCTCAATCCTCTCTATCGCAAACTTGCCCAAAACATATTGAGCGCTGTATTTCATGAGCTCTCAAGTTAATTTCCCTGCAAAGCTTTTAGAGCTACCCCAAATGATGGCTTTCATCCGTTCTTGCGGCTCCACTCTCAAGCCCCCTGATTTGCGCAAATTGGAGCTTGCCCTAGAAGAGTCGCTCGTCAATATTATCCAACACGCCTATCCAGACACACCCGGCGGCATTGAGATCCATTTTACTCCCTACTATGATTACCTCATCTTCACCTTGCGCGATCAAGGCTTCCCCTTTAATCCATTGCATGCCCAACCGAAAATCGCAAGCGGTAGCCTTGAAGAAAGAACAGAAGGAGGCCTCGGCCTTCTCCTCATTCGAGAGTTCATGGATGAAATGTACTACACGCGCCAAGACCCTTACAACATTTTGACGTTGGTAAAAAAAATCTGATTCTCCACAATTAAAAAAAATATTGTGGGGGTAGAGATGAAGACTATTGCTTTTCTGTGCGCTTTCGTTTCGTTATCATTTAGCGTCTTGCACGCATCCGATTTAAACTTCCTGCACCGCTACGTCGAGTCTTGTGAATTCGAAGGGGATGAGGACCTCGATTTTGTAGGAGATCTCGTTGTCATTCTTGAAGACACATCACGCTGGAAAATTCACCCTAACTATGTGGACCAATTTGCGTTATGGCAACTTGGAGACACCATTCATGTTGGACGCCGTACCGATTGGTATTGGTTTAAGCGTGAGCATAAATTTCTGCTCGTCAACCACGACCGCAATGAATCTATTCCTGTCATGCTTGTGTGGGTAGGAGATGCGCCGCTAAACATTACAAGCGTAAGTAAGAGCGATGCTGCACCGTCTTTAACAACTCTTACTCTCAGCGATAAGAGCGAGTGGGAAATGGAAAACACAACAAGCGAACTCTTTTCCGAAGAAGCGCACATCTATCTTGGTTACAATTGTGATGCAGATAAAAATCACTTCTTTTTTATTGGCGGTATCGAAAAAAATGCAACATCATGTTCAGTTGAAATGAGAAATAAAAACTTCGCGTTAGAGAAATAATTGCGTGAATGCTTGACTCTGATTCCCCAGATTTGCTAACGTTGCGCCTCTTCTAAACCAAAAAGGGTACTGACTATGACAACTATAAACACCGTTGATGCATCACAAAGTTCGATGCTAGGTTCATTAATTGGAAGAATTCAAGATTCGGTTTCCGCTCTTTTCGCATTAGTGCAGCGGGTAATCTCAGCCGTTTGGAATTGTTTCACCTGTTCTTCTTCACAAACGGCTCCACAAACCACTGTGACGCCTGTGACCACATCAATATCTGCTCCACAGACAGCCGCTCCGGCAGCTACTACAGCAACACAAACATCGATGGTCAGACAAGTGGCCGCCGTAACACCATTGCCTGGTGCGACTACAGCTACAACAACAACGACAGCAGCTTCTACTAGCATAAACGGCCCTGCGTCATCAAGCGCCCTTCCAACTAACACTGGAACTATGACGTTATCTCCTAGCGATGTAGGAAGCGGAAACTCCGCGGCAAGATCGGTTCCAGTCAATATGGTGCCCGTTCCACCCGAAACAAGCACGAATTCTAGAGGTTCCGACGAACATCAAGTAGGTTCGGGCAGTTCTTCACCCGAAAGACGAAGTTCACTTACTGCACAACAGCTTGCATCAACGAGCGCAGCTCTTAATACGGCCCTTTCTGCCCCTCCACAAGATAGATCTTTGCCACCACACGATCCTGAAGAGCTGCTTGGAATCCTAAGCAAAAACCCACAATTGCCTCCAGGAGCGCAACATTCGCTTACCATGGATGCTCTTAGAGGACAAAATCTTGAGTCGCTGAGAGGAGCCTTAAAGTCTGTAGTTACTGGTGCCACTCCGGGAACCCAACCGTTCGTTATGGATGATCTATTTGTAGATCATGACGCTCCAACAACAATAATGACTGGACAAAGTCCAGTACCGGCGTCTAATAATGGAGTTTCTGTATTAGATCCTAATGCGACAGGCTATGCTCCAGCGATGACAACACCGGTGATTCCTACAGCTAATTCCGCAGGATCTCCAGCGCGAAGCAGCGCGGCGACATCACCACCTCGAACACCTACTTCTAGCTCAACCGGTTCTGCGAACAACGGGCAGAACACTGGAAGTGGAAATAAGAAGAAAAAAGGCAGAGGTCGCGGGAGCAAACAATAAGCAAGCGTTTGGAAGATAATCCAAACAGCGCCTCAGTATTTTTCTTTCCAAGCATTGCGGCGGCAGCAAGTTCGAAAGAATTTGCCCGACTCCGCAGTGCAAGGGGATAGGAAAAACACAGCTAGTTGAATTCAAAATCCTATCCAAGGTTTAGTGCCTTGAGATAGGATTTTTTAATAAGAGCTTAAGGCTTCTTGCCCATGGAGGAGATCAAGGCTTCGGTGTCTTGAACTTCGGTCAAGAAGTGTTGGAGGATCTTTAAAATGTATTTTGGAGTGTTGTAAACTCCGGTGGTAGAAAATACGATCTCAAGATGAGGTTTGTTGTTCGTCACGAGGGCGATGAAGGTGGTTGTCGAGGATAGGCTGTCCACTGTTTTAGGAACGATCCAGATCGCAAATTGGTCATTGAACAGGGTCACTTTGTCGATCGTTTCGATCACATGGAAGTAGTGGGACAGATTGTCTGTCGTGAGGTTTTGCTCGAGTTGGGC
Source organism: Parachlamydiales bacterium (assembly GCA_009885755.1). Classification (GTDB taxonomy): domain Bacteria; phylum Chlamydiota; class Chlamydiia; order Chlamydiales; family Rhabdochlamydiaceae; genus VFKB01. The sequence goes on along the minus strand of VFKB01000006.1, from coordinate 28,714 downwards.
ATTGGAGAGCAGCCCCAGATCATTGAGAAGGGCGATGTTGACTGTGATGACGCCATCAGGAACCCATTTAGCGAGGTTTTGAGAAAATTCACGATAGGCATCTTCAAGCTGATTGGGGTTGATCATACAGTCTCCCATTTGTTATACCTTGCCATATCTTGAGTTTAACCCCTAATTGGACCCTTTGTCAACTTATTTTTTACTATTGAATAGTTTGGGATTTAGAGGCAATTATAAAACTCGCTTTGTAGACTAAAATTGATGATTTTGGTCTCGGTTCGGTTTCTCGCAAATCGACATATCCTGTTGGTCATAGGCGATTTGCGGGAAATCCAAACTGAGACTAAATGGGCAATTTTAGGCCAAATGGAGTTTTATAATTGGCTCTATATTTAAAGGATAAGCATGCGCTATTTAATTCTCTTTTGTTGTGCCTTGATGTTAGCCATTGAGGCTAAGCCGCTTAAAGTGGACGTAGCAGCCCAGTCGGCGATCCTGATTAACGCGGAAACGGGAGCGGTTCTCTATGAAAAGGAGAGCCATCAGCCCTGTTACCCCGCGAGTATTACCAAAATTGCCACGGCGCTCTATGCCCTGGAAAAGAAGGGGGATGCTCTTGGCGATGTTGTGCGGGCAAAACATGAGGCGCTTGCCGTTCGCAGAGGAGACAGAGGACTTCCACACCAGCTGGTGGTCGGCGGAACCCATATGGGCCTCAAAGTCGATGAGGAGCTCTCTCTTTACACCCTCATCCATGGGTTGATGCTGATTTCAGGGAATGATGCCGCCAATGTCATCGCCCAGCACGTATCAGGGTCGGTTCCTCAATTTGTCGATGAGTTGAACGGCTACTTGCGCAACCATGGGATCTTGGAGACGACGTTTTGCAATCCACATGGTCTTCACGTTCAAGATCATAAGACAACGGCTGCCGATATGGCGAAGATCACTCAGCTGGCACTCAAATATCCCACTTTTCGAGATGTAGTGAAGACGGTCAACTTTACTCGACCTGAGACGAATAAACAGCCCGCCTCGCCGATTGTGCAAACAAATCGTCTCTTGAAACCGGGGGCCTGTTTCTATCCAAAAGCGATCGGAGTGAAAACGGGGTATACCTCCGATGCGGGACATACTTTGGTGGCAGCTGCCGAGCATGAGGGGAGGACATTGATCGCGGTGCTCTTGGGAGAGCCCGATTCTATCCGTAGGTTCAAGGATGCGATTTCCCTTTTTGAAGCGGCATTTTCTCAAAAGCTGATCCAACGGGTGTTCTTCTCGAAGCGCTACGATCTCTTTTCATGTCCGGTCAAAGGTGCCAAAGGAAAATTGGAGGCAACGCTTCCCGAAGATCTCACCTTTAGCTACTATCCTGCGGAAGAGCCGCAAGTGAAGGCCTTCATTCATTGGAATAAGCAAAAACTTCCGATCCATGAGGGAGAAGTTGTGGGAGAAATGCGGCTGATCACGCCGGATAACAAGGTGTTGAAAAGCGCGCCGCTCTATGCGGTCAGAGATTTAACGGGAACCTATTGGTTTCAGGCTAAGGCTTTCGTCGGAGAGCACTTCATTCTGACGTTGATCGTGGGGACCTTGATGCTGGGCATGGCCTTCACCCTGCTGTACTTCAAGAAAGAGACGGATGAAGTCGCTGAGTGAAAGCTCTTCCGGCCGCAGCGTTCCGGCGATTCCCGCGCGCTGCAGTGCCGATTCAATATGGGGGAAGACGGTCTTTAAGGAGGCGCGTAGCATTTTGCGCCGTTTCCCAAAAGCTGTGCGCGTCAACACGAAAAAGCTCTCCGCAGAAATATCTTTGCGCGTCTCTTTTAGCAAGAGCTTGATCACCGCAGACTGAACTTTCGGCGCCGGGAAGAAGCAGGTGGGCTCGACGGTAAACCCGTAGGTGGCCTTCGCATAATATTCGAGAAAGAGGGTCAGAGAACTATAAGCGGACGTTCCGCGCACGGCGGTCATCCGCTCGCCGACCTCTTTTTGCACCATCACCGTAATCGAAGAAAAGAGGGTGTGCAGGGGAAGCAGCTTGGCTAAAACGGGCGTCGTGATGTGGTAGGGCAGATTGGCGACGACCTTGGCAGATCTTGGGATCGAGGACTCGAAGGAAAATTCTAAAACATCCTCGCAATAGACTGTCAACCGGCCATCTTCGGTTTGGAGGCGGGACAGCGCTTCTGCAAAGACCGGGTCTTTTTCAATCGCAATGACATGAGCTCCCGCTTGGAGGAGGACTTGGGTAAGGGCCCCTGGGCCCGGACCAATTTCTACGACGAGATCTCCCGGCTGGACGTCTGCGGTCTTCACAATTTTTCGGAGGATATTGCCATCGATCAAGAAATTCTGCGAGAGCGATTTTTTCGCTCTCGTATTCAGACTATTCAAAAAATTATGGAGTTGCGTGGGCTGGTATATCGTCATTTCAATATGAAGGGGACGAAATCGGCGGGAAGCGATTCGCGCATCTGTTTTTCGTCAAAGTTGTACCGTTGACGAAGTTTGGAGGCATAGACGGCGGTCTCTTTTGCCATGGCTTGTTGGATGAGCTGGTTCTCAATGTTCATCGCAACTTTTTCAAAAGCGGGCGGTTCATGGCGCAAATGGTCCTTCAGGTAAAAAATGCGGTAGACGTTCGTATTGTCTGCGCGGCTTACTTGGGATACCGGCTGGCTAAAGGAGCCTGTCGCAAGATTGACCAAGACTTCTTTGTGGGATTTAGCCATCTCTTTGTCGGTCACGGCGTAGTCTTGAGAGACTTGGATCGCCACTCCTTCTTGTTTCAACGCTTCTGCCGTGTCTTGAAAGGATTTTTTTTCTTTAGAGAGAAGTTCGAAGGCCTTGTCTGCGATTAGACGGCCTGCATCCGCTTGCGGGGCGCGGACGGAGAGGACTTGATATTTCCACTCTTCGACAGGAGGATGCTGGAGAACGAATTCTTTATAGGTCTTTTTAACTTCGTTAGGGCTGATCCCTTGCAGGGCCCGCGAATTGGCTTTAAACCAGGTCATCTGCTGGACGACTTTTTCCTGATAGATCATCGTTTTGGCTTCTTCGTAGGTCACATTCAAAGAGTCAAGCGTCGCAATCACATTTGGACCAAAGCGCTCTTGCATGGTCTCCCGAATATCGGAGTCGGTGATTTTTAAATCTTTTCCTTCGGAATCGGCCATGATCAATTCGGAGTTGATCATCTCGTTCAGAGTGTTCTTCCAATTTTCCATGTAGTATTGATATCTGGCGGGCTTTGAAGCTAAATACTGCGGATAATGGCGCTTCAAAAAGACATCCATCTGCTTCATCACATCGAGGACGGAAAAAGCTTTGCCATGGACATTGGCTAAAATGCGGTTATTCACGATCAGCTCTTCCGTTTCCTCCGTCATGGGGTAGGGAATGCTCGCGTGAACGGCAAGCGGGCTAAGACTTAAGAGGAGTGCAAGTAATCTTTTCATGCGGTTCATCGTATCAAATTACCTCTTTTTCAGGATAGCGCCGAAAAAGCCATCCATTCCTTTGCTTTGGGGAAACGTGAAGAAGGGCTCGGAGGCCAAGGTTAAACCAAATGTTTCTTGGAAATAACGGACCTGCTCCTGGTTTTCTTCGGGAAAAATACTGCAGGTTGCATAGACGATCCTTCCCTCATCGCTCATATAATCGAGCGCCTTTTTAAAAATCTCCCGCTGCTCTTGGACGATGCGGGGGATCATTTCGAGCTCAAATTTCCACTTCATGTCGGGATTGCGGCGCAACGTCCCCGAGCCGCTGCAGGGAGCGTCGACGAGGACCCAGTCCATCTTCTTTTTAAGAAGGGAAGCTTTGGGATCGTCGGGATAAAAAACCTGAGCGTTCTGCACGCCGGCGCGCCGCAGTCTTTTTTTTGCCTCTTCTAAGGCTTGAACGCGGATGTCGTGCAGATAGATTTGTCCTTTTCCTTGGGTAGCCGGGGCAAACGCCAATGTTTTCCCGCCTGATCCTGCGCAATAGTCTAGGATATGATCGCCCGGTTTTACCGCGACGAGGTGAGCTACGCGCTGGCTTCCTTCATCCTGAACTTCAAAAAGGCCATTTTTAAATTCTTCCATCGCGAAAAAGTTTGCCTTCTGCTGAAATACAAGGCCGACATCCGAAGTGGGGCAAAAGGAGATGGAGTAGGTGTCCTTCCACTTCTCAAATAATTCTTCGCGGGAAATTTTCAAGGTGTTGACGCGGAGAGTGACGGGAGCTTGTTCGTTTGAGACTAGGCAGAGAGAGGTCGCCGCCTCTTGCCCATAATGTTTTTCCAATTGTTGGAAATAAATTTTAGGAAAGCTGACTCGAATGTGCGGAGGGATCGATTCAGTTTTCAGCGTGTGCATCTGCAGGAAGAGTTGATATCGCTTTTCCCAGGTGGGAGCCTCGGTGCAAAAATGGTCGAGAAGCCCGCGCCAGCGCGTCATTCCGTAGACAGTGTCGCTGATCCATTTTCTGTCTTTCGATCCGACCGCCGTATGCGCCCGAAAATATTGGCTCATATAGACGTCGAGAGGCAGCCCCCGCGGAGCGAAGGAACTTAATATGGAAAGCAGGTGATGTTCTCTAAAAGAATGTCGCATAGTGTAAATTATCAATTTAATGTGCTAAATATATAGTGATTTTGTTAAATTGTCAATGAACCTATCCCAGTATTCGAAGTTTTCGAATACTGGGATAGATTTATAAAGGTTGTAGCATGACAATTCTCCAAGTGATCCTTGCTGCCGTGGGTAGACTCTTCTTGAGTCTTGTATTTATTCTCGCCGCGTTAAATAAAATATTGGATTGGCAGGGCGCTGAGCTCAATCTGAGCAATGCCATCAGTGAGTGGCTCCAATACACGCAAGGAATCGAATGGGCGCAAAGAATATTTGAAGAGCTTCAACCCCGCGTTTCTTTAATGCTCCTCGTAAGCTGCATTATGCAACTCGTTGGGGGGCTATTGCTCCTTTTCGGCCAAAAGCTCCGTTTGGCCGCCCTGCTCCTTAGCCTCATTTTGGCCCCTTACATTGTTCTCTTTCACCATTTTTGGTTCCTACAGGAAGCCGAAAGAGGTCTTCAAACCAGCATGTTTTTACAAAACTTAAGCATTTTAGGCGGTCTTCTTCTCCTGATAGCTTATGGTGGCGGGAAAGGGAAGAAAGCGGAAGATGCTTAATTTAATCCTATCTTGGGCCATCGTCGCCTTTGGCCAGCCGAGCTGGATCCCGATTTTAGGCCCCGCCGCCGCCGTGTGCGGGTTTGCACTCTTTTGGAAAACGGTCGTCTCCTTAAATAGATCGGAGCGATTTTGGCGCGCAACGCTATGGTTCGCTTGCGTGGAATTGATCCATTTATCCTGGATGACCTCGATCGATTATCAAGGGTATTATATTTTATTTTCCTACGCCGGGTTAGCCCTGTGGATGGGCGCCCAGTTTGGGTGTTTGACCCTGCTCATCTCTCAGCCTTTTAATTTCGGCAAAGCATTAACAGCAGCCTCGTTATGGACGCTCATGGAATGGGGCAGGTTGCAAATCCTTTGCGGTTTTTCCTTCAATCCTGTCGGATTAGCCCTCACCAGTTACTCTGTGCCCATGCAAGGCGCTGCCCTATTTGGCATTCTAGGTCTTTCCTTTTGGGTGATGCTGGTCAATGGCGCTGTGCTTGCGGCTAGGAGCCGAAAAGCGCTTCTTTTTGCAGGAGGGCTGGCGCTGCTTCCCTACCTGTTTGGGCTGGCTCACCTCGCTTATCAAGAAAGGGCATTTATAGCAGATCAAAAAAAACTTCAGCCGCTCACCATCGCCTTGGTCCAGCCAGGACTCCTTCCATCTGAAAAAATTCCTTTAAATGGCTATCCCAACGATTTTATCTCTCCCTGGGAGCAGTGGATCAATATCCTCACCTATCTCAAGGTCCAAAACAGAGAAACGTTCGACTTGATCGTCCTTCCCGAGGCTGTCGTTCCCTACAGTTCAAAGGCCTGTATCTATAATTATGAAGATGTCGTCCAAATTTTGGCACGGGTTCTAGGTCCTGAGATCAGGGGGAAAGTGCCTCCCGTGGAAGGACCTTTTGGCAACGCGCAAAAGGTTTCCAATGCCTTTTGGGCCCAGGCGATCGCCAACTATTTTCACGCTGAGCTAATTGCGGGGATGGACGAAGAGGACAAGCTGGAAAAGAAATATTATAGCGCCGCGTTTCATTTCATCCCGGGGGGCAGTCAGATCAATCGCTACGAAAAACAGGTGCTGGTCCCTTTGGCGGAGTATCTCCCTTTTGAGTGGTGCCGCTCGTTTGTGGCCTATTATGGAATTGAAGAATTCTTTACTCAGGGCCGAGAGTGCAAAGTCTTTAATCATCAGATCCCTTTATCGATCTCCATTTGCTATGAAGAGACCTTTTCCAACCTGATCCGCGACGGGAGAGTGAAGGGCGCCCGCCTATTTGTGAATGTAACCAACGATAATTGGTATCCCGGATCGCGCCTGGCCGCCCAACATTTTGACCACGGCAGGCTGCGCGCCATTGAAAATGGGGTCCCTCTCGTTCGAGCGTGCAACAGCGGGATTACGGCAGCTGTCGACAGTTTAGGGCGAACCGTAGCACAAATGGATGAGAAGAAAAAAGGAGCCCTCACTCTCGAATTAATTCCTTATACCTATCGAACACTCTATACCTACTGGGGAGACAAAGGGATTCTTTGTTTAAGTTTCCTTTGTTTAATTGGGACGTTTCTTGCTCAAAGGAAATTTTTAAACCTTGCTCAAAATGAGAAATTGGGCTAACTTTTCATAGTTTAAAGAAGTTCCGAAAGTGATTTTAGAGGTAATGTTTGACACTGTCGCAAGAGCTAGAGCAAAGAAAAGGGTCTCTGTTTAGTCAAAGACAACGCACTTTGAAGGCCCCTATTTATTTGGCGGGCAATGCTCTGTTTACTGGAACGCACGTTCATCTAAATATCCATCCTGCAGCACCCGGATTCGGCATTGTTTTTCAGAGGGTCGATTTGCCGGGCCGCCCGCAGCTTCCCGCAAGGTTAGAATATGTTCAAGCAACGCCCCGTTGCACCATCCTGGGAAATCAAGGCATTGTTATCCAAACCGTGGAACATCTTCTTTCCGCTTTGTATGCCTGCGGCATTGATAACGCTCTGATCGAAATCGATGGCGCTGAGCTTCCTATTTTTGATGGAAGCGCTAAAGAATTTGTCGAACAGATCGAAGCGGTGGGTGTCTCTGTGCAAGAAGAGCCGAAAGCCGTTTACCGCCTCACCACTCCCATTTCATGGTCTCAAGGGGATGTCCATCTGGTCGCGCTGCCTTCTGATGAATATCGAATTACTTACACGCTTTTTTATCCCCACTCTTCGATAGTGGGAACGCAATATTATTCTGTACAGGTAAATGAGGATAGCTTTAAAAAGGAAGTTGCACCCTGTCGCACTTTCTGCATTTACGAGGAAGTAGCCCCGTTGGTCGAAAAAGGATTGATCAAAGGGGGAGGTTTGGAGAATGCGGTGATCATTAAGGATGACCAAGTTGCCAATCCCGGAGGCCTTCGCTTCCCTGACGAGATGGTGCGCCACAAGATATTAGACGTGATCGGGGATCTATCGTTGATGGGTTTTTCGTTTTTAGCGCACATCATTGCGATTCGTTCAGGTCATAGCTCTAATGTGGCATTTGCCAAACAGTTAGTAACTAAGATGGAGATATTGTAATGGCTGCTGTCGAAACGTCTAGGCCTCCTATTATTTTTAATGCAAAAGAGATCACGAAAATCCTGCCGCATCGCTATCCCTTTTTATTGGTCGATCGAATCGTTTATCTCAACGTTGAGGAAAATGTCATCATTGGTCAAAAAAATGTGACCGTAAACGAACAGTTTTTCATAGGGCATTTTCCCGGAGTGCCTATCATGCCCGGCGTCTTGATCCTAGAAGCCCTGGCGCAAACAGGCGGTATCCTGATCCATCAAAAGGGGCACACCGAACAGATCGCCTTATTGCTTACGATCAATAACGCAAAATTCCGTAGGCCAGTTGTGCCTGGCGATGTCCTCATGCTGCATGCAACTGGAATGCATGTCAGTGCAAAAGGGGGAAGGATCCTCGCAAAAGCGACCGTAAATGACCAAGTTGCTGTAGAAGCTGAAATAGGGTTTGCCCTTGTTGATAGGGATCAGCTCTGATTATCAAAATTTAAAAGAATTGGATTCACATGTCTAAAATACATCCTGCCGCAATTATCGAGCCCGGCGCACAGATCGGGAAGAATGTAACAATCGAAGCGTACGCCATCATCAAAGGCACCGTTGTTTTAGAAGATGATGTCGTGATTAAATCTCATGCTTATATCGATGGAAATACGACCATCGGTCAAGGGACGATCGTGTGGCCGTCCGCAAGCATCGGGACGAAAACGCAAGATCTCAAGTTCCGCGGAGAGAAGACCTATGTCATCATTGGCAAATACTGTGAGATCCGAGAATTTGTGACCATTAACTCCTCTTGCCAGGAAAATTCTGTCGTGCGCATCGGCGACCATTGCTTAATCATGGCCTACTGCCACGTCGCGCATAATTGCGTGATCGGCAATCGGGTCATTATGGCAAACAACGCTATGTTGGCAGGGCACGTCACCGTAGAAGATTTCGCCATCATCGGCGGCATGACACCGATCCACCAATTTTCCCGTATTGGCTGCTATGCGATGGTAGGCGGCCTTAGCCGCATCACGCATGATGTTCCTCCTTATACCATTGGGGCAGGCATTCCTTATAAATTAGGCGGTCTCAATCTTGTAGGACTTAAGAGACAAGGGTTTCCTTTTGAAGTGCGTAGAGATCTGACCAGAGCCTTCCGACTTACCTACCGCTCCGGTCTCCATCTTTCTGAGGCCATTGACAGGATCCAAGAGGAAATTGAGATCACTCCCCACATCCAACATTGGATTAACTTCTGCCGCAATTCGCGCCGCGGTTTGATTGGGCTTCAAGGCATTGTCCATGAACCCCAAGAAGATTTTGAAGAATTCGAAGAACTCTTGGAAGAAGGCGTATAGTACAGACGAAAGAAGAGCGGAATGAAGATCGTATTTTTTGGGACTTCCCCTTTTGCCGCTCAGATTTTTTCCTTTTTGCTTTCTCAAAATATTGAAATTTTAGCTGTTGTTACCAGACCCGATCGGCCGCGCGGCAGATCCCAGCAGCTTTCCTCTCCTCCCGTCAAAGAGACTCTTTTACAGCTCAGATCAGACATTCCTGTCCATCAACCTGAAAAAGCTTCGTCGCCCGAATTTGCCGCCATTCTCTCCGCATATGGGGCCGACCTTTTTGTCGTCGTCGCCTACGGGGAAATCATTAAACAAAACATTTTAGACATTCCTGAGTTGGGATGTATCAATATCCATGCCAGCCTCCTCCCTAAATATCGAGGCGCTGCGCCGATCCAAAGATCTCTTTTTGCTGGAGATCCCGTCACCGGAATTACCATCATCGATATGGTCCTAAAAATGGATGCAGGAGATATGCTGGGAACAGCACAAGTCGCCGTTTCCCCTTCGATGACATGCGGAGATTTGGAAGAAAAACTTGTCGCCGCCTCCTGTCCTCTCCTATTAAACATTTTACATGACTTTGAAAAGGGGACTGTCAAAAGAATTCCTCAAGATCCCGAAGGGGTTACTTTTGCTCAAAAAATTACGCCTGAGGATGAAAAAATTTACTGGACTGAACCCGCCTCGGATCTCCACAACCGCATTAGAGCCCTTTCTCCAGCTCCGGGAGCTTGGTGTAGTGTTTGGGTTGGCGATGAGGAAAAGAGGCTTAAAATTAAGCGCTCCGCAGCTATCTTAACAAAGAATGGGGCGCCAGGAGAAGTTTTAGTTTTTGACGCTAAAGAGGGTTTGCAGGTCGCGTGCGGACAAGGAGCCCTTGCCTTGCTCGAGGTTCAACTCGAGGGAAAGAAGACAATGAAAATTGAAGATTTTATTAAAGGGATTCGCAGTTCAGTTTCGTTTAATTAATTCAAATTATTTTCCTTTTTAATATAATTAAGTTGTCGTGTTATAATTAACACGCTATGACAACTCATGTTATTAAACAAGTCCCTGATTTTCCCTTCAAAAAGCACGTCTTCGGCGGAGCCGCGCTCGCTCTTGATTGGGTTGCGCACCTCCATCCCGAACACGTCATATCTGGTATTTGGGAAGAAGTTCAAAAGAAAGCGGATATCTTAGACGATTTTGCTAAGCCTTTCGATTTTAAACAAAAAGCCATTCTGTTTAAAACCAAAATTGATGAATGTGGTGAGGCATTTTCCAAAAAATCTTTAGAACTTGTCCGCGAGGGCACGGCGAGTGTGAAATTGATACTAGGGACCGTAAAGGCCGTGGATAAATATGCGCTGTCATTTCTATCACCTGGGGCAACTACAGTTATAAATGCATTTTCTGGCGGCGCAAGTCTTGTCGCGAGCAGCGCCCTTGTTGGGATACGCGCTCATGGGCTTTATGAGAAAAGCAATGTCGATATCACTGGAGAAAAAGCCCTAGTTAAGGCCTCGGCGCGCTTTCTTTCTAGCATTTACGGATTGGTTGCCGCCATTATCCTGGTGGTCGCCCTATTTGTGAGTTTGCCCGCCGCTACCTTCATTATTCTCGCGATTATGACCCTCATCTTTTTGACAAATTTAATTGCTGACGTTTACGTCAAATTTTGATAAATTCTTCCTTTAAAATAAAAGGGCAATCTCTTGGTCGGATCTATCTCCACCAGTTCAATTTTGTATGTAAAAAAGGTCGCATCTGGAGCACGCACCTTCGCGGGCTGGACTGCCCCGTTCATCCCTGAACTTGCGCCATTTTGCTCTCAGATCAAAGATCATGGCAAGTGGTTTAAACGCTGGGTCACTCATCTAGATGTCCCTCGCATCATCGCGAAATTTCAACACTCTGAAGATCTGGAAGATGCCATAGTGCGCGGCAGCGACTTTATGCATGCAGGAGTGAAAATCATTCAGTTGCTAAAAAGGTGCGGCTTTGTGGTGCTTTCCGCAGCTGGCGTTCTGCTTGTCGGTCGAGTAGCGCTTCTTTTGCGCTGCGTTAAAAAGGCTGGCGGCGCTATTTCTGTAGCTAGGAACACGCTGGAGGTCTGCCGCTCCCAAAATGCGTCTAAAGAGGAGTTGCGCACCGCCTGCATTCGCCTGGGCAGAAAAATTTATTCTCTGTTCTTTTTTCTTTTTGCACATGCCATTGGTTAGCTTTGAACGCCATTGATTAACCACTATATTTCTTATCGACATCATCCCAAAGATTTGCTATAAGAGCTGCTATTTCAAGGGGAAATATGGCGTCAATCTTCCAACACACAGCGGGATATCTATCAGAAACATCCGGAGCGTTCACTCTGTTTTGGTCCGTGGGGACAGGGGCTGAATGCGTCGACTACTTTACAGGTAAAAAATCGCCTTTGAGCGATACCGTTCAAAAAGTTTTTTTTGCCGCAGGCTCGGCAATTACTTGGCCCTGGCTTTTATCCGATGTTATGGAATTTGTTAAGGACCAATCTGCCTCAGTGTTTTTTTCCCTTACGGAAAATATTGCGAATGCCCTCGAGTATGCGCATGAAAATCAGCTCGTAGAATTTACTGGACACATACCCTTGATCTCCACAGTTGGGTACGTCTCTTGCATCCTTGCCGACAGCATTAAAATTTATAACGAAACAAATGTTTATTTTAGTCCTGTGGAATCGGAGGTTAGAAAGAACCTGTCGTTCATCCGGATCGCTGAGAAGGTCTACTCCATCTGCCGGGGGATATTGAATATAGGCGTAGCCATGGTTGGGCTCGTCGTGCTTCCGCAGCTTAGGCTTTTCCTTGCGGTGACCTGGCTTGTGGCCCGAGCGACAAATAATATCTATGAAAGAGCGGCGGTCTTGTGAATGCAGTTTCACCCGTTCCTCTTGTGCCGTCAACTCTAGATCGGGTGTTCGCCCCTTTCTATTTCATGAACGCCCTCTTTTCCGCTGGCAAGCTTTACTCAAGTACAAAGAATTATTTTCAAGACCCAAAGCCGGATAGCAGTAAGAGATTATTTGCAGATTCCCTTTATGCCTGTTCCGCCGTGACCTCTTCGCTCTATTGGGCCAATGCCGTCCAATGGATTTCCTTGTCCGTCCCTTATAAATTAGAGAGAACGCTCAATTTTACCTCGTTTTTGGTCCGCACCGGGCTGGGAGAGCACACGCTAAGAGTTCCCGATATCACGAATGATCCCCACCCCATGGTTCGCCTAGCCTATGAAGTGACCAGCGTGGTCTACGCCGTCTTTGAGCTGATCGCCCTTTACTATACCAGCGCCATGACTTCGACCTTGAAGATCGTTTTTCTTATCGCAAGCTTTGGCCTCCTGGGACTTGGAACCTATTATACAAATCAAGAAGGTCCTCCCCATGCGCCCAGAGCGTTATAAGCTTTCCATAGGGGAATGGGCGATGATTTCAGCCGTGTTTGGGGCGATCGCCTCGTTAATTGTGATCGTTTTACTCGAAAATCGTTGAAAAAAAATCTGAGAACGAACTATCCTGGCCCCTAAGTTAAGCATGCGTTTTAGACAACTACCGTATTCTTTCGGGTAAATTTCATATTTCAGGTCCTTAGGGAACAGTTTCCGGGGATTTTGAAGGCCAAAGTTGGCTGCCGAACAAGAGTCCATTTGCTGCCAAAATCGCCCCCTAGTCGAAGGGACCGGATAAATTTTGATTGTGGAAAAATCAAGAATTTTGATAGCCTTTCCGCTTTGGCGAGATTTGAGAAGAATCCAGTCTAATCGCTAACGCCTTCTACTCTGTTTTTAAGGAAAAATTATGACACTAAAGATCATAGGAAGAAAAAAAGGAATGACGCGGCTCTTTGATGATAAGGGCGATGTGGTCGTTTGCACCGTAATTGCTGTTGAGCCTAACGTCGTTACCCAGATTAAGCGTAAGGATAAAGAAGGCTATGAAGCGCTGCAGCTATCTGGGATTTTAGCGAAAGGTTCCAGACGCAAGAATGTGACTAAACCTTTGGTTGGCCACTATGCGAAAGCCGGCGTTGAGCCGAGATTGTATGTAAAACAGTCCAAAGTAGAGAATACTGAATCTTATGCCTTAGGGCAGGAGATCGGTGTAAACTATTTTGCCGACAACACCTTTGTCGATGTGACTGGAATTTCAAAAGGAAAAGGACACCAAGGGGTTATTAAGCGCCACGGATTTGCCGGCGGCCCTGCTGCTCACGGTTCCGGATTCCACCGCCACGGCGGTTCTTGCGGGATGAGAACATCCCCAGGTCGTTGCTTGCCAGGTCAGAAAAAATCAGGACGTATGGGCGGCGAGCAAGTGACAATCCAGAGTTTAAGAGTTCTGAAGATCGACGAAGAAAAGCAAGTGATCCTCGTTCAGGGCGCGATTCCTGGAGCTAACAACGGATTAGTCTATCTCATGAAACCTAAGAAGAAAGCGAAATAGGAGTAAATTGTGACTACGGTCAAAAAATATAATCTTTTAGGTCAAGAGGTTGGTGAAGTTAAGCTGCCTGAAGATCTTGTGAAAGCAGATGCTAATCGTCAGATGATCAAAGACTATCTTGTCGCGATTGCGGCGAATGCTAGACAGTGGACAGCCCACACTAAGAACCGCTCTGAAGTAAACCACACTGGTAAAAAACCTCACGCCCAAAAAGGAACGGGTAAAGCTCGTCAAGGCTGTCTCGCTGCTCCTCAATATAAAGGCGGCGGTCGCGTGCACACTCCAAGATATAAAGAAGATCAACACGTGCGTATCAACAAAAAAGAGCGAAGAGCGGCCATCCGCCACTTGCTCTCAGAGAAGATTCTGGATAATAAAGTCCATGTTCTCCAATTCGAAAAATTTTCTGCGCCAAAAACTAAAAAAATTGTCGACTTCCTCCGCAGCCGCGAAATGGCCAATAAAAGAGTCCTCTTTCTTGGGGATGAGCTCGCTGAAAAGTATATTCCGTTTATCCAAAGTATGCGCAATATCCCTAAAGTTGAGTTTATGCTGACTCCTAATGTGAGCGGTTACGATGTAGCTGTAAACCACGAACTCGTGGTTTTAGATGGTGCTGTCGATCAACTGATGATCCTATTAGGGGGAGCCGAGTAACATGTTAAAGAAAACGCCATACGACATCGTCAAGTCACGCCACGTCACTGAAAAGACACGAGTATTGGAAAACCTTCAATTTAATCAGAGCAATCCTTGTGTTAAAAAATGTGAAGCCCCAAAATACGTTTTCCTCGTCGATAAACGAGCGAGCAAGCGAGAAATTGCTGTAGCCCTCGAAGAAATCTATGCAGAAAAAAGTATCAAGGTCGTCGCTGTCAATACAAGCAACTACAAGGCAAAGCCTAAATCCGTAAGAGGGAGAAGAGGCTTGAAGCCCGCCTTCAAGAAAGCGATTGTTACCCTCGAGAAGGGTCAAGCGATCGATGATAAAGTATAAACGGGAGTTTTGAAGATTTATGACAAAGAAATTTCGTCCAGTCACTCCAAGTCAAAGAGAGCTGGTTTTAACAAGTAACGCAGAACTTACCCGTGTAGGTCGCCAAACAGTAGCCCCTGAGAAAAGCCTTCTGGTTACTAAAAAGCGTTCCGGCGGTCGTAACCATCACGGCCACATCACTACCCGTCATATCGGTGGTGGACACAAAAAGTTTTATCGCTTGATTGACTTCAAGAGAGACAAAGAGAACATCCCAGCGAAAGTGGCTTCGATCGAATACGATCCCAATCGCACAGCCCACATCGCCCTGCTCCATTACAATGACGGAGAGAAGCGCTACATCATTGCTCCTCAAGGTCTGGTAGCTGGTGCCGTTGTGATCACTAGCGATGAGCCTCCTTTCAATGTCGGATGCTCAATGAAAATGAAATTTATGCCCTTGGGCTCTGTGATTCACAATGTTGAATTACAGCCAGGCCGAGGAGCAAAACTGGTCCGTTCTGCAGGTTTGTCTGCCCAATTGATGGCGCGCAGTGCGGGTTATGTCACATTAAAAATGCCTTCGGGCGAAGTTCGCATGGTCAATGAAAATTGCAAAGCGACCTTTGGTACAGTTTCAAATGCAGAGCGCAATCTCCGCATTGAAGGAAAAGCCGGACGCAGCCGTTGGCAGGGGATTCGTCCTACCGTCCGCGGAACCGCGATGAACCCTGTCGATCACCCTCACGGGGGAGGCGAAGGAAAGCATAACGGTTACATTCCTCAGACGCCTTGGGCGATGTATACTAAAGGATTCCGTACTAGATCGAAGAAGAAATCGAATAAATGGTTAGTCAAGGATCGTAGGAAATAGGGAGATTTATGGGAAGATCGTTAAGAAAAGGGCCTTTTATAGACCATCACCTCTTAGCTAAAGTTGAGAAGCTGAACATAATGGGCATGAAAAAACCAATTAAAACATGGTCTCGTCGTTCCATGATCATTCCAGATATGATCGGACATACCTTTGAAGTTCACAACGGTCGAAAGTTTATTCTGGTTTTTGTCTCGGAAAATATGGTGGGCCACCGTTTAGGTGAGTTTTCCCCTACCCGAGTCTTTAAAGGCCACTCCTCTAAGAAAGCGATTGAAGCCGCCGCAGGTGCTCCAACAGCCGCCGCCGCAGCTCCCGCTGCAGGCGCAGCTAAACCAGCTGCCGCAGGAAAGCCAGCAGCTAAACCCGGAAACGGTAAATAAGGAAAATTGACATGCAATACGCAAAAGCTATCACGAAAAATGTGCGAGTTCCTCCGAGAAAAGCACGTCTTGCGGCTGATATTATCCGTGGAATGAAAGTAGAAGATGCTTCGCTGCAGCTACAGTTCAGCCCGATGAAAGGTGGAAAACTGTTAAAGAAAACATTAGACAGCGCAGTTGCCAATGCTGAAACACAATTAAATGTGCAGCGCAGAGATCTCGTCGTTTATGAAGTTCGCGTCGATGCAGGACAAGTCCTTAAGAGAGCGAAGTCTAGAAGTAAAGGATCTCGCGTACCAATTATGAAAAGAACCAGCCATTTTACAATCATCGTAGCAGCGGAATAGGAAGGAAAGAATCATGGGACAAAAAACATCACCAATTGGCTTTCGTTTAGCGCGAAACAAGAAATGGAGATCGGTCTGGTTTGCGAATAAACAAGAATTTGGAACGCAGATCGGCGAAGATTTCTTCATAAGAAAATCTTTATTAGCCAAACCTTGCTGCTCCGGTGCATCTCAAATCACCATTAAGAGAATGAGCGGTAAAATTGAAGTGACCATCCATACAGCTCGCCCTGGTCTTGTGATCGGAAAGAAAGGCGCTGAGATCGATGTGTTAAAACAGGAACTTAAAGCCCTGACAGGAAAAGAGATCTGGATTGAAGTCGAAGAGATCAAACGCCCAGATCTAGACGCTAAGCTCGTTGCTGAAGGCATTGCGAAGCAGCTTGAGCGCAGAGTCCCTTTCCGAAGAGTGATGAAAAAAGCGTTGCAGGCGTCGATGGACGCAGGTGCCGCCGGAATTAAAGTCCAAGTTTCAGGCCGTATTGGCGGAGCTGAGATTGCGAGAACGGAATGGTATAAGGAAGGACGAGTTCCTCTCCATACCTTAAGAGCCGATATTGATTATTCCATGGGAAGAGCCGAGACCACATACGGATCGATCGGAGTGAAAGTGTGGATCAATAAAGGTGACGATCAAATCTCTAAAGCAGTCGTAGGAGGCTAGGTATATGGTCAAATCAATGCCAGCACGAACAAAGTTTAGGAAGATGCAGAAAGGCCATATGACCGGCCTGAGCAAAGGTGGAAATTTCGTCGATTTTGGCGAATTTGGAATGCAAGCCTTGGAAAGAGGCCGTATCACCAACCACCAAATCGAAGCTTGCCGCGTGGCGATCACTCGTTACTTCAATAGAAAGGGCGATGTGTGGATCCGTATTTTTCCTGATAAGTCGGTCTCTAAAAAGCCGGCTGAAACGAGAATGGGTAAAGGAAAGGGAGCTCCTGACCACTGGGTAGCCGTAGTGCGCCCTGGAAGAGTCCTTTTCGAAGTTGGTAACGTTCCTAAAGACCTTGCACAAAATGCTTTGAGAAGAGCAGCTGCAAAGCTAGGAATCAAGACCCGGTTTGTAGAACGCGTAGAAAGGGTATAATCAAATGGCAAAGCCGAAGCAATTAAGAGATCAGTCTGTGGAAGAGCTCATAGCGCAATATCGCGAGTGCTCCAAGGACATGTATAATATTAACAACGAAAATCGTACTGCAAAAAAGGTTGAAAAACCCCATTTGATGCGAGCCAAGAAGAAAGAGCGCGCGCAAGTCATGACGATTCTTAGAGAAAAAGGGGGGAGAAAGGTATGGAGCGAGATCTAAAAAGAGATCGAAAGACCCGTGAAGGCGTTGTTGTATCTAACAAGATGCAAAAGACAGTAACGGTTCGTGTAGAAAGAACTTTCAAGCACCCTCAGTTCGCGAAGATGATTACCCGTGCGAAGAAATATTACGCCCATGTGGAAGATTCGAATATTCAAATCGGGCAGCGAGTAAAGATTGAAGAAACAAGACCTCTTTCCAAGCTTAAGTGCTGGAGAGTCGTTGAAACCTTAGCCTAAGCGAGAAAGACATGATCCAACAAGAAACAAACCTGGAAGTCGCGGACAATACGGGAGCGAAGAAAGTTCGCTGCTTTAAAGTCTTGCGCGGCTCTAAAAGACGTTATGCCAACGTAGGCGACGTCATTATTTGTGCGGTCAAAGAAGCTGATCCGCAAGGCGCCATCAAAAAAGGTGAGGTCGTCCGAGCTGTTATTGTCCGCACAAAGAGCTATATCCGTCGAGTCGACGGCTCTTTTTTGCGCTTTTATGACAATAGCTGCGTGATCATCGATGACAAAGACAATCCGAAAGGAACCCGTATTTTTGGACCTGTAGCTAGAGAAGTCCGTGAAAAAGGGTTTATTAAAATTAGTTCTCTTGCGCCAGAGGTCATATGAGCAGATGGATAAAAAAAGACGATAGAGTCGTCGTGATTGCAGGAAATGAAAAAGGAAAAATGGGCACGGTGCTTGCGAATAAAGATGACCGCGTCGTGATCCAGGGCCTTAACATCCGTAAGAAGCACGTTAAGCGCCAACAGAAGACTGCAAGCCCAGAAATCGTAGAGAAAGAGATGCCAATACATATTTCCAATGTTTGTCTATGTGATGACAATGGAAAGCCTATCAAAGTAAAAGTACGTACTAACGCCGCAGGCGCTAAGGAACTTTTTTACAAAGATGGCTCTAAAGAAGTACTCTTTAGGCAAGTGAAGAAAAATCCGTAACTTAAAGATGAGCAATGTCTAGATTACAAAAAAGATATAAAGAAGAAGTTAAGCCAGCGTTGAATGAGAAGTTTAAGTATTCAAATACAATGCTCATTCCTGAACTTAAAAAAATCGTGATTAGCATGGGTCTTGCCGAGGCTTCTAAAGATAAGAATGCCCTTCAAGACTGCGTGAACGAGATTACGATGCTATCGGGTCAGAAGCCGATCCTAACTCGTTCCAAGAAAGCGATCGCGAACTTTAAGTTGCGCGAAGACCAAGTGATTGGTCTTAAGGTCACCCTCCGCAGCAAGCGGATGTATGACTTCCTCGATCGTTTCTGCAATATTGTTTCCCCGCGAATCCGCGACTTTAGAGGTTTTCCCGATAAATGCGACGGGCAAGGCAACTTGTCAGTCGGCTTGCAAGATCAGCAAGTATTCCCTGAGATCGACCTCGACAAAGTAAAAAGAGCGCAAGGGATGAACATTACATTTGTAACTTCAGCGAAAAGTGATCCTGAGTGTGTAGAACTCATGAAGCAGCTCGGTTTCCCATTCACACCAAAAGAAGAGACGGAGAAAAAATAAGATGGCACACCACGATCCTATATCAGACCTCTTGACTCGTATCCGCAACGCCAAAATGGCGAAACATCGCTATGTCGATGTCGATATGAGCAAAATGAAACTGAGCATCATCAAAATTCTCGAAGCGCAAGGCTTTCTGGATCATCACATTGTGAATGATGACAAAGGTTTGGTCCGCGTCTTCATTAAGTATGCAGAAGGCAGAGAGCCTGTGATGCAGCAATTACAAAGAGTTTCTAAACCCGGGCTCCGACGCTATGTCGGTTATAAAGATATTCCTAAAGTCCTCGGTGGAATGGGTATTGCAATTTTATCGACTCCTAAAGGGATTGTCGACGGAGCTACAGCCCGTCAGCAGAAAGTGGGTGGCGAACTATTATGTACAATTTGGTAATTTAAAAGAGGTAATGTCTTATGTCACGCCTGGGTAAAAGTCCGATTCCTCTCCCAAAGGGTGTCGAGTTAAAAGTTAATGACGGTGTTATCAACGTAAAAGGTCCGAAAGGCACCTTGTCTTACCCGATCCAAGATGGGATCACCCTGAAAATGGAAGATGGGTTCGTCATCGTTGAAGCCGATGAAAAGGTTGAAATGCCAAGACCCACCCATGGGCTCTTCCGCGCTCAAATCAACAACATGATCATTGGAGTTTCGAAAGGTTTTGAAAAACGTTTGAGCCTGATTGGGGTCGGTTATCGCGCCGCCATTCAAGGCCACCTGCTCGATTTGCAGCTAGGTTTTTCTCACCCGACTAAACTTCCTATTCCGAAGACAGTTCAAGTCGCGATCGATAAGAGCGTTCTGATTGTCATCACAGGAATTGATAAACAAGCAGTCGGCCAATTTGCTGCTCAGGTGAGAGGCATGAAGCCCCCAGAGCCATATAAAGGTAAAGGCATCCGTTACGAAAACGAGTATGTCCGCAAGAAAGCAGGAAAAGCCGGTAAAGGTAAAACAGCAGCATAGGAATTTATGAATAATGATTTATTAAAGCGCAATGCGCGACGTGTGAAAAGAGCTTTGCGAGTCAGAAAGCATGTTCGAGGTTCTGCTGTGAAGCCGCGTCTCTCCGTCCTTAAAAGCAATAGACATATCAGCGCTCAACTGATCGATGACGATCTAGGCATCACGTTGGCAAGCGCCGGTACTGTCCAGCACGAAAAGAAAAAATCCAAAGCATCAGCAAGAGAAATCGGTACAATGATCGCGAATCTTGCTAAAGAAAAACAGATCAAGACAATCGTGTTTGATCGAGGACGCTACAAATTTCATGGCTTGATCGCAGAACTTGCTAGTGCTGCGCGCGAAGCCGGTTTACAGTTTTAAGAGGAAATAATGGCACAGCAAAATCAGAGTCGACGTCAAGAAGATTTTGGAACAGAGTTCGAAGAAAAGGTTCTTTATATCAACCGCTGTTCAAAAGTCGTAAAAGGTGGAAGAAAATTCAGTTTTTCAGCCTTGATTATTGTTGGAGATGGACAAGGACACATTGGCTTTGGTTTCGCCAAAGCTAACGAGGTCTCCGACGCCATCCGCAAGGGAAGCGAAGCAGCTAGAAAAAACGTCATGTCCTTCGAAATGGAAGGAACATCGATCCCACACGAAGTCACTGTTGAGTGGGACGGCGCTAAAGTTCTCTTGAAGCCAGCACCCGTAGGAACAGGAGTCATTGCCGGTTCTAAGGTGCGCTCGGTATTAGAACTGGGCGGAGTCAAAGACGTTGTGGCGAAGAGTTTAGGATCTAATAACCCATTAAACCAAGTTAGAGCCACCTTGAAAGCTCTGCTGAGTTTACGCAATCGCAACAAGAGTTTTGAACTAAGAGGCATCGCATGATTACATTATCTACACTAACCAACACCAGCCGTCCTTCCAAAAAGGTACAGCGCGTCGGAAGAGGTCCTGGATCTGGACGTGGTAAAACATGCGGAAAAGGGCATAAAGGGGATAAAGCGCGTTGTGGTTACAAAGTCCATGACGGCCGCGAGGGCGGTCAGCTCCCACTCTACCGCAGAATGCCTTGCCGTGGATTCGGAAATAGCCGCTTTGCGTCTACTCCCCACAGCATCAACCTAGGCCTGATTGAGCAGATCTATGAGAATGGTGAAGTTGTTAATCACGAGACACTCCGCGCGAAAGGGTATGCTCCACGTGAAAACCAAGCGGGCATTAAAATCTTGTCGCATGGTGATTTAACAAAGAAAGTCACGATTGAAGCGCGCTCTTTCTCAAAAGGCGCGATCGAGAAGCTTGAAAAGTTAGCTATTTCCTACAAAGTTGTTTAATACCAAAGAACACGCTCTATGATTGAAGGCTTAAGACGTATATTATCCGTTTCTGAGTTGAAGGCAAAGATCGTGTTCACACTACTCATGCTGGTAGTGTGCCGCATCGGCGCGCACATACCGGTACCCGGAATTAACGGGGATGCAGCAGTGAATCTTTTCCGCGCTGCGACAGGCGGAAGCCAAAACCTCTTCCAGTTGATGGACGTGTTTTCCGGCGGCGCTTTCGCTCATATGACTGTGATCGCGTTGGGCGTTTCTCCCTATATTTCCGCTTCGATCATTATGCAATTGGTGGTCGCCCTGATCCCATCACTTCAGCGCGAAGTGAAGGAGAATGGAGATTCTGGCCGTAGAAAGCAGAGCAAGTGGACCCGTTTGCTAACGGTAGGGCTGGCTCTCTTCACATCTGCTTTATACGCTAAATATGCCGTACAGCTAAATATGGGAACCCCTGGAATCATTGTGGGTGAGCTGATTAATGTACAAGTGATGGGATTTCCTTGGCTTTTCTTTCTGGTTTTTATGAGCACGATGACTGCAGGCGCCGTATTTCTGATGTGGATCGGGGAGCAGATCACCGAGAAGGGCATTGGGAACGGAATCAGCATGATCATCGCGATCGGGATTCTTTCCTCGTTGCCCATGACGCTAGGATCTGTGCTCAGACAGCTTAATTTAGATTCTCAAGAACCGGGGCAAATGACTTTTTCTTCCCTTCTTGTCCTCTCCGGTGTGTTCGTGGCCATCATCATGGGGACTATCCTCATTATTCAAGGCCAGCGCAAAATCCCTCTCCAGTATGCACGCAGAGTCGTCGGACAGCAGGAAGTCCAGGGAAGCGGCAGCGCCTTTATCCCTTTAAAAATCAACTATGCAGGCGTCATCCCTGTGATTTTTGCCTCCTCCCTCCTCATGTTCCCTGCCACGATTGGACAATTCCTTGGCAGCGGCAGCTGGATCGGACAGATGGCAAGCCTCATTTCCCCAGGCAACTGGACCTATACAGTTTTCTATGTCGCCCTTATAATATTCTTTACCTATTTCTGGACTGCGACCCAATTTCATCCCGACCAGATCGCATCCGATATGAAGAAGAACGGCGCCTTTATTCCCGGCGTTCGCCAGGGTAAGCCTACCCAGGATTATCTCGAAGCGACGATGAACCGCATTACCCTTGCTGGAGCCCTATTCCTGGCCCTGATCGCCATCCTACCCACCTTGATCGGAAAGTTCTTGGGCGTCGATGCGTCGATCAGCTACTTTTTCGGGGGCACCTCATTATTAATTTTAGTCGGAGTCGTGTTGGACACGACCAAACAGATCGAATCGCACCTTTTGATGAAGCGCTACGATGGATTCATGAAGAGAGGGCGGGCGAGAGTATAGAGAGAATGTAGCTAGTAAATTTATTTTGAAACTTGTGTTTAAACAAAACTTCAGATAAAATCCCATAGATTGAAAAAAGGAATGTTTCCATGCCAAGAGTGATCGGGATAGATATCCCTGACAATAAGCGACTAGAAATTAGTCTGACCTATATTTACGGAATCGGAAGACGTCTCTCGAACGATATTATCGCGAAGTTAGGACTAAATCCGAACATGAGAGCTCACAATTTGACCGAAGACGACGTTGCGAAAATCAGCGCGCTTCTCCAGTCTGAGTACATGGTAGAGGGAGATCTTCGTAGACAAGTTCAGAACAACATCAAACGTTTGATCAGCATCCATTCCTATCGTGGAATGAGACATCGTATCGGACTTCCTGTAAGAGGCCAACGCACTCGCACGAACGCCCGTACGCGCAAAGGAAGAAGAAAGACGATCGCTAACAAAAAGAAATAAGGAGTAGGGACCTTGGCTAAGCAGGAACCACAAAAAGCTGTTGTAAAAAAACCAACGGTAAAAGCGAAAAAGAAGATTGTAAGATCTGTTCCTAGTGGGATCGTTCACGTAAACGCCACTTTTAATAACACCATTATTGCAATTACAGACCCTTCGGGGAATGTGATTTCATGGGCGTCTGCAGGAAAGGTGAATTTTTCCGGTTCGAGAAAATCTTCCGCATTTGCTGCAACAGTAGCTGCACAAGATGCCGCAAAAACAGCAATGTCTCAAGGAATGAGAGAGGTTGAAGTCAATTTGAAAGGACCGGGCGCAGGTAGAGAATCTGCTGTCCGCGGTTTGCAAAGTGCTGGGCTTGCGATTACGATTATTAGAGATACCACGCCTATCCCGCACAATGGATGCCGAGCTCGAAAAAGACGTCGCGTATAATTTTATATAGTACAGGAGTATAATCATGGCAGTAAAGTATGGCAAATTTGAGTTGCCGACGAAGATCAAAATCGATGGATCTGCGAAAAAAGATACCCACGCAAGATTCATTGCTGAGCCTTTTGAAAGAGGATTTGGCCATACAGTGGGGAATGCTCTAAGAAGGGTCATGCTGACCTCCTTGGAATCTCCAGCCATTATCTCTGTACGCATTGAAGGCGTTCCCCACGAGTACATGGCGATTGAAGGCGTTGTAGAAGATATGACCCACATCGTCCTGAACCTCAAAGGGTCGCTCCTAAGAAAACTTCCTACGGACGAAGAAGTCCGTTCGAGAGATCCTAAGATTGTCTCAAAAGTTTTAGATATCACTGCGGAACAGCTTGAGAAACATGGCGGACAGTATGCTGTCACGCTTAAAGATCTTGTCAGCGGCTCCGATTTTGATGTCTTTAACCCAGGCCACGTGATTTTCACTGTCACTAAACCGATGACCCGTAGAGTCGACCTTAAAATTGCGATCGGCAGAGGCTATGTCCCGTCCGAGAGACACGTTATCCCGGACAAAGTGGTCGACGAGATCATTATCGACACTGCGTTTTCGCCTGTACGGCTTGTGAACTACTTTGTAGAGAACACCCGCGTTGGCCAAGACACCGATTACGACAGATTGATCCTCGAAGTGACAACAGACGGACGCATCACTCCTGAAGAAGCGCTCTCTTTTGCTACCCAGATCGGCATTCTTCACCTTCAAGTATTTGAAGAACTGAAGTTCCATTCGATCTCTTTTGACACCGGTGCTGTTGAAATGAACACAGACCGCGATGCTCTGATGGCAAAATTGGCCCTGAAGATCAATGAAATTGAGCTTTCAGTCCGCTCTACAAATTGCCTATCGGGCGCTAACATCGACACCATCGCAGAACTCGTCATTATGCCTGAGTCTGAGATGCTGAAGTTTAGAAATTTTGGTAAAAAATCCTTAAATGAGATTAAAGCAAAGCTTGAGGAAATGGGTTTACACCTTGGCATGGATCTCTCCAAATGGGGAATCACACGCGATAACGTAAAACAACTCATCACTGATTATCTCAAAGAAAAAGCAGGAAACGAAGTATGAGACACAGAAAAGATACCTTTAAAATTGGACGCACTGCTTCCCACCGAAGATGCATGATTGCAAACATGCTGAAATCTTTGATCGAGCATGGAAGAATTGAGACTACCGTCAGAAAAGCGAAAGAACTCCGCCGCCATGCCGATCACATGATCACTTTGGCGAAAGAGAACACCCTTTCTAGCCGTAGAAAGGCCATTGCTGAGATGATGATTAGATACAACCCTATCACCACAAAAGAAGCGCGCGAAGTGAAAAAAGGGGATAAATCCTCTTTTAACGGCGATCGTTTGGTCGTCGGAATATTGTTTGGAGACCTGTCTACCCGCTTTGCGACACGCAACGGCGGCTACACAAGGATCATCAAAAAAGATCAGCGTATGGGCGATAACGCACCTACCTGCTTCATCGAATTTCTCCCTCAATAGAGACTTTATCTATCCAAAAAGCGGGAATTTTTTCCCGCTTTTTTTATACTTAACATTCCCAATTTATTTTCTGACATATACCACCCTATGGGTCGACTGCTGTATTGCCCTGCGGGGGCAACCCCATTCGGGGTTGCCTGCATCGGGTTCCCTACGGCGCCTTGCATTCGCCTCCGTAGAGGCAGCCCTGTCAAAAAATAAATTGGGAAAGTCAAGTATCCACTCCTATAAAATTTTTAGGCTAGGGTGTATACCTCTTTACTTTCTCCATTTTTTCATTTATGATAGCCCTTTCTAGGAGAAGTTAGATGGCGATTAAAATAGCAATAAACGGGTTTGGCAGGATCGGGCGCCTTTGTCTACGGATTATGGCCCAGAACAGTGATCCGATTGAAATCGTCGCCGTCAACGATCTCGTTCCCGCAGACAATTTGGCCTACCTTTTGAAGTACGATACGGTCCATAGACAGGCTTCTTTTGCAGTGAGCTCGGAAGGGGACAACCTCATTGTCAAAGGGAAGAAGATCCGCACATTCGCAGAAAAGGACCCTGCAAAGCTTCCTTGGAAAGAACTCGGTGTGGACTATGTGATTGAGGCTAGCGGCCATTTTACTGACCGCGAAGGGGCTTCCAAGCATTTGACCGCCGGCGCTAAAAGAGTGATCATTACAGCCCCGGGAAGAGGCAAAGAGATCCCTCTTTTTGTGATGGCTGTCAA
Organism: Parachlamydiales bacterium; assembly: GCA_009885755.1. GTDB lineage: Bacteria > Chlamydiota > Chlamydiia > Chlamydiales > Rhabdochlamydiaceae > VFKB01. Next base: position 2,955 of record VFKB01000006.1, on the reverse strand, counting down.
CGAGCAGAAATATAATCCCAAGACCGATTTTATTGTTTCTAACGCCTCCTGCACTACCAATTGCCTGGCTCCTCTCACTAAGATTATCCTCGACAATTTTGGTATTGAAGAAGGCCTCATGACTACGATCCATTCGCTGACGGCTTCCCAGCCTACAGTGGATGGCCCTTCCAAAAAAGACTGGCGCGCCGGAAGGTCCGGCACCGCAAATATTATCCCTGCCACAACCGGCGCTGCTAAAGCAGTCGGCCTTTGTCTTCCAGAAGTCGAAGGTAAACTCACCGGGATGGCATTTAGAGTTCCCACCAACGACGTTTCGGTGGTAGATTTGACAGTTAGACTTTCTAAAGATACAACCTACGACGCCATTTGCAATGCCGTGAAAGAGGCATCTTTAGGGTCAATGAAAGGAATCATGCACTATTGCGACGAGCCTGTTGTTTCGTCCGATTTTGTCAGCACCTCCTATTCAAGCATTTTTGACCGAGGGGCGGGCATTGCCCTCAACCCTCGTTTTTACAAACTCATTGCCTGGTATGACAACGAAATGGGATACGCACATCGCGTCGTTGATCTGATGAAATACATGGCAGCACAAGAACATAGAGCGAGTTAATAGCTCCGCTCATAAATATAAGGAAAAACTCTAGTGAATTTTACACGAGAACCGATCATAGAAACCATCATAAGCCCGAAAGAAGGCTACAAGCTTTCGATCCGGAGCAGTAAAGGGGAAAACCCAGAAGAAGTGCTTGTCGAAGCCGTAGAGATCGTCTCTTTCGGCAGCGCGCTTTTTTATCGCTCTTTAGAAAAACCAAAATGCTTCCTCGTTCCTGTCAGCGACTATGAAGTGTTTGAAGTGAAAGAGACCCGCGTTGTCCTCAAGAACGCCAACATCGAGCGCACGATTAAAATTGGCGGCGGCAGAGATGCCCCTCCAAGACCTCCTCGCGAAGCTCCAGAACCTGTCCAATATTCTGATAACGAAGAAGAAGGACGATCTTCTGAGGAAGCTCCTATGGAGCAGCGGCAAAAACGGGACCGCCGCAGACGCCACCGCCGTCGTTCCGACGACCGGCCTATGCAGCAGCAAAATTCTGAGGAAGGACAAGACAGAGCCCCGGCAGATAATGCCGTAGATGAAGGGGGTGGTGCCAAGGATGAAACGAAAGTTTCATCTTCGATGTTCACCCATCTATTCCCCCCACCAACCACCCTCATCTCCGAAACCATCGGCCGCTACAAAGATGCTCAAAATGCTGAAGGAAATTCTTCTGCCCAAAAGGTAGAGAAGCCTTCCGATGAGGACACTCTGCCCTCTGAGCACCACGTCCATCCGAACAACGAAGAATCTTGATCATAAACGGCTAAGAGGTATACTCTGTGTACCTCTTTTAAGCTTGGATGGTGGAATGGTAGACACTGGGGACTTAAAATCCCCTGCCAGCAATGGCGTAGGGGTTCGACTCCCCTTCCGAGCATGCCAAACCGCGAGAAGACAAGCCCTTGAACAAGGCTTGGTTATCTTCTTACTTAAAGGGGGAAGGTCTTAACGGACTGGAGCCCCTTTATTTTTTTGTCCGTAAATTGTCCCGCTGTGCGGTTTCCTCTAGTAAAAGACTCTGTCATATAGCGGAATCAACGAATTGTTATGTTAACTGGGCTTTTACAACTCATTTTTGCTATCCCGTTTGTCGCTTTGGTCTGTTTTGTCACTTACAAAGTTACTCTGCCTATTTGCTTAAAAATCATCGACTTTGGCTTTGAATCCGCTCATTTTCGTACGGGAATATGCATTTTCCTAGCGTTGGCTTTTTGTGCCGTTGGGATCCTGCAGCTAAGACATTTCATCGAAGAAGTTGAGCATGGCCTCTCCTGGTTCTTTCCTCTTTCTTTCCTATCATCAGGATTTTTTTTATTTTTAATTTTTTGGAAGCGAAACGGTAAAGTCCAAGATGTAATTAAAAACTTTAATAATACAGCATTTTGCATTTACTAGTATATGTTAATTTGCTATAATTAATACAAATTAATTCACAAAAATAGAGGGTTTATGTCAACTACTTCTGTCCCGGAAACGCATCTAACGGATTACGACACCTATGTTATTGGTAGCGATAACCCTGTCTCGAGCATGCGCCGAGGCGGAAGATTCAATCAGTCGATCATTTTGACTTATGCAGATGGCACTGAATGGGTCTTCTTGAACAATAGAGGGGAAGAGCGGTTTTGTGGTTTTCTCTATATGCAAAATGCCATAAAAGAGGCTGGTTTAGCCAAGGTCAAAGCGGCGCAAAATAAAATGACTATACACGACCGAAAAATTATTTATTTATCCCAGTATTGCGGTGAGACAAAGCCGAAAATGTTTGAATATGCAAAAGAGCTCTCTGTTCTCGAAAAAGATGTTGAATTTACAGATATGCCCCTAGCAGCTAATCTGCGAGAAATAGACGGGGTAGTCTACGTGTTTGATACAGAGAAGGGTAGCTTTGCCAAAGGCGTGCACGGCAAAATAGACGCTTTTGTTAAGAGGCATGATCTCCTTCGAGCCACTTTAGAAGAAAAATTGAACGCCTAAATTTTCCTTTCTCTATAAGAACAATCCGATACAACCTGGCTTTAGCTTGGTTTTTTTGCTTGAAAAAGAAGCCCATGCTAACAGGCATGGGTTCCAGGTCTTCGTAGGACTCAACTAAAATTCTTATTGTAAATCTCCCTAAAAGACTGCATCGGCGATTCAATTTAATTTTAGGTTGGTCCTGGCAGATCATCTTTCCAAGGATAAACAACTCGCGCAGTGCTAGCTGAAGCTGCGACCAAAGAAATCGCCGTGAATCGAGATGCTAGTAGTCCTTAACAAAAATTCTTGGAATAATTTCGGCGTCAAAGCCGCTCAAATCGACGATCGCAAGTTGATTCGTATTAGATTAATACGGATCAACTTGCGAAGCT
>VFKB01000016.1 GCA_009885755.1 Parachlamydiales bacterium | reverse complement strand
GCTTCGCAAGTTGATCCGTATTAAGCTAATACGAATCAACTTGCGATCGTCGATTTGAGCGGCTTTGACGCCGAAATTACTCCAAGAATTTTTGTTAAGGACTACTAGCAACTAATTTTAAATCTAAGGGTGCTATCCATGAAGGCCAGAAAATGTCTCTTGTGAACGAGTCTCTTTTTCCTCTGTTGTCTTCCAAAAGGGACTGCGAGTTGCGGCACTGCCTACGTCACAAACAAGGCTAGCAACGCCGTCTCCATCATCAACACCTCATCGCAAGCCGTCACTGCAACCGTGACAGTGGGAAATCAACCCTTCGCCGTTGCCATGACACCAGATGGAAACTTTGCCTACATCGCAAACCAGGGTAGCGACAGCGTCTCCGTCATCAACACCTCAATAAATACCGTCACTGCAACCGTGACCGTGGGAACTAGCCCCTCCGGTGTTGCCATGGCGCCACAATGTCAAGGCGGCTACGCAGGTAAGAAGAAAAAGGGACCGCGTCCATCCCACCACCCGCGCCCCGCTCCTACGCGCACTCCCAAGTATAAAAATAGATAACCCCTTGCCGCGGATCCACTGTTTCAGTGGATCCGTTTTTCATGGCGCCGTCTGGCGCTATTCTTTTGCTTGCGGTGCGTGCGGCACAAGGTCAAGTCTGGAAAGGGCTAGTTTAAAATTACTTTCCACTTGGGGCCGATACTCGGCAGGGAGCTTGGGGTTTTGCAGCAATTGACGGCAGGCGTCAAATCCCTCTTTATTCTTTCCAAGCAAGAGCGCGCACTGGGCAAACTCAATCAGGATGGTGTGGTCGTAAGCGGGATATTCCACCAGCAGATCGTCCTCAGGATAGGGATGAGTCAGGGCATGTTTGGCAAGGAGGTATCCTAGCAAGACATTTCCCTTTTCCCGATAAATTTTGGCGGCCTGGAAGATCGGCTCGCCGCGCGTGGGTCGAAACTTATAGGCATTAAAAAATGCCTCTAGCGCCGCATCGTGCTCCTGCAGTTTTTCGCGGACCAAGCCAAGATTGTAGAGGGCTGCATAGGTCTCTTGGATATCTGCGCTCTGCATCGCTGCCCTTCTTTCAAAGCTCTTTTTCGCCTTCTCTAAGTTCTCGCCCGCCCCGTAGCTGATACCCAAGTAGTAGGCGTAACGGCTATTGTTGGGTTCCTTGAGAAGAGCCTGTTCGAGGATCTCGGCGTCCCGCAGATATTTCACCTTTTCTGAAACCTTGGAGCGGCCCGAAGCGCCGTCTTCATGGGTGTTGCAGAGATTGGCAATGCCTTTGAGGGTCTCCGCTGTGTTGGCCTCAGGGCAAGTGATGATCTCATGAAGGACTCCTTCCCATCTCCAGTTCAGATGATTATTAATGAGGCCATTCCGTTTGCATTCCGCGGCTCCCACTTGGCGCAGAGGGATGAAGTAGAGATCTTTTTCCAGAGAGGGCAGGACAAAATTGTCTGCAGTTTCTAGAACCTCATCCGCATCGATCAGAAGAAGATAGTCCCCTTTGTTTTTGGCAAGACCCAGGGCTTCGTTGCGGTTGTGCGCAAAGTTCACCCAAGGCCGTTCGTGCAATTCTCCTGGGATGCCCTTCATGAAGTTTTTGATGATGTCCTGCGTTTTATCCGTGGAGCCCGTATCCACAATCACCCAATAGTCGATGAGCGGTTTGACTGAGGCGAGGCATGTCTCAATGACCTGGCTCTCATCCTTGACGATCATATTTAAGCAAACGGTCTTTTTTTGCGGGCCGCTCTCATCGGCATGAGAGAGCAGGCAAAAAAACGTGCACAACACCATGAGAAATTTCATAAAAGCAGCTCCTTAGTGAAAAGATTTTATAAAAGACAAAATATTGTAGGAATGGATTCGCAAAGTCAAGATGTTTTGGAATAGAAAAGAATTTGTTTTCGCACCTAGAATTCATGCGGGAATCTGCAGAGCACTCCGTTAGATCCACTCGTCGCCATTATTTCTGGCGACGAGTCGGGGATCAAGTCCCTTAATGGAATCAACTCATTTTATACATGAGACCAGCAGTGGTGGATTGCATATCCTCCCTCAGCTATAGCGGAATAGGCATTATGCGTTATTAAGCCATTAACACATCGATTATATGCTGCGAGTGCTCCCGAATCACCACAAACACCAACCTGGTCCGCCCTTGCAAGTAAATTGAAAATGTCATATTTCCCATTGTCTAACATCCAGATGCAAAAATGGATTGCAGTTTCTCTTAGAGTTCTATCACTCACACAAACGACCGCTATCTCTTCCACAAGAGTAGCCCCTTCCCTTCCCCAAAAACGAACGTTGCGACGCTGAGCTTCCAAGGCGGCATTGAATTCTATTTGTTTCATATCGTGGGGCGCAATTGTGAATGGAGCGGGGACAGATCCCAGCTCTGATAAAAGGCTTACACGTTCGGTCCCATGACTGATAAACGCTTCGATCAGATACTGTTCCAACATCGGTTTGAGAAATCCGCGATGATTAAACAGCGCATGACTGTTACAATAGGGAAGTTCATCATTCCCGTTGACTTGCTAAATGCTACACCTGTTGCCATACGTAACTCCTTCTGTTTTAAGATTTTGAAAGACAAAAGAATATTTTAACCGAACGACTATATACAAGTATTTTGAAAATATTTATGAAAAAAGCTAAAGGAACCTGAAAATTGGCATCATTCTAACACCCCGGAGCCTGGGGAGTTGAGCCACCATGGGCCTTCATTTGATTAGAGGGCTTTGATCACAGCCTCTACGGAAATCACTTCATTAGCGACTCTTTTTAGCAAAGTGATCGCCCAAAGGTGGAGCTCTTCGCTTGAAGCCCCGCAGGCATCCTCTGCAACGATGGTGTAATAGCCATCATCGTGCGCTTCTCGGACTCCTATGTTAATGGCCATGTCTGTTGCCACACCTGCGAAGATTAAACGCTCGACATGTTGAGCCTGTAACATTTTTTTGAGCTGCCCATTGCAATGGAAAGGACTTACGGCAGTCTTGGTAATGACGACATCACTTTTCTGGTAGTTGAGATCCTTTACGAATTCTGTCGCATCTGTCCCCAGTTGGAGCATTCCTTGAGATTTAATGTGATTAAATATCACGGAATGCTTAGGCATCCCTGTATAATTTGGATCAAAGGCTACGCGCACAAAATAAATGGGAATATCGCGTTTTCGCGCTGCTTCAATCAGCTTATTTGTGTTGGATACAATAGGGTGGTCATTAGCAAAGTTCTTGCAAGAACCTCCAATAATCCCATTGATGTAATCAATCACAAGCAACGCTGTTTTCATAGAGCTCCTCCGACCGGGGTTGTAATTTCAAATTATGCATAAGGAAACTTTATTGACCACTACTCCAAAAAGCGGCCCGGAGCATGGGGAAGATCTGCAGTGAATGTTAAACGGTGGCGGTGCCAGGCAATCAGCCTGTAGAAGAGATCTACGCCGAAGGGTAGGAAACAGATCCAGCCCAGCCAGCGCCATCCGCCGCCGAGGAGCCACAAGATCCGAAAGGCACCGCGGCCCCGAATCCAGAGGCGCTGCTGCGGCGTTCGCCAGTCTTCAAAAAGGATGAGCGTGTTTTCTTGGAGGAGCTTTGGATTTTTCACCGACTGCTCTGCCGTCGTCCCTGAAAGAGGCGCAAAGAGAAAGCGGTGCTTGTGATCGCGCTCAAACAAAAAGCGGATCGACTTGCGGCAGAGAGTACAGTTAGCATCGAACAAAATAAGCGACTTCATTTTAATACTTGGGGCGGATTTTTTTTCAGGTCGTTGAGCTGCTTGGCGAGTTCGAGGGCTTCGGCATCGGAGAGGACGCCGCTGTGGATCTTCATCTTGATCGCTTCTCCCTCTTCCATCCAGCGCCGCTGCAAAATTTTATGGATCGTCTGCGAGATCCCCTCTTCGGCCTTTTGGAGGTTCACCTTTTTCTGCATCATCTCGGAAAAAAAGAGCTGCTCCTCAGGGGTGTAGAGATGCATCATGAGCGAGAGGAGGTCGGACGGCTTTTCCAGGTAGAGGGAAAAGAGCCGTTTGCACACGTCGATCTTAAAATGCTCAGGGCGTAAGTTGGCGGATGAGATCTCCATGAGACGGGGAATGCTCTGTCCTGACAAAAAGAGCCAGCGGAGCAGGTCGCTCTCCAGCACACGGTCGGGATCGACATCGGAGAAAGAAATTTTTCCCGCTTTTTTCACGTAGGTGTCGGAGAGCAGCTCTTGGCCGATGCCCAGGATATTTTCCGGGACCTGGCTGAGCTGGGAGAGCTTGCGGAGGCTCTCGTGTACCATCAGTGGCTGCTCCCACTTGCGGATCTTCTGCGCAATATTTTGGACGCACTCATTTTTGCCCGACGGAGAATCGAGATTGTACTGTTTTGAGAGATGCTGGAACAGGAACGTGAGATAATCCTGCGCCTCTTCAAGCAATTTCAAGTAGCCCGGAGGCCCCACCTCTTTGAGGACGCTATCTGGGTCCATCCCCTGCGGCAACTGCAACACGGCCACCTCGATTCCTTTTTTCTGAAAGAGGTCGCCGATCTTGACCGTCGCCTCTCTTCCCGCCTCATCGCCATCCATCGACAAGTAGACATGGTTCACACCCAAGTGGATCAGCTCTCTGACATGGTCTTCGCCAAACGCCGTCCCCTGCCCCGCCACCGTAAACGTAAACCCGGCATGGATAAGCCGCAGCGCATCGATCTGCCCTTCCACCACGATCACTTTGCGCTCCTTGGCAATGCGCCTGCGGCAATAGCTCAGGCCAAAGAGAACATGGGATTTTTTGAACAGGAGGGTTTCGGAGGTGTTGATGTACTTGCCGCCAAAGGTTTCCTCTTTATATTTCCGCGCAGAAAATCCGATGACATTGCCCATCGCATCGCGGATGGGAAAGGTGATCCGGTCGATAAAAAAGTCCCGCTTGCGGCCTTGAGCCGTAGCTAAAATCAGCCCCGCATCTTCGAGCGTGGCGTCATCGACCTCTTGGGCGTACATCGCCTTTTTAAAAATGTCTCGATCGAGCGGCGCATAGCCGACCTGAAAGAGGCGGATGAATTCGAGATCGAGGCCTCGATCGTATAGATACTTCAGCGCCAGGGCCCCTTCTTCGCTGTTTAGAAGGAGAAAGTGGTAGAAGCGCGACGCCTTTTCGAGAGCGTCTTTGAGCGCCGTCTTGCTAGGCCCTTTTCGCTCCTGGTGCTCTTCTTCTTTTTCAAGAGGAACTTGAAAACGTTCGGCGAGCGTTTCGATCGCTTCGACAAACGGCATTTTGAGATAGTTCATCAAAAAAGCGATCGCATCGCCGTGGGCGCCGCAACCAAAGCAGTGGTAATGGGAATCCCCTTTTTGGACCATGAATGAAGGCGTTTTCTCTTCGTGAAAAGGACAGCATGCCTTGTAGGATGCACCCGAACGGTGCCACTGGACATGGGGAGCTAGCACCTCGGGGAGGTCGATGCGCTGGCGCAGAAGCTCTAAACTCTCTTTCTTGTACATGAAAACCATCTTACAGAATCTCGATTTTAGAGAGTGTCTATAAAATTAAGTTTGCTCAAACCGGAAGGCCATCCAGTCGCCCTCAGAGGCTTCTTGAAGAAGCTTCCATCTCCTCTCTGTGCATTCGCTGAGGTAGATGTCCCTTTCCGAGACGAGGACGCCTGAGGTAAAAAGAGTAGTGGGAACGGAATGCAACATGGGAAGAGCTCTCCACGCGATCTTTTGCTCTGAGCGGATCATATTCATCAGAATCACTAAAGGTTCAATCGGAGGGCCGCAATAATCTTCAGACAACATAAAAATCGCTTGGGGCAACTGATTAAGAGTACGATTTTCCTCAGCGTGGACCAGGGCGTCTGGATCGATGTCGAGCCCGATCGCCTCCTCCGCTCCGAGCAGCAGGGCTGCCAACGTTAAGATGCCGCTCCCGCAGCCGATATCGAGAACTTTTTTCCCCGCAACTTTTTCCGCCATCAACGAAAGGACCAAACGGGTGGTGGGATGGGAAAAATCTCCAAACCCAGGCCCAGGCTTTAAGTAGAGTAGAGGAACTGGTCGCGCTGTGTATTTTGAAAGATCGATCTGGACGGTGTTATCTTTGAATTCAGGAGCATGCTCGACCCACTGGAGGCCCCAGTCGACACACTCATCCAGCTCGCACGGTTCATACTTTAAAAAGACAGGCTCGCCCGCAAGTGCCGCTTGGGCCTCTTTCTCCGATTTCAGGGGCAGGTAGGTCCAGCTCGTCCCATCGGTCTCCGTGAGGGTGAACGCGCCTTCCACTGCTTCTACCCACTCGGGCTGATCCATAGAGGGCTGGTGAAGAAATCTATACCAAATCATGGCCGATATTATAGGAGAAAAATCGATTATCCCAAAGCAATTATCGTAAAATTCCCCTGGACTTATGTATACCCATTCACTATGATTTCGGTTGTGCGTTTCACAAAACTTTAATTGATACTCTTATGCAAACACATAAACACATTCAACCTATATCTGCTCCTCCTTCTACCGCTTCCCTCTCCGATTATACTGTCGTTGAAGGGATCCACGACGCCGCCTTAAACCAACTGCGCGAAGAGATAAAAAAAGTGATGCTCCCCCTGCTGATCCGCGTGTTCGAGCTGAAGCAAGCGGCAACCCAGCAACTCCCCTCGCGCCTCCAAAAAACGGTGGAGGTGTCGCAGGAAGAGATCCGCGCCGAGCTCACTGTTCTCCAAGAGGATATGCACCGCCTTTCGCTCTGGTGCCGCAGCTCTCAAAATCAAATTAACAAAGCGCTGCGGGAGATCGATCCTCCTGAAGATCAGCCGCCTGCCCCCGCACCCGCCGCTGCCGAACAAAAGGCCGCGCCTAAAACATCGGAATGGCGGCAAGCCATCCGGAGCTGGACAAAACTGTGACGACACCTCGACTTTGTACAATTTTTAGCGAGCAGATCCAGAGAAAACGCTCTGCAAATATTTTATTTCTTCGCGAAATTAATAGACGAAGGCGCTATTTATGAGCGAAGAAATGACAAATTTGCCAGCGTTTTTCTCGGAGATGCCGCTACAAAATTGCACAAAGTCGAGGATACCGTCCCCGATGATGCTCCAATGGCAGACCTGCAAAGATAGCGCCCAAGGAGCGCTCCTGCTCTTTCGTCTCGGAGATTTTTATGAGGCCTTCTATGAAGATGGGATCACGCTGGCCAAGGAGCTCGACCTCACACTGACCAAGCGTCAAGACATTCCGATGGCCGGCGTTCCGTTCCACACCTGCGAGGCCTACATCGACAAACTCGTCGCCAAGGGCTACCGGGTCGCTATCGCCGAACAGGTAGAAGATGCGCGCCTCGCCAAAGGACTTGTCAAGCGAGAGATCGTCCGCATCGTGACGCCGGGCACTGTTGTCACCTCAAGCCTCCTCTCCGAAAAGTCGAACAATTTTGTCGCCTGTATCACCCAGCTCAACAGTTTGTTTGGCCTCGCCTGGCTCGATCTGACCACCGCCGACTTCACTGTCATGCAGGTGGCAGATATCAAAGAACTCCTCGACGCTCTCGCACGGCTCTCTCCCAGCGAACTGATCGCCTCAGAAAAAATGGAGCAGCGCCATCCCGAGTTGTTTAAAGAGATCCGCCAAAACTGCTTGGTCAACACCAAGTCCGATTGGGTCTTCGACCATCAAAATGCTTTTGCGCGCCTCCTCAAACATTTTCAAGTCCACACGCTGGATGGATTTGGCCTCAAAGGGATGATCCCGCCGATCAATGCCGCCGGCGCTCTCCTCTCTTATGTGAATGATGATCTGGCCCTTTCGGTATCCCACATCAAACACCTCAAAGTGGAACAGCCCTCCCACTACATGGCGCTCGACCGCGCCACACAGCGCCACCTCGAACTAATCGACCGGCTGCACGAAGGAAAAAAAGGGCGCACGCTCCTCACACTTCTCGATGAGACCGTCACGCCGATGGGCGCCCGCCTCCTCAAACAGTGGATCACCCATCCCCTGCTCAGCGTCCCTGAAATTTTAGAGCGGCAAGAAGCCATCGGCGCTTTCCTCTCCTGCTTAGAAATTTCTGAGCCGATGGAAAAAATCCGCGACCTCGAGCGGCTCATCATGCGGATCTCCACCGGCTATGCGACGCCGCGCGATCTCCTCGGTCTCCGCCTTTCTCTAGAACCGTTGCCTGCGATCGCTGCGCTTCTCAATCGACTCGACGCTAAACTCATCATCGAAGACAGAAGCAAACTCGCCGACGTCTCCGCCGTGACCGAGACGATCAAAAAAGCGCTCGTCGATGACCCGCCCCTACGCCTCTCCGACGGCGGCATCATCCGCTCAAGCTATTCTCCTGAACTGGAAGAACTCCGCTCCCTCAAAGCTAACTCCCAAGCGTGGATCGTGGGTTACCAAACTCACTTACGCGACACGACGCAGATCCGCACGCTCAAGATCGGATTCACGAACGCGTTTGGCTACTACATCGAAGTGAGCCGCGGCCAAGCCGAAAATATGCCCGCCTCCTTTGAGCGCAGACAAACGCTAGTCAACGCCGAGCGGTTCATCTCTCCTGAGCTCAAAGATTACGAGCATAAAATTTTGACCGCCGAAGAGCGGATGAAGGCCATCGAGAGCGAACTATTCCTTAAGTTGCGCCATGAGATTGCAGCGCACGCCACGACGATCCAATCCATCGCCGCAGCCATTGCCCGCCTCGACGTCCTCCTCGCTTTGGCCAAAGTCGCAAAAAATCGGCGCTACGTCCAACCCCTAGTCGACGCCAGCGATCTCTTCAGCATCGAAGAAGGGCGCCATCCGATCATCGAGACCGACGGCTCGTTCATTCCCAATGATGTGCATCTCCATGAAAAAGAAAAACTGATGCTGATCACCGGTCCCAACATGGCGGGCAAATCGACCTACATCCGTCAAGTCGCCCTCATCGCCATCCTTGCCCAAATGGGTTCCTACGTCCCCGCTAAATCGGCACACATCGGCATCATCGATAAAGTTTTCAGCCGCATCGGCGCTAGCGACGATCTGTCGCGAGGCCAATCGACCTTCATGGTGGAGATGACCGAGACGGCAAATATTTTACACAACGCCACTTCCCGCTCGCTCGTCATCCTCGATGAGATCGGCAGAGGTACGAGCACCTACGACGGAATTTCGATCGCTTGGGCAGTCGCCGAATATCTTCTCATGCACCTCAAGGCCAAAACGCTATTTGCGACCCACTACTGGGAACTAACCGAAATGGAAAAACAGCTTCCCGGCGCCGTCAACTACAACGTCGCCGTCCAAGAAACCGACCGCGGCATTGTTTTCTTGCGCAAGATCATCAAGGGCGGGACCGACAAGAGCTACGGGATTCATGTGGCGCGCCTCGCCGGCCTTCCCAACGCTGTTCTGAACCGCGCAACCGAAATGCTCACCAAATTAGAAAAAAAAACGCCGCCAGCTGCACGAGCTCAGCAGCTTTCCTTTTTTGATCTATAGAGGCAATTGCAAAACTCGCTTTGCAGATAAAAATTGATGATTTTGATCTCGGTTCGGCTTCTCGCAAATCGAGATATCCTGGTGGTCATAGGCGATTTGCGAGAAATCCGAATCCGGGACCAAAAGGGCAATTTTTGTCCAAATGGAGTTTTGCAATTGCCTCTGTAATCACAAGAAATAGACCGCGAACATTTAATAGTGGAAAAAATCCTTCCATATGAGATAAATTCTTCGCAAAAGGAGATTTTTATGACTGTCGCACCGACAACTCAACAACCCTCACCCGCCGTTGTAGCTTCCCCTCACGCTTCCAATGGTAGATTTTCTCAAAACACCCTGCTGATCGCTGGAGTTGTTTCCACTGTAGCCAGTATCGCCCTCGCCATTTTCGAAATGATTGCGTGGACCACCGCAGCGAGCGTCGTAACCTCTCTCGCGGTTTGTTACGCGATTTCCTACTTCTTACCAGCACACACTGGAGCGCAAGCAGCCGTACCTGCAGCGGCTAATGATCCACTGTCTAGAACAAATGCTGCGCCTGTGGTCACAGCCCCGAGAACGCCTGTTCGTTCAGGCACTCCGGCGACTTCACTTAGTTTGATTATCCAACGAGCTACTCAAACTCCGCAGCGTCTTGAGGCTTCTCTCCAAAGAAGAACTATTACGGCTCATGATGACGATACAGATAATGAATTATTATTAGATGACACCCTAACTCCAAGAACTGGCGAGAACACTAGATTGGGAACTGCGCACCTTGATACAAGCAGCCGATCACCACCTGATTCACCAACACAGGGCAGAATAACTCCAAATATGGGCTCCAATTCTTTGACAGCTCCAACTACCCCCCCACAGATAGCGCGTTCAAGAGCAACTAGTGTAGCTCTTACTCAATCATTTCCCTCGCCTATGCATCCTACTCAACCCTCGGAGAATGCGCAATGGCGCAGAGAGATTGTAGCCTTATTTGAAACCTATGTAGACCTTCTACGTCAAATCAAGACCTTTTTGGCACCCAGCGCCGCACCTGTGCAAAATAGCGATGCCCGGCGGCCAGCGGCTGAAGTCCTGAAACAAGCGCTTCAGGCGAAGGGATGGGAGATCCTTCGAAAACTGGCTGAAAAACGGACATTGTTACCAACACAGGATTATCGAAGATATAAGGAAGAATTGGAATTGGACGTCCGACAAGTTAGGGACCAGTTAGACGTAGTTTAGATCTACACCTTTTATTGCACAAAAAATCGAGTAGGAGGGAGCCGATTAGGCTCCCGTCCTCTCACACCACCGTACGTACGGAACCGTATACGGCGGTTCATGATCACTGTGACCTAGCCCGCACTATACTTGC
>VFKB01000010.1 GCA_009885755.1 Parachlamydiales bacterium | reverse complement strand
GCTTCGCAAGTTGATCCGTATTAAGCTAATACGAATCAACTTGCGATCGTCGATTTGAGCGGCTTTGACGCCGAAATTACTCCAAGAATTTTTGTTAAGGACTACTAGGGAGTGTACCTAAAATGTCCAATCACCTGAGGTGAACATGCAGCTCCGCTATGCGAACATTCTTGCTATTTTGCTGATCTTAGGCACAACGGCAGCCTTTGGGAAACCTAAGAAAAAAAACAAAAAGCGTCCTGTTGCAGAAGTTCGAGAAATACCTGAAGCTGTTCAAGAAATATATGTTGAAACCTCTACCCCACCTCATATGTGTCCTGTGCGATTACCTCTCAACTAGGAAATCAGCTCTTCATGATTTCCACGGCCCTAGTGACTGCCTGGGTACATGGCGCTACACCCATTTTCCCCGAATTGCAAGGTTCTGAATACAACATCCCCCTCAATCGAGAAAAAATATTTTTCCGTCTGAATGCTGAAGATGTTCCTAGGATCCAATGGAACCATTTTTATATGCAAGGAAGTCGTGGCAATTTCAAAGTTTATTATCAACCCATTCACTATAAGCCCAACCTTTACATCAAAGGTTGGAATTGGCAAACGTGCTACTTCGACCCATACAAAGATAGGCTTATCGACCTATTCTCTCCTTCCGAAAAAGAGGAAAGTGCGATCCAACAGGAGTACGGCGAACTATTAAAAACCAAAAATTTAGTGGGAGTGCACATTCGCGTTTACAACCCCAGTAGTTTTTATTTTCTCGGGTTAAATTATTTTAAAAAAGCGATGGATATTTTCCCGGATGACTATTGCTTTGTGATCTTTTCCTGTCGCCCCGATTGGGTCAAAGAACATTTAGAAGGCTACAAACCCAACATGGTGTTTATCAAAGGAAATGATCATGTGCGCGATTTTTTTCTCCTGAACAAGTGTAAACATAAGATTCTATCCAACTCCACATTTAGCTTCTGGGCAGCCTACCTTAAAAACGATCCGGACCAAATTGTCATCGCGCCAGATATGTATGTCCCAAACATCGATAGATTTAGCTCAAAAAATGGCGCCTATCCTAAAGAGTGGATTGTGTTAAAAGTTCCTCACTTAAAACAACAGCCCACAGATATTACCAATTATTCCACACAAAGCATTCATGGAGAGTAATGAAAAATCTACGCTCCTATTTCTCAGTCCTGATCGTTTTTTGCTTATGCCTTACGTTTACTCTAGCCGCTAAGAATTGGAAGCAAAAACAAGAGTATAATTTTGTGACATGCCATGAACCTATCCCAGTATTTCAAAAATCAACATTTTCAAATGCTGGGATAGGTTCATATTCACGAAAGAAAACGTTGACCCACCAAAATATTGTTCCGCTCTTTTCCTTTTATCCCACCTCCTCTATGATTGCCTCTCATGGAACAACTCAACCCAGAACAAACTCTCGCCGTTAATCACGTCGAAGGGCCTATGCTCGTCTTGGCCGGCGCAGGTTCGGGTAAAACCCGCGTTGTCACCTACCGAATCGTTCATCTTTTAGAGCTGGGAATCCCCCCATCTGAGATTTTGGCCGTCACCTTCACCAATAAGGCTGCAGAGGAGATGCGCCACCGAATCCGCAAACTGGCCAACGTCTATGTCCTCGCCTCAACATTTCACAGTTTATGCGCGCGCATTTTAAGAGAATCCATTTCCTTTTTAGGCTACTCTCGAGACTTTACGATTTATGATGAGGACGACAGTGAAAAGCTGCTCAAAGAATGTTTTGCCGCCCTAAATATCAAAGATGAAAAGGGGCTTCTTAAATCGGCGAGGGCCGCGATCTCCCATGCTAAAAACTTTCTTGAGGAACCCGCAAACGATCCCATCTATAATCTTTATCAGAGCAAGCTCAAGAGCTACCAAGCACTCGACTTCGACGACCTGCTTTTTTTGACCGTTAAGCTGTTTAAGGAATTCCCCAATCAGCTCGAAGTCTATCAAAAACGGTGGACATTCCTGCTGATCGACGAGTACCAAGATACAAATACTGCCCAATCTACTTTAATCCGACTGCTCGCACATAAACATCACAATGTCTTTGCGGTCGGCGATCCCGACCAGTCGATCTATTCGTGGAGGGGCGCCGATGTCTCCCATATCCTCCAATTTAAAGATGACTATCCCGGGGCCCAGATCGTCCGCCTTGAGCAAAATTATCGGAGCCGCAATATCATTCTGAAAGCTGCCAACGCTCTGATCCAGCACAACACAGGCCGCTTGGAAAAAAATCTTTGGAGCGCGCGCGGCGAAGGAGAAAAGATCGGCCTCTACATCTGTCCTCATGAACATGCCGAGACCGAGTTTATCATTCGCGAGATCCAAAAATCTCCCTATCCACTATCCGAATGTGTGATCTTCTACCGGACCCACTTCCAATCCCGGGTTTTTGAGGACGCCCTCTTGCGCAATAGAATTCCCTACCGGATCATAGGCGGCCTCTCCTTTTACCAAAGGCGCGAGGTCAAAGATATCCTCTCTCTATTGCGCATCGTCCTTGCAGGCGCCGATTTTCTCTCCTTTGCGCGGACTGTCAATATCCCCAAGAGAGGGCTGGGTGAGGGAGCGGTAAGTAAAATTCAGGCATTTGCTGAAGAGCGACTGATGCCGATTTTTCAGGCGGCCGAAATCATTGTGGATAGAAAAGAGCTCAAACTTTCCCAGAAGCAATATGAAGGGCTTAAAGATTATGTGGAGATGATCCGCATTTTACGGACGATACAGCCCCTGTCTACTCAGCTTGCGGAGGCCATCGAGCGGTCCCGCTACCTAACCTATTTGAAAGATGACCCCGAGACGGAGCAGGAGAGAAAAGAAAACTTACAAGAGCTTATCGCCAAGGCGGTGGAGTGGGAACAAGAGACAGAAACGCCCAACCTCGCTGCTTTCTTAGAAGAGCTCACCCTAAAATCGACGAAAGAGACCGACACCGAAGCAGATGCGATCCGTTTGATGACGTTCCATAACGGCAAAGGGCTCGAGTTCGACCTCGTCTTTTTGGTCGGGATGGAAGAGGACCTTTTCCCCCATGTGAACTGCCGTGATAACCCCGAAAGCCTCGAAGAAGAGCGGCGCCTTTGTTATGTCGGAATGACCCGCGCCAAAGAATCGCTCTATCTCACCGCTTCGCGCCATCGGTTCCTTTGGGGCGCTTCACGCCCCATGCGACCCAGCCGATTTTTATATGAAATTCCTTCCGAATATTTGCGGACCTTTGAGGAAAGGAGCGGGGATACAGATGTGTTTTCTCCAGGAACAGCCGTGGTTCATAAAGATTTTGGGCCGGGGATCGTCCAAAAGAGCTACCAGACCTCTTTAGGACTCACTTACGACGTCTTCTTCCCCAAAGCCAACACAGTGCGCACCCTTATTGCGAAGTACGCAAAACTAAGCTCCTAAAATTCGAAAGGACGCGGCGGACTGGGATTAGGCTCTGCCAATACTTATCCCGAAAGCGATAGAATTTTAAATTGGGGATCCATCGAGGGGCGAAAAGCACTTCTCCGGGACTCCAGCCGGGACGCCAGAAATACCCGATCTGCCGTGTCCGGCAAATCGTCAGAGTGGGGAGCCCTAGGCACGAGGCCAAATGCCCAATCCCTGAATCATTCCCCATCATCCAGCCCGATTCACAGACAAAAACCGCCAAATCGTCTAGAGAAGAAAAGGCGACAGCCTCAGGCCATTCCTCTTTCTCTTTCGAACTCACGACAAAGACAACTTCGTACCCCTCTTTCTCTAATTGTTTCTTCACAGCCAAATACTTGCGCTTCAGCCAATTTTTTCCGGGGCGGGAGCTAGTCGGATGGACGACCACACGGTTTTTGAAGGATTTAGGCCGAGCTCCTTCCGGTATGCGTATTCCATTTTCTCTTGTGGCGATGGGAAGTTTCAATATGTCCCTGCAATAGATATAGAGATTATCGACCATGCAGCGCCGCAGTTCAAACCGCCCTTCTTCCCAATAGGGATAATTGGGCCGTTTGCTGGGGATCGGGTTCAAAATCGTGGTCTGGTTAGGGAACTTTTCCTTGCAAAACTTGAGGATCGCCTGCATCCACTCGGAACGCTCATAGACAATAAAAAACCGGTCGTATTCCAGCAAATCTTCCAATGGAGGCATCGTTTTGAGGGGCAAGTGGGGAAACCAGGTTTGAAGCGAGCCAAAATTGGGGTGAAAGGTGGTCACTTCATGGCCATTTTGATGTAAATTGTGAGAAAGGATCAGCGCTAGCAGCCCATCCCCCAATCCCAAACAACTAAATACAGCACATTTCATAACCGACTAACACTCTAATTACTTATAAACAAAAATCAAAATTAACTTTGTTTGTTTTAAAGCCAAAACATTTACAAACAATTACAAACAATATAAACAAAAGCTATGGACATTCATTTGACGCCCTCCATAGAACAGCACTTCTACCTTTCCCAAAAGATGGTCGCGTCCCTCTATACTTTGCAACTTCCTGTTCTAGAGTTCGCGGAGTGGTTAAAAGAGGAGGTCGAAAAAAACCCCTTTTTAGAGCATGAATATACCCAACAGAAGATTTATCCCGAAACTGCAATTATCCACCATCCCTCCCTTTTTGAGTATATGATGGAACAAGCGCGTCTCATATTCACCTCCAGGGAACTGCCGATCGCCGAGATGCTGATCGGGAACTTAGACGACGATGGGTTCCTCGGCATGCCCTTAGAAGCTTTTTCTTCCCAATTTGCCGTCAAAACACTGGAAACAATTTTAATAAAAATCCAATCCTTGGAACCCTGTGGAGTCGGTGCCCGCAACTTACAAGAATCTCTACTGATCCAGCTCACAGCAAAAGGAAAGGCCCACGGGATGAGCTATCAACTGATCCTGCAGCACTTTGACGACCTTCTCCACCACCGCTTTTCGCTCATTCAAAAGGATACGGGTCTCTCCCATAAAAAATTGGTAGAGCTCATCGCCAAAGAAATCACCCCCCTCGATATTCATCCCGGCCGCCGCTTCATCGAGGCGCATACCCACTTGGTCATCCCCGATATCGCCTTAAAAAAAGAAGGGGAGTCTTGGGCGATCGAGATCAATGAAGAGCCTCTCCCCCAGTTTAAGGTCACCGCTGAGAGCAAAAGTCTTTATGACCAGCTAAAACCGGAAGAGAGGCCCTTTGTAGAAAAGCATCTATTATCGGCCCATTGGTTGAAACAGCTGATCACTCAAAGACAAGAAACGCTTTATAAAATCGCAGAATATATTTTGAAAGTCCAAGCCCCATTTTTTGAAGGCCATAGCGTGGCCCTTATCCCGATGACCCTCCACGATCTCGCTTTGGCCCTTGGCCATCACGCCTCTACGATCTCTCGCGCCATTTTGCATAAGCATCTCGCTTTCCCTGGAGGCCTTATCCCCTTACAGGACATGCTCTGCCACAAACAATCCCCCTCCAACCAAGTGGCAAAGAAAATGATCGCAGAGTGGATTCAACAAGAAAATAAAAAGGAGCCTCTTTCGGATGAGGCCCTTTCAAAAAAACTGCAAAACAGCGGCATTTCCTGCGCCCGCAGGACCGTAGCAAAATACCGTCGCTTTTTGAACATCCCCACCGTTCCTTTCCGCATACAAAATCCCTAGTGTCTTCTTTTTTTGACCTGTGATATAAATTTTTAGCAGTTTAACACCCACAACAGGATTTGGAATGTTCTTAAAGCCTCTACGCCATTTTTTTGTCATCTTTCTTTTACTTGCAACCTATTCGATCCCTTGCACTGCCGAAAAGATCTTAGTCGTCGGTACGGGTTATGTGGGTCTCATCACAGGCGTCTGTCTTGCCGATATCGGTAACGACGTCATCTGTCTTGATATCGACGAAAAGAAAATTGATGGCCTCAAAAACGGAACTGTTCCCTTTTTTGAGCCGGGCATTCAAGATCTCGTAAAAACAAATATTGCGAAGGGACGTTTGAAGTTTACCACCGACTACGCAGCGGCGGTTACCGCCTCAGATATTTGTTTTTTAGCCTTGCCTACGCCCCAACATGAAAATGGCGCATGTAACCTCGATTATTTAAAGGCTTCGGTAAAGCAGATCGCTGCCCACATGGACCACCCACTCATTTTGGTCAATAAATCCACAGCGATCGTAGGCACGACGAAAGAGCTGGGAGCTCTTTTGCAAACGGAGCTCTCTGCGCAGAAAAAAGAGCTTTCCTTTGAAATCGCCGATAACCCCGAATTCCTCAGAGAAGGAAGCGCCATCAATGATTTTATGTATCCCGATCGGATCGTGATCGGCGTGGAAAATAAAAGCGCCGAGGAAAAGCTCCGCCGCCTTTACGAACCCTTTCAACAGCGCACAAAGATCGTTGTTATGGATATCGCATCCGCAGAAATGACCAAATACGCTGCGAACACGATGCTTGCAGCGCGCATTTCCCTCATCAATGAGCTATCGCGCCTTTGCGAGCAGGTTGGAGCCGACATCACGCAGGTGAGCAAGGCCGTCGGTCTCGACAAGAGGATCGGCCCCGCATTTTTGAACGCCGGGCTAGGCTATGGCGGCTCTTGTTTGCCCAAGGATGTCAAAGCGCTGAAAGCGTTTGCCGAGCAATGGGGCTGTCCTACAAAAATGTTGGATGCCATCGATTCGGTCAATGAAGATCAAAAACAGCAGCTCGGACAAAAAATTCATGACTATTTTGCCTCCCGCGGCGGTCTGGAGGGCAAAACCATTGGGATCTGGGGCCTTGCCTTCAAACCCAATACTGATGATATGCGCTACGCCCCTTCCTTAATTGTCATTGACCGCCTGATTAAAGAAGGCGCTATCGTGAAAGTTTACGATCCGGAAGCCATGGGCACCTTCAGCCAACTGATGCAGCCTGGTTCACAACTCAAATTATGCGCGAACGCTAAGGAAGCTGCAGCGGATACGGATGCAGTGGTCCTCGTTACCGAATGGGCGGAATTTCAAACAGCTCCATTAAGCGAAGTGATCAAAACGATGAAAGGGCATGTCTTTTTTGACGGCCGCAACCAATACAATCCCAAGAAGATGAACGACATTGGGTTTAGTTATATTTCGATTGGGAAACTACCCACCTTGATTCAACTAAAACAAGATTAAAACATATGGAAAAACGCATGGAACAGCTACAAAACAAATCAAAAATGAGAACATTTAAAATTCTTTTTTTTATCATTTTACTTTGCCTAACTACTAATGTGATGGCAAAAACTAAAAAAAAACATAAGGCTCGGCCTAAGCCTAAACACGAAAACGTTTCACCAATTTATCTGGAGGACTACAAGAGGAAATTCTCTAGTTTAGACGAAGAGTATATTCTGGCCGACTTGTTAAAAACGATACCCAACATCGAAAAGTACTATGTAGACATTGGAGCAGGAGATGGCATTGGGGGATCAAATACAGCTGCTTTAGCTCTGCATCATTGGCGCGGTCTAGCTTGCGAAGCTGATAATAGTAAGGCTTCTTCGTTATTACAAGCTTATCAGAATTTGAATACTATTAAACTTTTTGTGGGCAAAGTTACTCCCTTAAACGTTTGCGAATTATTTAAATCAAATAACGTCCCTAAAGATTTTGGCGTGTTGAGTTTAGACATCGATTCCTACGATTATTTTGTATTGGAATCCATTCTAGAAAACTTCAGGCCCACCGTTCTCATAGTAGAAATTAATGAAAAAATCCCCCCACCTCTCGAGTTTACCGTTCTTTATAATGAAGCACACTGTTGGGATTATTCCCATTTCTTTGGTCAGAGCATATGTCAGCTTGAGAAATTAGCCTTAGCCCAAAATTATGCAATTGCGACTCTTGAATATAACAATATTTTCTTGGTTGCTAAGGAACGGTTTCAGGGCAAGTCGCTAACAGCCGAAGAAGCGTACAAAACGGGATATGTAATTAAGAGGGACCGGGCAGAAAAATTCCCCTGGAATCATAACATGGAAGTATTGTTAACCTCAAAACCTGATGACAGTATCAAATTTCTGAAAGAATACTTTTCAGCATACGAGGGCAACTACATTCTGAAAAACCCCACATCCACAGGAGAATGATTATTTATACCGGACTCGGGTGAAAAGGAAAGAATTCGGCAAGGAAGCGCCCTGAATTTGAACTAGGCGAAGCCGGCGCCGAAGCAGCTCAACTTGAATAAGTTGAGCGATGGAGGCGGGTCTCAAAGGCAGGAGCATCCTGACGCTGCCGAAGCTTTACTTTTCACCCGAGTCCGGTATAGTATAAGTGTCCTGTTAAATTTTTTAAATACCGGGTACCCATTTCTTAGGAAAAGTTATTCCTCAAGCATTTGGTAGTTGGAGTTGCTCCTTAGATTTACGTGAAGTCTCCTACTCATACTTAAAAATCAATCGCGGGTTAATGAAAAGTTTTCCATGGCCCCGCACAATCATTGAGGCGTGAAGAGTGACATGTTCGCAGACGGAGGGGTATTGGAACATGAAATTATCCATTCTCCAAATCACAGGATGAGGAAAATCTGGATTTAAAATGAATCCGATATTAGAGTCCTGGTATTTTTTTAGATTGGGAACAGCTTGAGGGATTGTTAAAACCTGCTTTAATCCTTTGAGCCAATTACAGTAATCCAAAACGTGGGGATGTTTGGACTTTATTCCCTCATCGAGGATTTCCCGAGCCACTTTTTCAAAGTCTGGGGTGACGAGTGCGGAATAATGACAACCCACCATGGAAGACTTTTTATAAATCCCGCACCCTCCAAAACCCGAATAGACCGGATACCAGTCGTCCATTTCGTCGAGTACGCACGCTTTACTCATCTGCCACCACTTCACTCCAAAAAGTTCAGGACCAATGGGAAAGTTTTTATCCCGTAACGCATACCAGTCATAGTGCAAGTTCCTTGTGTCAACTCCATAGGCAAATACAGCATCCCATTCTTGATCTGATTCAAAAACCTCAACAATCGCGTCCAAGGGAGGCATGGCCTTGAAATCCATATCTATCCAAATGATATAGGGAAATTCCTCATACTCCGAGCACATGGCTAAATCTTGCACAATATTTCGCGCGCGCGCGATCCGTTCCGTACGCGCAAATTGATTCCCAAACTCTCTATTAACAATTGTATAGGAGAGATATTTGTCATCGCACCATTCGCACCGAACAGTCACTTTAGGATTTGTTAAACTCCATCTTTTGAGTATCCCCGGGGTTAGGTCTTTCGAATTATTCTCGTAAACAAGGATCCGATAATCCTCAAAAAGACCTCCGATCTTTTCCATGATGTGCATGGTGTTTTGCAGGCGACGCTCCACATCTTTGCATACGCCGCAGATGAGCACCTTTTCTCGTAGCTTTGGCTGAGCGCAAGAAAAAATTGGGCATATAATTAGAAGCAGAATCCGGAATGCAAATAGCTTCATCTTTTACCTCTATAAGGAGCCGCAGCGGCGCGGATCTTACCGAACCAATGGGCGTTGGTCAATTTTTCGCGGTACTCAGGGTTTGTAAAGGCATCCTGGTACTGATCCAACCATTTTTCCAGATTTTCTTCCGTGATTTCTGACCAGTCATTGACGATCACCACAGGCAGCCCTTCATAGATGGGATCCAAAACAGATGTTTTTACGATGACAATGCATCCTAACACTAAATCTTCCCAGGTCCGGTGGCAATCGATCCCATTTCCATGAGGACTGATGGAAAATGCATACTGTCCCTTTGTTTTCCACAGTTCAGACCTTCTTATTCGTCCTGAATAATCGATCAGGCCTGTCATCATGAGATAATGGAAAATGGAGGTGCGATCTTCTCCAAACTGTATGTAGCGCTTAAAGGTTCCAGTTCTCATACTATCCGAGTGTTGAAAGTCCACAAAAGCCCGCTTTTTACGAAGATAGGTGGGTGGGAACTGCTCCAAAAGCTGCGATAAATAGGCCTCTTGTTGTAGAGGAGAACCTCTCTCGCCCCACCCCCCTGAGGCGCTTTTATAGCCAACCGTGTGTAAGTCCATTGCTATGGGGATATGGCTTACTTTATCGAACTTTCCCTGATTATCATAGTTTTGTGCAAAGATATGGATTATTTTGTCATGGTAAATGAGCACCTCCGTTTCCTCTGCGCTCAAACCACAATCTGTCGGGAAGGATTCATCCCCATGGGAGACCACTAAAACAAAAGGGTGTTTTACTTCAGGCAAAACTTCATTGTAGAATCTAGGAATAAACCGGGGTTGGACCCAAACAACATCTCCCCTCTTGATATTTTGATAATCCTTTTTATTAAAAGGCTCGCCCCCTTCAAAAAAATCGACAGGTTTCGCCGGGACCCCTTTATCACATAACGATATTAGACCAAAATTCCATAAATACTTAGGATGCTGCCATTCATTTTTTCTTGTGTCGCCTGCGGCGGATAGATCGGCCGCTCCCAGGATAAAAATCAAAAGCAGATTAAAAGTCTGAACTATACGTCTCATATCCCCTCAGTTAAAAATTTAATCAACATCACCACGAGAAACATTATCGTTTTTTAGATACGTCGTATCCATTCCTTAGTATTGGCCGCTGCTCAATGAGCTCATATTTCTGGTCGCTGAGAAGAGCCCTGTAATTTTAGTGATTTTTGAAGACACGTATGACCCAAACAAGAATGGATACAGTGTCCGGCAAAACATATAAACTCACCTCTTCACAACAACGCGAGATTTAGATACACACGGTTGGTTCTTTTCGCACTCGATATACTCAATGGAGCACACCGCTTTGAAATCTCCCAGAATTTCTACGCAGATCGAATAGTTGGACTCGGAACGGACCAGGCAATCGAAATCGAGCATGGAGAAAAAATCTTCTAACACGTTCGAGTCGTGGCTATTATACGACTCCCTGGTTGCATAAGTGATATCTAAATCCACTAGCTCCTCTTTGAGTTCCGCTAAGAGCTCCTTAGGCTCGGGATCGTCGGTGAAAAGATGGACGTATAGGGGCCCCTCCGGATACAAATTCGACAAAATCCGCAGTTGGCTGACATAGTAAGATAACGGCGGCTCCTTGTAGGGGGCTATGATGTTAAGATCTGGCCCGTCAAACCCTTTTCCGCGCCGCATGTGTAAAGCTACAGTGGTACGATCCTTGGGAAGTTCCAGTTTGGGTAATACGCTGACCGGCCTAATTACTTTTCTCAGTTCTGCCTTAAATGCTGGATCCAAATAATCCATATGAAAAAAGGGAGGGCTGAAGGAGTCTCTCCGATTACAAAAGTAGTGTTCATAAACCGAGTGGGGAAAGTAGAGAACCCTATAGAGAACAGACCCTTCATACGGATTCACACTTTTGCCTTTGCCTAATACCACCTGCTTTGGAAAATTGGAGAGCAATTCCTTGTTGTACATCAGCTCAAGGGTGTGCATGGCCAGCTGCTCTGAATACTTAAAAGGTTTATAAAGTAGGGGCATCTGGTAACGGTAAGCGATCCACTTGGCATGGATATAGGTCAAAAGACAATCTCCGAATCTTCCTCCGCTAAACACATAGGTCACGGCGTTCGTAGTCATGTTTTGAGTCTGGGAAGAACCGGTTGAGAATTTCTTTTTTGGCTTGGAATCTACACCGGCTGTCGCCAGCAAAAGAATAGAAAATAGGACAACGACACTCTTTCTCATAACGCTCCCGTTTACCTGCCGGAGCAGGACGTCAAAGTATTGAGGTTACAATTTGGCTTCCTATTTTGAAAAGAAAATTTATTAGGGTTGATCGGAAATCAAAAGACTTAGCATCCTGAGGCGCAAGGAATCTCCCTTGGATACGTAAGTTTGTATCGCCTCTTGAGACATCCGTCCGAACAGAAGAATTTCTCGGTCGGTCAAGCAGAGTAGAATAACTCGTGGGTTTTTTACAAACGTGCTCAGCTTTTTTGTGCAGAGGTGCACATGCCAGTAGGCATGAGCAAGGCGCAGGCTGCCGAATGCAATGGCCAAAAGCGGCAAAGAAAACAGAGGCGTTGCTAAAAGCGGTACCAAGGCGATCAGCAGATAGGATTCCCAAGAGCGTTTAAAAAGCGGGCCGATCCATCTTGAAAAAGCTCTCGCTGATGTTTTATAAGCGAAAATCTCTTCAAACCGCGGCTCGTTAAAAGCGGTGCGCGCCGCATGGACAGCCTCATGGGCCAAAACTTCCTTCCGAGAGTAGAGTTTGTAATATGAGCCTTTCTGAAACGGAGGTTTTAGCTGGATCGACGGAATCGATTCTTCGATCCATGTGGCGGCCGCCTGCCAAAACGGGAGCCCTTTGGGGCTGTAGTAAGCGCGAACCCAATCGGGCCTAATTCCAAAATGAGGTTCAAGCACGGCGTAGGCCTCTTCCCAATCGGAAGAAGAGAGAGAAACACCCTCGGCTTTTACTGTTTCGATTTTTGCAAGGCGCTGCAAAAATTCCTCTTCGCTCTCTTGGGGTCCGGGAATTAGCCCCCTCCGGTTAAGATCGAGAAGTTCTTGATCTGTAAGCGACATAAGAAACCATGAGTGTGGAGAGAGCGATGAAGATCCAGAACGTCTGGTCCAGCTTTTTTTGGATCTCTCTAAAGTGTTTGAGAAGTTTTTTTTCTGTGGGTTCCCGGCTGTCTTTGTTGTCTTGCCAGGCGCTGGCATAAAAATGTTTGGAGTAGAGGGATTTCATTCCGCTCTTGGCGAAAAAATAAGAGGAGGGAAGAACAATATCTGCGTTCCCTTCGCATCCAGCCTCTCTATTGAGCGCATGCGTAAGGGCGATGTATGTCCTTTGCATGACCAGTTCATTGCGGGTCTCTCTATCGCGCCCCCTAAAAGTGTTTTTCAGATCTACCCAGCGGTCTCCGATGACATCGATTGTTTTTTTGATGACGGGATGCCCGGGCCTAGCTCCCAAGAGCCCATTGCCCGAGGTGATCGTCCGGCCTACAAAAGCGGGATGAGGGGTTTCTAAACAGCAATATAGGTCATAGGCTTGGTTCAATTTCTCAAACGATTGAAGACAATTGGCGTCGTGGTCGGCATAAACGCCTCCTTCCCGATAGAGAATTTCAAAGCGCAGTACATCCGATTTCTCTCCAAAATTTTCTGAATCCTCGTAGCAGTCCTTCAAAAAGGCGAAGGAAAAATCCTTCACATAATGTTTTTCCATTCCATTGCAAGGGACCGGGCGGTCGCGATCGGTCCAGAACTTGAACACCCAATCGGGGTGATGGGCGATCCATGTGCGGATATTTTCTACTGAGCCCGGAGGGAAGGGCCGGGGACCGAGCCAAATGAAATGGACCACCTTAGGAATTTTATAATTTTCTACAGACGCATCGATAAGAGGGCGATTTTTTTCATAGAGCAATTTAAATTTTTGCAGTAGTTCCTTGTCCTCGGTCTGCTGAATGTATTTCCAATGCTCTGTCTCTTTTCCCATGAGCTGCTCAAAGTCGCTTGCAGCTAGAGGCGCCGTCGTCAAAAGCAGGAGGGCAAGCATTTTTGGTTTTCTGATCATGAGGAGGAAAAGGAGAGGAAAGAATCCGAGCGCCCATACAAATTTGTTCGCTTTCGCCTCAACAACATTTAACCGCTCCTCGATCTTTTTCTCGAAATCGGTTTCCAACTCTAGCCAGCTTTGGGCGTGCAAATGGGTGCCCCATTCTCCGGCTTGAAATACAATATCTCGAAATGAGGGGCTGTCGATCTTCTCACGCACTCCTTCATCAAAAGCTGCGAGCGAGCGGTGCATCACTCGATTTCTAATGGCGGGAACATCAGCTCCTGGAAAATCGACTTCCATTTGCTGCCAATGCGCCGCTAACCAATCTAGCGTTTTTTCGAAAATAGGGTGGCCGGGGACTGCGCCGATTAAGTGCGGACTAGGAAATACATTGGAGCTCAAGATAGAAGGGCCGAGCTCTTCGAGAGAGCAATAAAAATCATAGCTCGCGTTGCAAGGATTCAAGGAAGCGCCTGGTTCCACATCGTGGTCGAGATAGACGCCTCCCTCTTGAAAAAGGATCTCATAACGGAGCGCTAGAGACTTTTCGCCAAAGTTGTCGCTGCTGTCATAACAGTCTTGAAGTTTGTGGAAATGAAAGTTATGCACCGATCTTTTATCCATGCAAGGCAGCGGGATTTGTCGCTCTCGATCTGTCCAAAACTGCATCTTCCACTCGGGGTGCAGCGCATGCCACTTTTTTAAATGCAGGGCAGATTCCTTGGGAAAATCTTGGGGTCCCAGCCAAATAAAATGAAAGACTTTAGGAATCCGATTCTCGCCATTAAAAAATGCGCGATTTTTTTCGCATAAGTTGTGAAAAAAAAGTGCGCGCCTGGTATCCTCTGGAGTCTGTACCATGGAACATGTGAACAAGAAAATGAGTAACAACACGAGCGCTTGTGAAACGATTGCAAATGGATTCTGTTTCATAAAAATCTCTTTAAGTTAATGACAACAATGACATTTATGTTCGCACAAGGCAGAATAAAGAAAAAGGGGAGATAGAGCGGCATGGAAGAACTTGAGGCGTTTGTCATTTTCAATCATATTCCTGAGCTGAGCCTATTAAAGGCGAAAAAACTCCTTGAACAGTTTGGCTCAGCCAAAGCAGCCTTACAAAGCGCGGACAAAAGCTGGGAAAAATTAAATTCCTGGAAAAAAGATCTAGAACTGATTGCATCTTCAGGCATCAAACTCATTCCCTTCACCGACCCGCGCTATCCGAAACGGTTGCTCGAGCTCAAAGACCACCCCCTAATCTTGTATGTGAAAGGCGACCTCCTTCCCTCAGATGACAATGCGGTGACGATTGTGGGAACGCGCCAATGCAGCCTTTACGGCAGGGATATCGCGCATAAAATGGCAAAAGAGCTAGCAGCTAAAGGTTTCACCGTCGTTAGCAACCTTGCCCTCGGCTGCAATACCGCCGTTCATATGGGCGCTATTGAGACAGGCCGAACGATCGCAGTGATCGGATCGGGCCTCAAAGATATTTTTCCCAAGGAGAATATCGCCCTCACCTCCCACATTGCGCGCAACGGTGCTGTGATCAGCGAATTCCCGATGAATGCGCCGCCTGAAAAAAATAATTTCCTCAAGAGGGACCGCCTACTCAGCGCCCTTTCGAAAGCCGTGCTCCTCACAGAAGCCCCGATCAAGAGCAGCGCGATGATCACCATGAAATATGCCGAAGCCCAAGGCAAACCCTGTTTTGCTCTTCCCGGCAGACCCGATATCGAAACGTTCCAGGGCAATCAGATCCTCATTAAAGAAAAAAAAGCGCGTCTGGTCGATAACGCCCAAGATCTACTGTCTTTCCTGAGAGGGGTTTCCTGACGAATTTCAAGAAATATTTTACGATCAGAAATGGATCAAACCCCCAGTTATTTCTCTCAAAATTGAAATTTCTCTTGAAAAATTGTATGACAAAGTGCAATTTTCAATTGCTAAGCACGCTTTCGGCTTTAAAACCAAGCGTCTGCCCGTTTTCATAAGGAAAAATAAAAAGGTTCCATTAGGATGGCAAAAGCCCTCATCATCGTCGAGTCCCCAGCAAAGATAAAAACTTTAAAAAAATTTCTGGGTTCCGGCTACCTTGTTGAATCATCAGTCGGCCATATCCGCGATCTGCCCAAAAAAGGGTTTGGCATCGATATTGAGAACGACTTTGAACCGCAGTATGTCGTTCTGGAAGATAAAAAAGAGGTGATCAGCAAGCTGCAGAAGGCAGCCAAGGAAGCGGACATCGTCTACCTTTCTCCCGATCCTGACCGCGAAGGAGAAGCCATCGCCTGGCACATCGCGGCGATTCTTCCGAAAGGGACCCACTATAAACGGATGACGTTCAACTCGATCACAAAAGAAGCGGTGCTCGAAGCGATCAAACATCCCCGCGACATCGACCAGGCCCTTGTGGACGCCCAACAGGCGCGGCGCCTGCTCGACCGAATCGTGGGATATAAAATTTCTCCTATTCTCACGCGGCGCGTTCAGGGGGGCAAAGACGGAGGCCTTTCTGCAGGAAGGGTTCAGTCTGTTGCGCTAAAACTGGTCGTCGACCGCGAAAGAGAGATCGACGCCTTTACCCCCGTCGAATACTGGAATATTTCTACTTCGCTCCAAACCCAAACGGAAGAGCCTCCATTTGCCGCAGCCCTTTATTCCATCGATGGCATGCGCTTGGAAAAAGAGCCCGTTCCAGGTAAGGATGTTTTCACCATTCCGAACAAGGAAGAGGCTGATAAAGTTGTCGATAAGCTGAAGAAAGCGACCTATAAGATCGCATCGGTTGAGAAAAAAGAGAGAAAGCGCAATCCTGTTCCTCCCTTTATCACGTCAACGATCCAGCAGGAAGCGAGCCGCCATTATGGATTTTCCGCTTCGCGCACCATGAGCATCGCTCAAGGGCTTTACGAAGGGGTCGATTTAGGCAACGAGGGTTCTGAAGGTTTGATCACCTACATGCGTACCGACTCGGTCCGGATCGCTCCCGAAGCTTTAGATGCCGCGCGCAAATATATCGCCGAACACTACGGCAAAGAATATCTTCCCGATCAGGCGAGACAGTACTCCTCGAAAAAAAGCGCCCAAGACGCCCACGAAGCGATCCGGCCCACCAACCTCACTCACCCGCCTGAAGCCATGAAGAATTACTTGACGACAGACCAATTTAAACTCTACGTCCTCATCTGGCGCCGCTTCCTCGCCTCGCAAATGAATCCTGCGATCTACGACACGATCACCTGCGATATCGAAACGAACCAAAAAATTATGCTGAGAGCCACCGGCTCCACCATTAAGTTTTCAGGGTTCCTTGCCGTCTATGAAGAAAAAGAGGACCGCGAAGAAAGGGAAAAAGAGGAATTGGAAAAAATGCTGCCCTTCTTAAAGGAAGGCCAGTCTCTCAATCTCGTCGACCTTGAGTCGCTGCAAGCATTCACGCGAGCGCCTCCTCGTTTTACAGAAGCTTCTCTTGTGAAAGAGCTGGAAAAATCGGGCATCGGCCGCCCTTCTACTTATGCGGCGATCATGGGAAAAATCCAGAGCCGCGATTACACGATCAAAGAGAAGGGAACGCTGAAACCCACTGAGCTCGGAAAAGTGATCGCGAAAATGCTCGAGGACAACTTTAAACTCATCATGGATATCGGCTTTACGGCCGCAATGGAAGATGAGCTGGAGCACGTCGCCGAAAATACCAAAAACTGGAAAGATCTGATCAAAGATTTCTGGAACCACTTCATTCCGACGGTGGAACTCGCAGAGAAAGAGGCCTTTGTCCCGAAAGAGCTCACCGATCTCGACTGCCCGCTCTGCCACCACAAGCTCCAGAAGATCTGGTCGCGCAACAAATATTTCTACGGCTGTTCCCATTACCCCGATTGCAAATTTACAGCGCCGATAGAATCCCTCGACTTCAAAAAAGAAGATTACGATCCCAACTTTGACTGGGATCAAACCTGTCCGGTATGCCAAAGCCCAATGCAGGTCCGCTGGGGAAAATTTGGCCCCTTCCTGGGCTGTACGAAATATCCCGAGTGCCGAGGCCTTGTCAACATCCCTAAACAAGATGAGATCCCCGCTGCAGATATGCCCTCATGCGTTGCGATCGGCTGCGACGGAAAAATGGTGGCTCGCAGGTCCCGTTTTGGCAAACCTTTCTTTTCCTGTACAAATTTCCCCGACTGCGACGTCATCGTCAATGATCTAGACGATCTGCCGACAAAATATCCCGCCCACCCCAAGACCGCCTATGTGAAAAAGAATAAATTCGGGGCAAAAAAAGGGAAGGAAGCCAAGGGCAAGGCGACTAAAGGGAAAGCCAAAGGCAAACCGAAAAAGACCGCGCTGACTCAAAAAACTTACGCACTATCTGCGGAACTTCAGGCAATCGTAGGCGCCAAAGAGATGTCTCGTCCCGAAGTGACCAAAAAAGTTTGGGAATACATCAAAGCGAACGACCTTCAAGATCCGAAGAACAGGCGGCTGATCGTTCCCGATGCGAAACTCGCGAAAGTCTTCGGCAATAAAAAACCTCTCGACATGATGAAAATGTCAGGCGTGCTCAATCAGCACTTCAAAAAGTAAATCGGTTTTACATTATTCGAGGTCTTCGAGGAGCTCTAGCTCGCGGTAGTGGCGCAGCTGATCGCGCAAATGGGCGGCATCTTCGAAGCGCAGCTCCTTCGCCGCAATCTTCATTTCTGTTTCCATTTCGCGGATTTTTGCCGCCAAGTTTTTATGCGTGAGATGCTCTGCAGGCGCTTCTGCGGCTGTAAACCCGTAAGCGTCGGCGAGATCTTCGAAATGTTCCTTCTTGATCGTCTTAGGAGTGATGCCATGCTCTTTATTATAGGCGATCTGGTGCTCTCGCCGCGCCGCAGTGATGTCCAGAGCCTTCTTGATCGCCGACGTCATTTTATCGGCATACATGATGACCCTGCCGCCCACATTCCGCGCCGCCCTGCCGCAGGTTTGAATGAGGGCCGTTTCGCTGCGCAAAAACCCCTCTTTGTCGGCATCGAGGATCGTCACGAGCGAAACTTCGGGAATGTCCAATCCTTCGCGCAAAAGGTTGATCCCGACCAGCACATCAAAAATCCCACGGCGCAGATCGCTGATGATTTGGACGCGCTCCAACGTGTCGATATCGGAGTGTAAGTATTTGGCCTGCACGCCAATTTCATTGAGATATTTGCTGAGGTCCTCGGAGAGTTTTTTGGTGAGGGTGGTCACTAAAACCCTTCCGCCCTTTTCGGTTTCGAGACGGATTTGTTCTAAACAATCGTCGACTTGGTTGGTAGCAGGCTTAATTTCAATGGGAGGATCGAGAAGCCCTGTGGGACGGATGATCTGTTCGACGACTTCGCCGTGGGCCTGCTCAATTTCCCAAGGGCTTGGCGTCGCCGAGACATAAATGACTTGGTCGATCCGGTCAAAAACCTCTTCAAATTTGAGCGGCCTGTTGTCATAGGCGGAGGGGAGGCGGAAGCCATACTCGATGAGAGAAGTTTTGCGCGCGCGGTCGCCGTTGTACATCGCGTGGAGCTGCGGCAGCGTCTGGTGCGATTCATCGATAAAAAGGATAAAGTCTTTGGGGAAATAATCTAACAAGCAAGGCGGCGGATCGCCTGCATGCCGGCGGCTGAAGTGGCGGGAGTAGTTCTCAACCCCTTTGCAAAATCCAATTTCCTTCATCATCTCTAGATCGTAGGTCGTCCTCTGGAAGATCCGCTGCTTTTCCACCAGTTGATTGTTCTTTTCAAAATGGTCTACCCGCTCTTTCAACTCTTCCCGGATCGTCTTCATCGCGTCGAAGCGGACATGTTCAGGGGTGACGTGATGCGAACCGGGAAAGATCGTGATCTTTTCAATTCTTTCTTTGACTTTACCTGTGAGCGGGTCGATCGCGCTGATCCGCTCGATCTCGTCGCCAAAAAATTCGATCCGGTAAGCGATGGCCTCTTCATACGCAGGCATCACTTCGAGAACATCGCCCCGCGCGCGGAAGGTGGCGCGGATGAGTTCAAAATCGCCCCGCTTGTAGTGCATTTCCACGAGGTGCAGCAAAATATCATCGCGCCGGCATTTTTGTTTTACGGCTAAATGGAGCTGCATCTGGCTGTAATATTCGGGGAGTCCCAAGCCGTAAATGCAGGACACCGAAGAGACGATGATCACATCGTTGCGCTCGATTAAGGAACGGGTGGCGGAGAGGCGCATCCGGTCGATCTGGTCGTTAATGGCGAGATCTTTTTCGATATAGGTATCGGTGCGCGCGATGTAGGCTTCAGGCTGATAATAATCGTAATAGGAAACAAAGTACTCGACGGCATTATTAGGAAAA
Organism: Parachlamydiales bacterium; assembly: GCA_009885755.1. Classification (GTDB taxonomy): domain Bacteria; phylum Chlamydiota; class Chlamydiia; order Chlamydiales; family Rhabdochlamydiaceae; genus VFKB01. The sequence continues at coordinate 32,077 of VFKB01000010.1, read as the reverse complement.
AAAGACTTGAACTCCTGATAGAGCTGAGCGGCGAGAGTCTTATTGTGGGCGAGGATCAGGGCTGGACGCTGGACCTTCTCAATGACGCTCGCCATCGTGAAGGTTTTTCCGGAACCGGTGATCCCGAGAAGCACCTGCGCCTTTTTTCCATCCACAAGATTTTGAGAAAGGCGCTCAATGGCTTTCGGTTGATCTCCGCGGGGCTCAAAGTCGGTGACCAACTGAAACATATTATAACATTGTATAAATCTGGAACCCGAACACGAAAAGCGCAAAGAAGAAAATGGCTCCAAGGAGAGTTTTGCCTCCAAAGACCTGATAAGTCGAGGGAACCTCTTTTCGATACCTCCCCAGCCATACGATGATCGCGGGCAGCAATCCAAATAAAATGACGGCGCAAATGCCCCCGGCGAAGCTCAGCGCTTTAAAGAAGAGGGTGGGGTAGATCAACGCACAGAGGAGAGGAGGGCCAAGGGCCAATACGCATATCCAGATATTTTCTCTTTTATGGGAAGTGGCCTTCAAACCATCCGTCAAAAAGTGGACAAGGGCCAAAGACTGCGCCAAAAAGGAAGTCAGTAAAGCAAAGGAGGCCAGGCCATGCGCAAACTTGGTCACCCATGAAGAGCCCAAAATATCGGCAAGCGCCTGCGACGCTTCCTTTCCTGCAGCCAAATTTTCTTTAATTTGCGCCTCGGGAACAATCCCCAGCACAACGATTTCCCACAGTAAGTAGACAAACAAAGTTAGAAGACTGCCGCCGAGAATAACTTTTCTTACCCGCTTGAGGTCCCCTTTCATATAATGGGTGATGCTCGGGACCATATTATGAAAGCCAAAGGAGATGATCAGGACAGGAAGCGCTACCAAAGCTTGAGAGCTATCGGTATGCGCTAATAAGTCCGGCTTAACATATTCCACACCCACAAAAACAAGGCCTAAAAAGCACAAGATCTTTCCTACCATAAGGACGCGGTTCCATAAATCCACAGTGCGTGTGCCCAGATAGACCACCCAGCCGAACAAAACGACAAAGAAAAGACAGCCGACCCAAGCGGGAATGGTTGTAAAAAAAATTAAGCTGGCGAACAGGCTCCCGCTGCCCGAAATGTAGGCGACGAGCAAAGAATAAAACAAAACGAGATAGAGGACCCAGCTGAGGCCCCGTCCAAATCGGCCCAAAGTATGTCCCACCATCGAGACAATGTTCACTTTTGTGTTGAACCAACCATTGACCTCGACGAGAAGCAGCCCTGTGCAGGTCATGAACGCCCACGCCAATAAGAACATCACCATAGAAGGGAAAAATCCGGCAAGCCCCGTTAGGATCGGCAGCGCAAGCATACCGGCCCCAATACAGCTTCCTGCAATCAGCAGAATTCCGCCGATGATACTTCCAGGCTTATCACTATTCATAATTATCCTTGTTTTAGGGGGTGTACCTTAAAGGTTGCTTCGTCGCTTTTCGGGATTATTTTGGCCGATTTTCGACAGAAGAATCTTTTAGGTACTCCCCCTGGCTTGCATTTTTTCTACGATGCGGATCTCTTGGCCCAATCTTCCAAGCTCATAGCCTTCATCATCGACGAATTTGAAAAAGCGTTCAAAAATGGGGAATACTCTACAGACTTGCTTCGCCATTTCTTGGGCGAAGTAGCGATAGGTGGGATGCCCGGCCGGTGAAGAGCGAAGCTCGCAGAGCCACTGCAGCGTTCGCAGGTTCACATGAAAATACCAATGAATGTTGTAAGCCATAGGAACAACATATTGGGCCTCTTCAGGAAGTTCCGCAGCGATGAGGTCATAAACTTTTTTCGCTCGGTCCATCGCTGCGCGGTAATCTTTTTCCATCTCGGTATCTTTGATCTCGTTAGGGATAAAATAATCGAGGCTGCACGAAAGAATTTGTCTTTCCTGGGTGAGCATGCGGTGGCGCTGCAGATCGCGATAAACGCCAAAATCGGCCACAAACTCAAACGTAAAGGAAGCGTGCTCAAGCGCGCGCGGAGATTTATGGCGCCGATTTTCTCTGCCTGCTGTGACGGCATCCAAAATCCGGGCTAGATCTTCTTCAGGCAAACGGCTGCAATATTCCTGTAGTTCGGTAAGCCCCGCATTGCCAACGCCAAAAAGGAGCGCAGAGGCCACTTTCACAGGGGCATCGGTATCGTAATTGAGAAGGCGCAGTCCAGATCCCTGCATTTTATCGAGGGATGCGGTGTGCTGCTGGGATAAAATTTTGAGCTCGGTCTGCATCTGCTCGTTAAAGAGAACGTACGACTTTTGGTACTTATGATTTGGCTCTCCACGCCTAATAAACGAGGGGATTACCTTAGACAATTCTTGAAACGATTTTTTTCCAATATCTTGGAGTTCGGCGAGATTGTGGCCGTTTAGCTTTTGGATTAGGCTCTCAAAAAATCTTCCATTGCCGTACACGCCCATGTTTGTCAGCGCGCTTGCGGGAAGCAATCCTCTCAAACAATCGAGCACCTTCGCTCTCAGCGCAGCAGTGTAGGCCACTTTAGAGATCTCATGTTCTTTAGGGAATTTCTTCTCCATTAACTCAGTGAGCGGAGGGATCAACTTGGAATAGGTTTCAAAAAGATGGTTGCACGTCTCGACGTAAGCATCGCGATAGGCTGAGGTCATTAAGATCGGCTCGCGATAAAAAAGATATTCGCCATCCACTTTTTGATCGAAATAAATATAGCGGGTCGATTTTTCCAGAGGAGATCCGCCGATGCGGCAGTCTTCGATCACCTTTGCGGCCATCATAGAGATATTTTCGATCGCCAGGTGGGCCCCGCCCAATTCCCCAATCGAATCGTCGCCATATCCATCCAGAATGCGGTCATAAAAATTCTGGGCTTTTTTGATCGACATCACTTGATCTTCTTTGTCCTCATCTTCCGATGTGACATCTCCGGTGATCGCTGCAAAGGCCGTCTCTTCGTTTAAAATAAAATCTTTTAATAATAGCGACCGCAGCCCTAGGCTGGAGCGGGAATATCTCGAGAAAAGAGCACCTTTAATGACCTCGGGAAGATTGCGCAAAGCAAATACGTTGCTGGACGTGTTTGTCAAATAACGTTGGAGGATTTTGATCTGTGTTTCTGTAAATTCCTCATAGTCTTCGAGCATAGATATACCTCTGAGTATAGATCCTTAACGATGGCATATTCCCTTGTCAGGATCAAGAGAAAAAATTAGACTCGAATCAAAAATTAATTTAGGAGCCGCCGTCATGATCCTGAAAAGACCGAGAAGAAATCGCCGCACCGCCTCACTCCGCTCGATGGTGGCAGAAACAACACTGCTTCCCTGTGATCTGATCGCCCCATTTTTTGTGCTCCCGGGAGAAAATCAAAAAGTTCCCATTCCGAATATGCCCGGCATTTCCCGACTCTCCATCGATCATATTCTGGCGGAAGCGGAAAGACTCCATGCAAAAGGGATCCCTGCCATTGCTATTTTCCCGGTGGTCCCAAAGGAGCTCAGGGACCTTGCCGCCTCTGAAGCGCTGAATCCCAATGGGATTATTCCACAGGCGATTCGGAGAATTAAAAAAGAAATTCCCTCTCTTTCCATCATTACCGATATTGCCCTTGACCCTTTCACCTCGCATAGTCACGATGGGCTGCTCAGCCCTTCGGGAATTATTCTTAACGATGAAACCGTAGATGTTCTCGCTCGAATGGCGCTTGTCCACGCAGAAAGCGGGGCCGATCTCGTCGCCCCAAGCGATATGATGGATGGAAGGGTGATTGCCATCCGCCGCCATCTCGATGCGCATGCTTTCCAAGATACCGGCATTTTGTCCTACGCCGCAAAATATGCCTCCAACTTATATGCTCCTTATCGCGAAGCGCTCAGCACAACGATGAAACACGGAGACAAAAAAACGTATTACATCAACCCGGCAAACTCTCGAGAAGCGCTTCTTGAAGCCAGGCTCGACGAGGAGGAGGGAGCCGATATGCTCGTGGTCAAACCCGCACTCTACTACCTGGATATTATTTCAAAATTCCGCGCCCATTCGACACTGCCGATCTGCGCTTTCCACGTGAGCGGCGAGTATGCAATGGTGATGGCGGCCCACGAGCGGGGATTTCTCGACGCGCAAAAAGTTTTCTATGAAGCACTTCTCAGTATCAAGCGGGCCGGCGCCGATTTCATCATCAGCTACGCGACACCACTTGTTCTAGACATGCTCTAACGCCTTTCTTCGCTAAGCGTCGGATAGAGGGGCTTTCCTGTAGCAGCCTGCGCACCGACATCGCGCAGCCAGATCGACATGGCGTAGGCGAGCTGTGTGCGGCTGCTTTTTTTGAGGAACATATCCAAAGGAAGGACAAAGGCAAATCCCCGATCGTAGAAGGTTTGTCCATTGACCTTGTCATGGCCATTGGTCACCGTATACCAAAGAGCGAGCTGGAGACCACTGCTGAATTGCCGGGAAACTTCAAAGCGTACCCCTTTGTCGCGAGCAAGAAATTGTCCAATATTGGCTTTGAAGGTCAAGTCGAGGGGTTTAAACTTGTAGTAGAGATCGAGAAAATATTGGAAGCCGACGAAATGGACGTATTCCGGAGTGTGGCCCTCCACTTTGCGCGCCTTTGTCGTAAAGCGGAGGCCCTTATACTCCCGCTTCCATTCTACCGCGCTCTCTAAGCCGATTGCCCAGCAGGAATTGATGGGGTAATGGAGCGCTTCGAGAGCAACGCCTCCATAGGCAGTTTCAAAATATCCGGTCGCCATGCGGAAAAAATTCCCCTTGCCGCAGTTCCACGATTTCTGGATATAGGCCTTCTCGAGAGACACAGTGCTTGTGCGGTAATATTTTAATGTGTCAGTGCGCACGTTGATGAGGTGAGACGGGTTGATGAAGTCGGTGGAGTTTAAGTTCGCCAAACTCGAATAGGCCGCATAACCCGCTTGCACTTTATAATAGACTTCATCGAATAGATAGCCTTCGGGAGCTGCGGTGACCCCGACGCTATATTTGAACTTACCATCGGCGCCGCCGAAAAAGGTGAGGATGCGCGGCTTTAAAGTGAAACTCCAAATATCCTTTTTGCGATGGAATAATAATTCAGAGTTGCAGGGGTGGTGCGTCGCTTCCGTGAGCGGGGAGAGCGTGGCGAGTTCAAAATCTCCGATCGCCCTTAACCTAAATCTCTCCAGATCTTCTCTCCGAAATGTATAGCCTTGGCTGGGGATTCCATCGGCCTCCATCACGACGGTGACGACTTCCACATTCGAGGGCGTTAGCGCGGCGAGGAGATATTGGAGCCGCTCGCGGACAACCTTTTCCTCCCGATAGCGGTTGTTGATGATTTTCAACCAAAGGCGGTTATCTGGCGTCAAATAAACCGTATAGAGGTCCAATCCTTGCGTGTCCAAAGCGTAGGCCAATTCTTCTGCGAAGGCTTTGTCTTTGCGATAGACGCCCAAGGGCTCGGCATCGACAGGAGATTGGTACTTTTGAGGATCTTCCGTTTTTTTAAAAAATCCCTGCGTCGATCCCAAAGGAAATTTTAGAGAGGCCGAAGCGGCCACTTTTTCTCCTCTCACACTGCTGACGGAGAGTTGGAGCGCATCCCCGGCGATATAAGAAATACCCGCATTGATAGGGATTTTTTGATCTCTTCCAAAAGGGTGCTCTCCATCATGTTTTTTGTAAGCGTTGTTATCGTATTCCGCGATCAAAGAGACGTCTTTTAAGAAGAACAGGTCGGTATTGCGCAAAGGGGACCAGGAGACGCCGCCATAAAACCCGCGCATGCGCCCCTTTCCAAGACCAAGCGTCATCTCCAAATTGGCAGCCAGCCACTGCTGCGTGATGACCACATACTGGGAGTTAAAATGCCCTGTATTGAAAAAATCGTCAGCGCCGATAGCGAAACTAGTGCGGGTTTGGGGAATTGTTGCCCCGATTTTGATATTACCGATCCTATCGGCTTGGTCGCCCTTGCCATTCTCTGCAGGAATCCCTTTAAACGAGAGGTAATTCCCCGAGAGCTCCATACAGTCGAAGAGCTGATAGTTCATCCCGTAGAAATTGTAGGGAGGAACCGTCCCTCCTCCGATAGCGTACATCCCCTCTTTGGGCATACGGGCGGAAGGCATATTGAAATAGCCCCCGATCAAGGAATAATTGTAGTAGAAGGGCAGCTCGTCGTTAATTTGTCTATTAATTTTTTCAACGGTGGCGAGATCCTCGAAAAGACTCTCGCGAGCCTCCAAGGACGCAGTGAGGATAAAACACAGAGTAAGAAGACGTTTCATTAGAGTTGTACAAAATTCTAGCCTATTCACGGTGTAAAAAACACCCCTATTTCGCACTATTCACCTCTATGCCTGACCTTACTCGGATACAAGCTTTTATTCAACATTGAAGAGAATTGTGTTTTTTCCTATACTGGCCCCTATTTGCAATAGCAATTTCTATTAAGAAGCCGAAGATGCGCCTTCGACCTATCTCTAGTAGGGGGAAAGGCGGTGACGGAGCTCACAAACCTAAGGACATTCAAAAATGAGTTATTTAAAAGATTTTCAGACACAGATTGCCCACCATGATTATCCGGCGGTGCTTCGCCTATGGGAAGAGTACTGCGCTGCGGATGAGCTCGATGGAGAAGATGCGAGTGAGATCTTAAAAGCGATCAAGAATTCTGAAATTGCCGAGCCCTTTGGACGCCACGTTGAGAAAATCTTGCCTCTTTGGGAAAAAATGGAAAACCCCAAGATGTCGCACGAAGTTTTAAAACTCATTGTCGACCTCGCCACTACCAATCATGAATCTTTAGGACAACTCATTTTCAATCATCTCAAGCAAAGAGATAGCGACCACCCCCACTTTAATGAGAGGATCCGCCTCATTGGACTGAGGAGCAAGGACAATTTTCAGGGAGCGATCAGCAACTATGAGCTGCTCGCCCACATGGCCAAAGGAAAATATGTTTTTCATACCGGAGGTTGGGGTGTGGGAGAGATCATGGACGTCTCCCTCGTACGCGAACAGCTCACTTTGGAATTCGATAACATTTCTGGAAGAAAGGATCTCTCATTCGCCAACGCTTTCAAAATGTTAATCCCTATCCCGGACGAGCACTTTTATGCGCTCCGCTTCGGAAATCCAGATCTCTTAGAAAAACAAGCCAAAGAGCATCCCCTGGAAGTGATCCGGATGCTCCTGCGCGATTTAGGCCCCAAGACCGCCGCGGAGATCAAAGACGAACTCTGCGATCTCGTCATCCCGGTCGATGAATGGACCCGCTGGTGGCAAGCGAGTCGCTCTAAGATCAAAAAAGACACCTTCATCGAAACTCCCGATGACTTGAAAGAATGTTTTGTTTTAAGAAAAGCGCAAGTCACCCACGAAGAGCGTTTCCAAAAAGCTCTGGACGGCAAGCCTGATGTTCCTACCCTCATCCTCATGGTCTATTCCTTCCTGAGAGACTTCCCAGAAACCCTCAAGAACAACGACTTCAAAAACACCCTCCAAGCAAAAATTTCTGAAACTCTCTCCGCTCAAAAAGTGACCGATGCGGAAGAGCTGCAGCTCCATTTCTTGCTAGAAGATTTAGGCGTCGAAAAATCGACGGCCACCGTTTCGACTTTGATCTCCCAGTTCTCTTCGCTAGAAGCAATGACACAGGCCATCGAGATCGTCGCGTTTAAAAAGCGGACGCTTGTCGAAGTCAGAAGTGCACGAAAGGACTGGCAAGATATTTTTCTTTCTCTGTTCTTGACTATCGAACCCAACTCGCTTCGCGATTATCTCCTCACCGAGCTTAACTCTTCGGAAACGGCGACCCCGCTGAAAAGAAAACTGGAAGAGCTGATCGATAGGCCCTTCGAACATCCCGAAGTGTTCTTGTGGTATTTCCAAAAGATCACAGCCCCTGGTACGCTTCCGTTTGCTACCGATGCGGGAAGAACGCGATTTTTTGAGTCATTCCTCGTTCTCTTGAGCCACGTGGAACGCGATGAGGCGAAAAAGGATCTCATCAAAAAAATCCACACTATTCTGTCAGCAGGGCGTTATGCCGTCGTGCGGCAGATCATGCAGATATCGAGCATCGAAGAAGTACAAGAGTTCCTCCTACTGGCGACCAAATGTCATTCCCTAAGCGACCACGACATCAAAATTTTATATTCTCTCGCTGAAGTCGTCCACCCCTCTCTGGGCAAAACAAAAAAACTGGAAGGCGAGGCAGGCATCATCTGGACATCACAGGAAGGGTATCAAAAACTGCAGCAGCGCATTCAGCAAATTGCTACGATAGAAACTGTCCAAAATGCTCGTGAGATCGAAGTCGCCAGATCCCACGGGGACTTAAGAGAGAACCAAGAATTTAAGTCTGCCTTAGAAAAGAGAGATCGACTACAATCCGAAGTCAAGTTTTTATCTGAACAGTTGAACGCCTCGCGGGTGATTACTAAATCCGATATCTCTTTGGAGAATATCGGGGTAGGCAATATCGTCGAGTGCAAAAATGAGGAAGGAAAGAAAGTGATGTATACTTTGCTCGGCCCTTTTGATGCCGATCCAGAAAAGCACATTCTTTCGTTCCAATCGAAACTAGCTCAGACGATGACAGGACTCACGATCGGTGATAAATTTAAGTTCCAAGAGGATGAGTTCACGGTCATTGGGATCCGAAGCTTTATTTAATAGAGGCAATTGCAAAACTTGCTTTGTAGACAAAAATTGATGATTTTGGTCCCGGTTCGGTTTCTCGCAAATCGACATATCCTGTTGGTCATAGGCGATTTGCGAGAAATCCGAATCCGGGGCCAAAAGGGCAATTTTTGTCCAAATGGAGTTTTACAATTGCCTCAAAATGGGATAAATTCATGCAGCTCGTGATCGCCACGCACAATATCCATAAAGTTAGGGAATTCCGTGCGATCTTGAAAATGGATAAAAGCCTCGATCTCCTCTCGCTATCCGATTTTCCTCATTACCATCTCCCGGAAGAAACAGGAACGACCTTTGAGGAGAATGCGATCCTTAAGGCCGTCCACGCCGCAAACCACCTTGGCCAGTGGGTCATCGCCGATGATTCAGGGCTCGTGGTCCCGGCGCTCAAAGGAATCCCGGGCGTCTACTCCGCACGCTTTGCGGGCGAGCAGGCCACCGATGCAGAAAACCGACATAAACTTCTCAATGCGATGCGCGGCGTCCCCGAAACAGAGCGCAACGCCTACTACGAATGCGCGATCGCCGTCGCCGGCCCGGACGGTTTAAAAAAATGTGTCAAAGCGACCTGCGAAGGGAATATTGCCGCCGAGGAAAAAGGAAATCGGGGTTTTGGCTACGACGCCATTTTCATTAAGTATGAATATGGCAAAACGTTCGCCGAACTCGAAGAAGATGTGAAGAATCGCATCTCCCACAGAAGAAAGGCATTAGATAAGATCTTGATCTTTCTTGAGTCCATTGGACAATCCTCTCAAGTGATGAGCAGCATGTTGGATGAGTAACTACCACTACATCGTCGACGGCTACAATCTCCTCTTTAAGCTCCCCGGCAAACACCAATCGCTCGAGATCAAGCGGCGTACTCTTTTAGAACTCCTCGAAAAGCAAATTTCAGAATTTAACTTAAGCGTCACGATCGTTTTCGACGGAGCTCAGCGAGATCCGCTCATGAGCATCCGCGGCCATTTTAAAAGTATGGAAGTGGTCTACACGGCTGCCAATCAAACAGCCGATGATTATATTTTTGATAGCATCACTCAGCACCCGAGGCGCCACATTGTCGTCACCTCAGATCGAGATCTGGCGACCAAATGCAAAGCGCTTGGAGCTCAGACGCTCCCCATCCCCGATTTTCTCTCATCTTTAGTGACAAAACATCATAAGCGAAAAGCAAGGAATGCGCCCTTTCCGGCCTTCCAAGATTCACAGGCCGATATCGACCGGCTTCTCAAGATCTTTGAAAAAAAATTAGAAGAAGATTCTTAAATCTGCAGAGTGGGAATCCACTCTTGGACTTCTTGAAGGGTCTGAAATTTTTGAAAAGTTTCGCGCATATTTTTAGCGCCGTGCTCTTTTTTGAAATACCAGCAGCTAATGCGCCGTAGATCTAAAAGCGCACGCCGCTGGGATTGGTAGGCCGCGATATAATGGAAGTGTTCGATAAAGGCACGGTGATAGTGCTCTTGGGTGCGTTCAATTGCTGGAAGCCCTTCCAAAGCGCGGTAGATGTCTTCAATGATCCAAGGCTGGCCCATGGTTCCTCTAGAAAGCAGAACAGCATCGCATCCTGTCGTCTCAAACATTCTTAAGGCGCTCGGTGCATCAAAGACGTCTCCATTTCCGATTACTTGGATATTCTTGGCAACTTCCTTACAAGAACGGATGTGGTCCCAGTTTGCATGACCCGAGTAACCTTGCTCGCGGGTCCTGCCATGAATGCAGATCGCTTTAGCTCCCGCTTTTTCTGCGATAGCTGTAATTTCCGGAGCATTGATGTGCTTCTCATCCCAACCGGTCCGAATTTTTACGGTCACCGGGATTTTCACTGCAGCTACCATGTTGGCGATCATTTCGCCAATCAGCTCAGGGTTCTTAAGCATACCCGAGCCGCTGCCGTCTTTAGTCACTTTGTCGACTGGGCAGCCGCAATTAAAATCGACCACGTCAAAGCCTAAGTCCTCAATGATCCTCGCTGCCGGTGCCGCCATATGCGCCTTGCTTCCGCAGAGTTGGGCGCCGATCGGGTGCATGTCGGTTTCATAGTCGAGAAGGCGGTAGGTGTGGGGATCGTGACGGATCAGCGCATCGATCTTGACCATCTCGCAATAGATCAGCGCGGGGCGGAAGGGGGAGGTCATTTTGCGGAATGGATAATCGGAACACCCGGCCAAAGGGGCACAGAGAATATTGGAAGAGAGTTTGACAGAGCCAAGCGTCAGCTGCTTGAAAAATTTCTTATTCTCCAGCATCAATATCTCAACAGCATGCTAATCAGAAATTTTTCTAAGAACTGGAGAACCAAAAAGCCGAGCATCGGACTTAAGTCCAGCGCGCCGCCAATGGGGGGAATCACGCGGCGGAACAGATTCAGATAGGGGTCAGTCAAGCGCATCACATAGCCCATGAAGGGCGTGCGCAGAAAATTAGGAAACCAGGATCCTATTATCCTCGTCATTAAGAGCAGGATATAAGAACCGAATAAAACACGGATTAGTAAGATAAGCATAGTTCCATAGGATATCCTCTTTAAGGCTTAGAATCCACTATTTTTTATTGGACTTCTCAGATAAAATCCTGGGGTTATGTATGCTCTAGGTTTACACGTCGAAGATAAAATGGTCAAAATCGCCCTAATCCATAGAGGAAAAAAGGGGATTGAGATCGACCTCCTCCGCTCCTTCCCCATTGAGGGGCAAGAAGAGCTTGCGGCCGATCGGGGTGTAAAGCCGCTTTACGCGCTTTCCTCTGCCCTGGCGGATAAGCTATATATGGTGGCTACGGGCCTAGACGCCTCCGAGGTGCTCCTCAGAGAAACCTCTTTGAAGCTGACCCGCCGCAGCGCTATTATGGCAGCTCTTCCCTTTCAGGTAGAGGCACTTATACCTTACGCCCTCGAAGAAATTCTTTTACTCCCTTTCCTCGCCCGAAGAGACAAAATAACGACCGATATCTCTCTTGTCGCCGCCTCGCGCGCCGCGCTCGAAAAGCACTTGAACGGCTGCGAGGCGCTTGATGTAAATCCAGACTGGGTCACCGCCTCGCCGATCGCCCTGTGGAGATGGGTGCAGTGGATTTTTCCGAAGGAGCGCTCCCTGTTAGTTTGTCATGGCGGTGAGGAAAAGAACACCTATGTGGCCATCTCTGAAGGCCGGCTCAAAGGCGCACAAATCGGGTCAAAAAAGGATTTACAGCGGATCGTATCGTTTCTGAAAATGAAAATAGGCGCTGAAGAGCCCAAGCCTTTGATTTTTTCGGGAGATTCTGCGCTGCTCCCCGAAGGGATCGAGGTTCCTGAAAACTTTTCTGAATTGCAAGCCTACGCTATTCCACTTGGCTTAGCCCTCGATTATCTTGCAGAGGGCAAAGAAAAGCTCCAGTTTCTCCAAGGCCCATACCTTCCTCCGCAAGCGATAAAAAAAAGAAAAACCCAGCTCTTTCTCTACGCATCCTGCTGTTTTGCGCTTGCACTGGTCATGGGAGTTTCCAGCCACTTTTTCTTAAAGTCGCGCGAATCGGCCTTGAAAGAAGAACTTCTCACTTATCACTCTTCAACAGATGCAGGAGATGTCCATCATCATCTCGCAAATTGGAAGCAATCGCTATCTAGCCAGACGCGCTCCTTTCCTTATTTACTCACCGTTCCGAAAGTGAGCGATGTACTGGCTTGGCTAAGCACCCATCCCAAGCTGCTGATTCATTCGGGGATTGAAATCCAAAAGGTCCATTACAGCTTGGTGCAATACCCAAAATTGCAGCAGCCGGGAGCCCCCTATCAAGTAAAAGTAGATCTCGAATTTACCGCTTCGACACCTACGGCTGCCCGGGAATTCCACGACGCTCTATTGCGCGGCGAGGGGCCTGTGGACGCCAAACAAAAAATTTCCTGGACCGTGCATCAAAACGTCTATCACACCTCATTCTATTTAAATCATGAATCTTGAAAAATTGAAGCCTTACCTCTCTCATCCCTTTGCCTTTCTAGGTGTGCTGATCTTGGCTCCGCTTCCCTTCGTCTATTTTTTGGTGAGCTTTTTCCTGAATATGCAGACGTTGGACCAGGTCGAAGAAGAGATCGCCTACCTTCAGCAAAAATCGTTGTCTTCAGAGATCAAGAAAGAAAAGGAAAATAGCTTTGTCGCCCAAATGGAGCGCTCCGACCATTTCTATCTCGATAAACATCTCGAGAGCCTTTTATTCCTAGAATCGGAGGTGATGAAGCTGCAAGCGCTCACCTTCACGCATCCGCAAAATGAGCAGATCAAAGATCGGCTCCACTTTTTGCGGGACGGGGGAAACCGCCTACTCTTTGCCGAAGAGGGGATCCAGAACTCCGATTTGTTTCAAGAAGTGGAAGAAAAGCAGCAGCAGAGCGTCGAAATGAACGAAGAAGACCTCAAAAAGCTTTTCACGCTCATCGAAGGGGTTTCCATTTGGCCCTATGCCCCCAAAGAAGCACGCCCTCAGCTCATCATTAAGGACTTTGACCTGGCAAAAAAATCTACTGGGCCTCAGGAGAAAGTCTATCTAGTCAATATGCAACTCATCAAACGTGAAAAAACAAAATGAAAAAAATCTTAATTCTAGGCGCTCTGCTTTTAGCGGGCTGCTCCCACAGAGCCTCGACCTCCAATCCAGACACGATCGTCAGCATTCAGGTGATCGATCGGAACGGCTTCACCGAAACGATGAGCACCGATGAAAGGCTGTCCCAGTATCAAAAAGTGAACTTCTTAGAACCACAGCCGTATCAAAAAGTGCAGCGGGTCTTTTCCAGAAGCCCCGAAGGGAAAACGCGGTCTGCAATCACAAGCTACCATTCTAACGGGCAAATTTTCCAGTATCTGGATGTGGTGGATGGCAGAGCTCATGGGACCTATTCCGAGTGGCATCCTAATGGCATAAAAAAGCTCGTGGTTACTGTGATCGAGGGCGTCCCCGATATCACGGAAGTGGCGCAAGCTAGCTGGCTCTTTGACGGGATCAGCTTTGTTTGGGACGAAGAGGGGCATCTCATCGCAGAAATTATTTATGAAAAGGGTCTCCTCGAAAAGATCTCCCGCTACTACCATTCTAATGGACAATTAAAAAAAGAGCTCCCCTATCTGCATAATCAAATGCACGGAATTGTCACCCTCTTTGACGATCAGGGAACCTTGCTTGAAAAGATCAACTATAAGAATGGTGTCGAGGATGCGCTATGCGTCGGCTTTTGGAATGCAGATGCTTTGCGCTACCAAGAAAATTATGACAATGGCCTCATCAAAGATGCCCAATACTACAACCCCGAAGGTAAATGCATTTCTGAGATCAAGGCCGGAAAGGGCTGCCAATCCCTATTTGATAAAGGGGCCTTGTATCAAAGCGTCGAATTTAAAGATGGAAAGCCCGAAGGAATCGTCCAAACATTTCTTCCCGACGGCTCCATTCACTCCTCCTTTCAAATCAAAGACGGCAAAAAAAATGGAGAGGAGCGCATCTACTATCCAGAGGGCAAACAACCCAAATTATCTTTGAATTGGCGCGATGACGTCCTCCAAGGAATGGCAAAGACCTGGTATGAAAATGGGATCCTGGAAAGCCAACGGGAAATGCACCACAATAAAAAGCAGGGGCTTTGCTTTGGCTGGTTCAAGAACGGCAGTTTAATGCTCATGGAAGAATATGAAAATGATCTTCTCATGAAGGCCTCCTATTTCAAAAGGGATCACACCAATCCCATATCCAAAGTTGAAGCGGGGAAAGGCCTTGCTACACTCTACGATGCCGATGGCTACCTTCTCCATAAAATTACCTACGAAAAGGGAAAGCCGATCCTTGAAGACTAGTTTTCGAACAGAACTGCTCGAGAAAAGAAAGGCCCTGCCCATCGCACGCCGAGAGTGGGCAAAAGAAAAATTATTCACAACGCTCTATCCGCTGCTTGGTCAGCATGCGCTCATTCTCTCCTTTCAAAGTTTTCCGAGCGAGATCGATCTCTCGATGCTTAATGAACAATTGGCCAAAGAGGGGCGCGTGGTCTTTCCTGAGGATAAATTCGCGCTAAAAGAGATCTCGATTGCTTTGGTGCCCGGTGTGGGTTTTGATCTCGAAAGCCATCGACTCGGCTATGGGAAGGGATTTTACGACAAGCTTTTAAAAGATACGTTATTTTTAAAATGGGGAGTCGGTTTTCACGAGCAACTCGTAGAGAAGCTCCCCATTGAGGCCCATGACGTCAAACTCGACGCAGTCTATTTATTTTAATCGTTATTCGTAAGGGTTCTGCGGCTTAGAACCGCCAGGAACTTGTTCAGGAGGCGGCGGCAGATAGGTTTCCGGCGCCTGCACCCCAGGGGACTTCGGAGGCGACTTACAAGTTCGGGGGCCATCTCCACCTAATGCCGTCGACATTCCGCCGGTAGGCACTCCAGATGACGTAGAAAAGGAACCTCCGTCAATGCAACTCCACATGACCGTATAGGGCGTTTGCGAGCGGGAATCATGCTTATATTGGCCAGCGGGACCATAACTGTCTGTCCACGCGCTGAAGCTGCCGGCATTGATGATCGTCTCGCCGAGATAGCTGCCGTCAGCTGCGCGGATGATCGCTCTTAATTTGTACTGGCTATCATTGACCAGTTTCACGCTGCCCGCGAAGACTGTCGCGCACGCGAGAGTAAAAATACAAAACCATGCTTTCATTTCTAATACTCCGGTGTGGATTGGGGTTGTGGAAAGTTTGTCGCCGGCGACTGCGGCATATTGGGCTGGGATTTCTTTGATGACTGGCAGACGCGCGGCCCTTCGCCTCCCAATGCATTCACCATACCGCCCTCAGGGACCTCGGACCAGGAAGAGAAACTGCTCTCATCCATGCATGTCCAGGATACGGTGTAGGGAGTTTGAGAACGGGACGGATCTTCATTTTCCGGGGAAAAATCATAATCGTTGGTCCACTCAGTCGTCACACCCGGTTTAACCGTCATTGTGCCTAGATAACTCCCATCGGCCCCTTGCACATAGGCCTTTAAGAGGTACTGGCTATCATTGGTTAAAGTCACGCTTCCCGCAAAAACTGCGGAAAAAGCGGCGATAAAAAGGCAGAGGATTGCTTTCATTCTTTATCTCCGGGCTCTTGGTTCATCGATGCCCATTTAAAATCGATTCCTCCCATAGACGAGAGCACCACGTCTTTAATTCGATCTTGGTTCGCATAACGCATCGTAACGTGATAAATCGGGATGACCGGCATCTCCTCAATGAGTAATTTTTCGCTTTGCTTAAGGAGAGAGAGACGCTCATCGCTGTTTGCAGTCCTGGCCGCCTGATCCAAAAATTTAATATACCCGGGCTGCTCCCAACCCGTATTATTAGAGCTTCCTTGACGAAATTTAAACACCTCTAAAAAGTTGCACGGGTCATTAAAATCGGCCACCCAGTTACCTGAAGCCAAGTGATAGTCTTGTTTCGATAATCTGTCATAGTAGACCTTTCTCTCAATCCCCTCTAGTACAATACGAATGCCAAAGGCCTCGAACCATTGCTGTTGGAGTGTCTGCGCGATCAAGTGGTTGCGCTCCTGAGAAACATACAAGAGGCTGATCGCCGGAAACTCCTCGACGCGCATTCCGCGCTCATTAAGAACTTGGGCAAATAATTGTTTCGCGGTTGCTATATCTGCATCGGCAAAATAAGGCACCTGAGTCAGTCCCATACTTGTGGGAACCAAACCTGTAGCAGGAATTTGATCGCCTTGAAGAACATGCTCGATAATCTGCTTTCTAGAGACCGCTAGCGCAAAAGCTTTTCTGAGAAGAGGATGGTCGAACGGAGAGGTCTCTGTATTTGTCCGGATAAAGTAGGTGGAAAGAAGCGGCTTTACTTTCAGCTGCTGTTCCTTTCTTAATGAAATCAAGGCGTCGGAGGGCAGCAAGGAGAGGGGAGAGCCGGCCCAATCGAGCTCCTTTTTTTCATACATCATGAGCTCGGTGTCCCCCTTCACCATGATCATCTCAATCTGATCGAGATGAACATTCTTCGCATCCCAGTACGTGCTATTTTTTTTCGCCTTCAGGTGGCTGCCATGTTTCCATTCTTCCAAAGTAAAGGGGCCATTGCTGAGAATAGTTTTTGCTTCTGCTGCCCATTCGGAACAAACGTTATCCTGCGTGGCGTTGATAGGAAAGAAAATAGGAAAGGCGAGCAATTCTAAAAAAGAGGGGAAAGGGTATTCGAGTTCCACTTCCAAGGTATATTCATCTTTCATCCGAACGCCCAAATCCTCAAGCGGGAGCTCACCCTGCTTCACAGCCTTAGCATTTTTAATCACATACAGCTGAAAAGCATTTCCTGTGGCAAACTGCGGATCCAAAATCTTCTTCCAGGCATAGACAAAATCTTTGGCCGTGACAGCCTCGCCGTTGCTCCAGGAGGAGGGGCGCAGATGGAACGTATAGGTTTTTAAATCGTTGGATACATCAATCTTGTCAGCAAGAGCAAGCTCAGCTTTTTCTTCTTTGCCTAATCGGGTGAGCCCTTCGAAGAGCATGCGCGTCAGTGTCAAAGAACTTAAGTCGCGCGCCCGGCGTGGATCTAAGGATTGAGGTTCATCGACAACATTAATCCGAACACAGTTTTTTTTATCTTTCAAGGGAGAAGAAGATTGACACCCGCAAAACAGTGTGATTAAAGTGATAAGTAGCACTCTCATAATGAATTTTGGCCCTCCCGGGGATATTGGCGTCATTGTTACGAACCTATTAAATGTGTGCAAGAGTTTTTTTGATGAAATTAGCAAGAGCAAAAGCCCCCACTCCCGTTTTAAAAACGCCCCACTTCTCTTCTATCTTTGGAGGTGGAAACGGCCGCACCCTGCCTGTGGACAACCAAGGCCTCTTGCGCGAGATCGAGCTCGTCGCCCTGAAGGGTACTATAATAAAGATGATTGAAAAATGCGAGGGGTTCGTGTGGCGCGTCGAGATCTCCAACTATCCCGCCGATGCGCTCTATGCAGATCAACGCTTTTTAGAAGAACTCGAGGCCTTGGCCCTTGAAAAAAAACCGGTCCTTCCCTCTCTCGAGACGGTAATGGAAAGAATGGTGAAACTCGTCGGGCTTCCCTATATCTGGGGCGGCAATTGGAGTGCCGGCATCCCCGCTCTCCTCGCCCTCTATCCGCCTAGCGATGAAATTAGCGACGATTTGCGAACACTCTGGGCTTTAAAGGGCGTCGACTGCTCCGGCCTTCTCTATGAGGCCACCGATGGCTTTACACCGAGAAATACCTCCGAGCTTATCCATTATGGATCTCCCGTTTTGATTGAAAATAAAAGCGTGACCGAAATTCAAAAATTGGTCAGGCCCTTGGATCTCATCGTGTGGAAAGGGCATGTCGTGATCGTCGTCGATTCTGAAAAAACGATCGAAAGCCGTCATCTGCACGGCGTCGTCATCGCACCGCTTAAAGATCGCCTTAAAGAAGTGTTGCAGACAAGAACTCCCAAAAATAGCTGGTCTGACGGCAATCACTTTGTGATCCGCCGCTGGGCAACGCCTTAACGCCGAAATTCTTCGATCAAATTGGCGACAAGCGCCGTCCATCCCGTCTGATGCGATGCCCCTAACCCCTGTCCTGTTTCGGCATTGTAATATTCATAAAAAATGGGGTGCTCCTGGAAGGGAAACTTTGCCCCGCAGCAAGGGCGTATCCCTTGGGCGTCGGGAATGAAGAGCGCAATCATCCGGTCGGCAAAATAGTGAGCCATCTTGTCCAAATCTGCCGGCGGCTCATTGGGCACTTGGATAGCCAGCTTCTCTTTAAACGCATCAGAAAACTTCTTGAGCGCTTCGATGAGTAGAAAGGAGGTGGGCATCCAGATCGGCCCACGCCAGTTGGAATTTCCCCCTTTAACTTTCGACTGCGCTTCAGCAGGTTCGTATCCGACGATCCGATCTTCAAAGACGAAAGGATTTTTTTCGTGATACTTTGAGAGGCTCCTGAGGCCAAACGGAGATCGGAACTCTTCGCTATCCCACACATATTTTAGCACGTGGGTGAGCCGCTCTTTATCCATCAGCGTCAAGATAAAATGTTCTCCGTCAACTGGGATCACGCACTCATCGACTAAGCTTTTGCGATTCTTGCAGAACCACTCGAAATTTCTTTTAAATTCGGGGAACTGCGACAGCGTCGCTTCATCGAGCGTTTCGATCACATAGAGAGGAATTAACCCCACGAGCGAGCGGACCCTGAATTTGGTGAAGTTTCCGTCGGGGTAGGTGAGAACGTCGTAAAAAAAGTGATCGGTCTCGCTCCACATTTCATAATTGCGATTGCCCCGCTGCTTCATCGCATGGGCGATGTAGACATAGTGCTCGAAAAATTTTGTCGCTAGCGATTCATAGACCTGATTTCTTTTGGAAAGCTCGAGCGCAATGCTCATCAAATTGAGGCACAGCATCGCCATCCACCCCGTTCCATCCGACTGCTGGAGCTTAACGCCGCCGGGCAATTTGAGCGAGCGGTCGAGAACGGTGATGTTATCCAGTCCCAAAAATCCGCCCTCGAATACGTTGTTTCCCGAGCTGTCGACCTTGTTGACCCACCAGGCGAAGTTGATCAGCAGCTTGTGAAAACATTTTTCCAAAAAATCGTGATCGCGGCTCCCATCCATCTGGTAAAGGCGCAGCGCCGCCCATGCGTGGACCGGAGGATTCAAATCAGAAAACTCCCACTCATACGCGGGGATCTGTCCATTGGGGTGTTGGAATTGATCAAAGAGAAGCAGCCACAATTGTTCCTTGGCCCCCTCTTTATCCACGAGAGCAAACGAAAGGCACTGGAACGCGTGATCCCAAGAGGCAAACCAAGGATATTCCCACTTATCGGGCATGAGCAAAATGCGCATCGAGTTAAGATGCTTCCAATGCTGGTTTCTAAGGTGGGAATGCGCATAAGGGGGAGGAGCCGACATTTTATCGCCTTGGAGCCACACATTCACATCGAAGAGATAAATTTCTTTGCTCCACAATATTCCCGCCAATGCTTCGCGCTGAACTTTTTTTTCTTCCTTCGTAGCCTTCGGGGGGTGGACCTTGGCGTAGAAATCATCGGCCTCTTTTCTCCTCTCGATGAATAGCTTCTCCATATCAGCGAGGGGATTGTCCCTCTGTTGATCGGTGAGGCGTAGATAGATGACGACGGAACCTTGTGCGGGAACTTTTTCGAAAAAGTAATGGAAGCACGCTTTCGTTCCCTGTTTTTTGGGCGGCTGTTTTTCTTTGTGAACAATCTCCCGATCGAAAGCGGCCTTCAGTCCGTCTTCGTTTTCTGTAAACAAAAACTTAGCCCCTTTGGTGCCGTATAGATACCGCTTGCCGAGGTGGTAATCAAACGCGAGATTAGGAGGGGAATGTAAAAAGGTGTCATCCGCGATCAAACATCCATGAGATTCTTGAATCGAGGGCTTCGGCTGCTTTTCCTCAGTCCACGACCACTGGTTGCGAAACCAGAGTTGAGGAATGATGTGGAGCGGTGCATCCTGTTTTCCTCTATTAAATGCTTCGATGCGCACACACGTTTCTTCCGGCGAGATTTTGGCATACTCAATCACAATGTCAAAATAGCGGTCCTCAGAAAAAACTCCCGTATCGACGAGTTCATACTCTCCCTCAAGCACACCTCTCTTGGCATTCTCTTCCACCAACTTCGAATAGGGAAAAGCCTCTTGAGGGTACTTGTAGAGATACTTCATGTAGCTGTGGTCGGGGGTGCCGTCGAGATAATAATAGATCTCTTTGACATCTTCGCCATGGTTTCCTTCCCAAGCGGTCAGCCCAAATAGACGTTCTTTGAGGATCGGGTCTTTTCCGTTCCAGAACGCGGGAGCAAAACAGAGCACTTGGTAGCGGTCGCACCAACCGGCGATCCCATCTTCGCCCCATCGGTAGGCTTTGGAGCGCGCTTTATCGTGGGGAAAATAGACCCAAGCATTTCCATCGGCGCTGTAATCCTCGCGGACCGTGCCCCAGCTCCTTTCCGCCACATAGGGGCCCCATTTTTCCCACTCGCGTGCCATTATGTTCTCATCTCTTTGGCGTATTCTAAAGCTCCCAAAAGCGCTGTGTTATCATTGAGGATCACCCGAACCGGAATCTCTGCGAGGAGCGGGGTAAACCGCCCTTTGGCCGTGAACGCTTTCATAAACTCATTTGCTTTAAAAAAAGGTAAAATCTTCGGCACAATCCCGCCGCCGAGATAGACGCCGCCGACCGCGAGCAGCTTCAAGGCGAGATTGCCCGCTTCGCTCGCATAGAGAGAAATGAACCAATCGAGCGCTCGGGTGCACGCTCGTGATTTTCCCGCCAGCGCCCGTTCGGTAATGACGCGGGGATCCAGCGTAAAATCTTCCTCGGACTCAAGCCGCATTTCCACGAGAAAGCGATAGAGATTGTGCAATCCCGGGCCCGACAGGACTCTTTCATAAGAGACATGCCCAAAACGCTTATGCAAATAGCGGAGAAGCTCCATCTCCAGTTCATTGCGCGGCGCAAAATCGACATGCCCCCCTTCGCACGCGAAGGGGTGCCTTTTTTTTCCATCCCAATAAATTCCCGCCTCTCCCAATCCCGTCCCCGCCGCGATCAGGGCTGCGTGCCCCTGAATTGTTTTTCCTTCATTCAAAACCAAAAATTCTTCTGCAGAGAGGGCGCGGAGCCCCCAGCCATTGGCCTCGAGATCATTGATCACAAAAACCTGGCCGATGTTTAATTCTTTAGAAAGATCAGACGCCTTGAGGACCCAAGGAAGGTTTGTTGCAACGCATTCCCCATCGCGCACAGGCCCCGCAATCCCAAAGCAGGCGCAGTTGATCTTCTCTGTCCGTGAAGAGAGAAACTGTTTTACAAGATCGCTGAGCGAATTAAAATTGAGGCTCAAATATTTTTCTTCATAAAGACACTGGTTTCCTTGATACACTGCAAGGTGGGTTTTTGTCCCTCCGATGTCGCCGGCCAAAATCATCTGTTGATATCCTTTTTTCCCATCATGTATTAATATAACGATATCGCACATTCAACAAATTTTTGTTACCACAGATTTGTGGAACAAAGGAAAAGGAGACCTAAGTATGGCAAATGACCCAGGAAAAAAGAAGGCGCTCGAGCTCGCCATGGCGCAGATTGAGAAACAGTTTGGGGAAGGATCGATCATGTCCCTAGGCAAACACTCAGCCTCCCATGAAATCGGCGTCATCAAAACCGGAGCGATCTCTTTAGATATCGCTTTAGGTATCGGTGGAGTTCCCAGAGGCCGCATCATAGAGATCTACGGCCCAGAATCTTCCGGTAAATCGACACTTGCGACCCACATTGTGGCCAACGCGCAAAAAAATGGGGGAATCGCCGCCTATATCGACGCTGAACACGCTTTAGATCCTGGCTATGCGGCAAAAATCGGCGTCAACCTCGACGAACTGATGATCTCTCAACCCTCTTCCGGAGAAGAAGCCCTCAACATCGCAGAAATGCTCGCCAGATCCAATGCGATCGATGTGATCGTGATCGACTCAGTGGCCGCCCTCGTCCCTAAGTCAGAACTAGAAGGGGAGATCGGCGATTCTTTCATGGGCCTCCAAGCGCGCATGATGTCTCAGGCGCTCAGAAAACTCACTTCGACACTCTCAAAGAGCAATACCAGCGCCATCTTCATCAACCAGCTCCGCGAAAAAATCGGCGTCATGTTCGGCAACCCAGAGACGACAACCGGCGGTAAGGCGTTAAAATTCTATGCCTCGATCCGCATGGACATCCGCAGAAAAGAATCCATTAAAGGCCCCGATAACACAGACATCGGCAGCCACGTGAAAGTAAAAATTGTAAAAAACAAAATGGCTGCTCCGTTCCAAGTCGCCGAGTTTGACATCATGTTCAACGAGGGCATCTCTAGAGCAGGATCGGTCATTGATATCGGCGTGGAATATGGACTCATCGAGAAAAAAGGAACGTGGTTCAGCTATAACGGCAACCGCTTAGGCCAAGGCCGAGAAGCGGTGCGTGAAGAGCTTAAGAAAAATCCAAAAATGATTGATGAGTTAGAAAAACAAATCTTAGCGCGCAGCAATGAAGGCGCAACGCCTGCATTCAAACGCGTAGAAGAAAACGCACCAGAGCCGGTGGAAGTTTAAGACCTGCCAAAAGCGCGCTTAATGAGGACATCGCTCATCTTGTGAAAGGAGGGCGAGTCCAAGTTAAGCTCTCTTAAGTGTTTATGGAACAGGCGCATTTCGTCTTCAAAAAGAGAGAGAGCCCGTTCTTTTCCCACAAACCGCGCCATGTTCATCTCGCGCTGGTTCTTTTCATCCTGCTCCAAGTCATCGATATCATCGGCAACCTGAAACGCCATTCCCAAATGGTAGGCCGCTTTCTTGACCCGGTCGAGCTCATCCATGTCTCCGCCGCCGAACACCCATCCAAAGACAAAGGCCACTTCAAATAATGTGACCGTCTTTTTGTAAATCACCTCTTTGAGTGTTTCCAATGTGTGGCTTGGGGGGAAAATATCGAGGAACTGTCCGCCCGTCGCTCCCAAAATCCCGGCGCAATGGGCAGCGCTTTCTAGAGCGAGAACACAAGCTCTGTCGCTTGTCGCCGCATAGGGAGCGCCCGCTTCTTTCATGTGCTGCGCATTTCTGTGGATTTTTTCAAATGCCGCCGTGATCAGCGCATAGCTCGCCAGCAAAGCAATCGTCTCGCCATAAACTTTGTGCAGCGAAGGTTTTTCGCGCCGCTCGTCGTCGTTGTCCATGCAAGGTAGATCGTCCACGATCAATGAAGCGGTGTGAAAAAATTCCACCGATAAAGCCGCTTCCGCGACGTTAAGACCGTTGCCCAAGGCCTCGGCCACCATCATCACGATCAAGGGTCTAAAACGCTTGCCGCCGTTCGTCAGTGCATATTCGCAGGCGTCTCGCAGCTTGGTCTTTTCTCCAAAAGAAAAAATACTCTTAGCGATCTCCTTTTCCACGCGGTCGCGGTGATGAAAAAAATGAGATAAAGAGGCTCGTTGCGGTTCTAGAGTAAGCATTTTATTTCCTTTGTAGATTTGATCATGCCGCCTTCGGCGATCGTTCCGCCGACATTGAGGCAGGGGAGTATCACAGCATTTTTACCCACCAGCGTTCCTGGATTGGTCACTGCGTTACATCCGATTTGGGCGCCGTCGCCCACAATGGCTCCGAATTTTTTTAAACCCGTATTAATTTTTTTTCCATCCCAAGATACAGAGATCGTTTCGCCATCTAAGCGGTAATTCGCGCACTTGACGCCTGCGCCCAAATTCACATCTCTTCCCAAAATAGAATCTCCCACATAGTTGAAGTGGGCCGCTTTTGCGCCGTCAAAAAAGATCGCATGCTTCACTTCTGTGCTATGGCCGACCGTGCAATTTTTTCCTAAGATCACATTGCCTCTGATGTAGGCGCCGAAACGGATTATACACTTAGGTCCAATGATGCAAGGGCCTTGAATAAATACATTCGGCTCGATGACCACGCCTTTAGCGATAGAGATTAGCGAAGGATGGACCAAGTGGACCGAATCGGGAATTTCGATCTCGATCTTTCCGAGTTCTTGACTTTCAAGATAAGATTGTAATCGTTTTAAAGCTTCCCAGGGGTAGCCGCCTTCATCGAAAAGCGCTTCATGACCCGCAAAGGAATGGCTAAAATAATTTTTCACATCCATATCCGTCCATTCTAAAGCATCCCCACGTTAATTTTCCACATCTCTCTAGATTAAGATTCTTAAATAAGTATATTTATTCTCTTCTTCTATTGCTGTGGAATTGTTGATAACCTATCCTATTGCCCAATGAAAAAACACTGTTCATAGATTGTCAACAACCCGTAGACAAGACTCCCCGTCTACACCCAAGAGATGCCGATGACCAAGTTGTCAACAATTTCCTGTGATTATTTTCCTACTTGCCCCGGCTGTCAGTTTCAAGAAAATGTGACCCAGCCTCCAATCGCCCTCGAATTGCAAACCCAGTTCACCTTTCCCCTTTTTCATAAGGAAGTTATCCACTGGCGGACCCGCGCCAAGCTTGCCGTCCGCGGCGACGCCCAGATCGGCCTTTTCAAGCGGGGCACTCATGACGTTGTCGATATCGCCACCTGTCCCCTGCACCACCCCGCCATCTATGACGCCATTCCCCTTCTGAAAAAAGCGCTCAAAGAGTGCAATATCCCCTCTTACAACGAGCAGACTCACGAAGGACTTTTGCGCTATGTCCAATTTGTCGTTGAAAGAAACACAGGGCTAGTCCAACTCACCCTCGTCGTCAAAGAAAATAAAAATCTCCAGCCTCTAATCCAGAATCTTTCTAAACAAAAGATTTGGCATTCGATCTGGACCAATGTGCAGCCTTTGCCGATCAACCGGATCTTTGGAGACACCTGGCACCATAGTTTTGGGAAGGAAAACCTCTATGAGACCCTAGGTGGTAACCAGATCTGTTTTCATCCCGCCTGTTTTGGTCAAGCGCATCTTTCCCTTTTCGAAGATATGCTCACCTCGATCCAAAAAAAGATCGTTCAACACCAACGCGTCGTCGAATTTTATGCCGGCGTCGGTGTCATCGGCCTTTCGGTCGCTCCCCTTTCAAAAAGCGTCCTCTGCGTGGAGATGAATTCTTTTGCTAAAGAGAGCTTTGAAAAATCTTCTCCACCTAGCAACGCTTCCTTCTTAGAGGCGCCCACAGAAAACGTCTTGGGACTTTTGGCTGAAGCCGATGTCGCGATCGTCGATCCGCCGCGCAAAGGATTGGATAAAACCTTCTTAGAAGCGCTCAACACTTCCCCCGCCCAGCAGCTGATCTATGTGAGCTGCGGGCCGCGCTCATTTAAAAGAGACCAAGAAATCCTCGTGGAAGCCGGCTGGAAAATGGAAACTCTTGAGGGATATCTTTTATTTCCAGGGACAGACCACGTTGAGCTTCTCGGAGTCTTTCGCAGATCTACAACCTAATCATTTAGCTGTCGCGATAAAGATCCGAATTTCCGGATTGTCCTGCGGATTAAAATCGGGCTTGTAGACTTCAAAATCGGTCGTGTACGACCGTTTTACATTTGATGTCCAGATCGATTGCCATGCCTGCATCATCGAATGAGGGAATGCACCTTTTGCCGTATAGACAGCATAAGAAGAGGGTTCTAGTTCCAAACCCCTCATCCCCTCAGGAATAGTGCTCAAATTAGAGACTTCGCATCCGATCAAATAGGTAAAAGGCTTCGTATAATCTCCCTCATAATCGGTGTAGACGGCGAGGAGATTTTGATTCACCTTATTAGGAATTTTTTCCGTGAGGTTTTCGCGGTAAAATTGATCCCACAATGGCGGAACGTCTCTTAGGAACTGGCCGTTCTCGTTGGAGGTTCGGATCGGAATCCCAATGGCAAACCGCTTTTCCTGTTTTACAACTGTATCATACATAGACTGTTTAACCTCTTCTTTGGATTTTAAATCGAGTATATAATTGTGCCTTGGAGCGCCGTATTTATCTTCGGTACTCACTCGCTTCATACCTACTTTTTCAAGAATACGGAAAGATGCGGGATTATCAACTCTTGCGGTTGCGACAATTTTTTCCAGTGGTTTTCCACCTAAGGTGTATCCCTCTTCTAGAGTGGCCTCAGCGTAGCCTATAAGAGAGGAAACCGCCTCGGAGCCATAACCTTGGTTCCAGTAGCGCGGATGAAAAAGATAGGAAATTTGGGATTCTCCTGGGGCAGCGTTGAGGCCCAAAATCACAAGGCCTAAAAATTCCTGCGTCTCATTTCCAAATACGGCCATGGCCGAATAGGGATTGTTATTTTGCCAGCGCTCAAGCCACTTTGCGATTCGCGCTCTAGACGTTTCTTCTGGGATCGGTTGCCCGGTATAATATTTTTCCATGACATCCTTATCTCCCAAAAGAGAGATGAGTCGGTCAGCATCCTCCTCTGTAGATTCGATCGAGCGAATGTGCAGCCTCTCGGTGTCTATAGTGATAAATAGAGAACCCTCAGAATCGGTGGAAAAATGGATCTCCGGATTTTTATGGTAAGTGCTGATGTGCTCGATCGGCGTGTCTAAAAATGGCATAGGTTCTCCTTTAGAGAGTGTCTTCAAATTTCGAATGCCTAGATTCGGGATTATTTTCCCGTGAGTTGAAATCTCGACCCTTGGGCAATATTAACGAAACATTACCCAAGGGTCGAGATCTCAACTGACGAAAAAAGAACCCGAATCTAGTTGATTCCAAATTTGAAGGCACTCTCTTAGGACCATAAACGTAATCCAATGATTCCCCAGTAGCCGAGATAGACGGCAGCGATGACCAAAGCTAATGTGACTACTGCAGAATAGATTCGTACGCAGCGGCGGGTTTCGAGTTTGCTTGCGCGCCGCAAGGCAATAACGCTGGCGGCTGATGCGGCTGGGAAAATGAGCGTTGTCAAAAATAAGGTGAAGGACCAGCCCGTCAGGTTGCCCATCCTTGGGATGAGATCTTCGCTGCACTGTCCAAAAACGACCACCGCAGTGATTAAGCTTAGTACGGCGAGGAGCGGCCACAATCTGAGAAAGCGCTCTCTAGGGCGGCGACGCTTTTTGCTTAAGCCTCCAAAGATCCAGAACGGCGCATATAGCAGGATCGAACCCATTGAAAGCAGCACAAATCCGGTGAGAATGATCTCTGTGATGGCAAGCCAGGAGGGAACGCGTTTGACGGTTGCCATCCCCCAGAGCTGGACGAATTTTCCTTCAACATTTGGGTTGAGCAATTCCATGCTTGCGATCGGTGCAGGAGCATCATCCGTGGGAACATAGCGGAACTGAGCGTCCGTTACGGGAATAAATGTGATGTTTCTTTGGCCCAGGCCAGAAATCAGGAGTTTATTGTCCTCAAACCGGAGGTGCGCCAGGCCTAGCAATCGCTCCATAAAGACCATCATCTGCACGCGCGGAGAATTGGGTTCATACCAGCCTGTGTATTCATCGGCATTGGCGGGCAGGGTCCCTTCCGGAGGAAGGGGTGGTTTTTGCAGATTGCGCGCGAGATAAGCGCGGATGATAGTGCCGATTTTTTGATAGGCATCGCCGCTCGCGGAGTTAATGCTAAAGAAATAGCCAACGCCCTCATCGGACATGTAACCCATTTCTGTCAGGCCTCCGTCCATGCCCCCATTGTGTCCGTGATACACGAACCCATCGAAAACGCTCCAGTAGTTACCGAGGCCGTAGCCTGCTTTGAGCCCTTCTTCGGCTGCCCATGTGCTTGTAGGACTTTCCATCCGGGTGATGGAGGAAGCCGGCAGAATTTGCTTAGTCCCTACGCTGCCCCGGTTTAGATAAAACAGGAGATAATTTGCCATGTCGCGCGCAGAGGCATTGATCGAGCCTGATGGGCGGTACATAATATTCCAGTAGGGATAAGGCGTTGTGCCGTCGCTGTGATAAAGAATGGTCGTGGATTCTGGAGAGGGTTGAAAGTAGGTAGCCGTTTTCATACCGATCGGTTGGAAAAAATTTTGTGCGACATAATCTTCGAACTTTTGTCCGGTAATTTTTTCTACGATGTAGGCGGCAACCGGAGGTCCCGAATTGCAATAGGCCATCCGCGTTCCGGGTTGCCAGCGGGAGATGCGCGACGTGCGGTCGAAATCGAACGCCTCGCGAAGCCCCTCATGTGGATCTGCTTCAACGGCATATTCACGGAGGTGCATGTCATCCCACCCTGTGGTGTGCTCCAAAAGATGGACGATGCGGATCGGATGGCTCTCTTCCCAGCGGTTCTCAAACCACACTTCGGGAACCAGTTGATGCACCGGATCTTGGAGTGAAACTTTCCCTTCCTCGACGAGTTTGAGGACTGCAAGCGCAGCAAACGCCTTCGAGGTGGAACCGATGCGAAAGAGTGTATCCGCACTCGCAGCCCGCTGGTTTGCGACATCGGCTACACCCAGTGCGGTCACCCATTCTGGGCCCTCTTTTCCCACAAGGGCAACTGACATTCCTGGAACATGCGCCTCTTTGAGCACAGCCTCGAGCTTTTGCTGCAGTTCTTCAATTGATTCCGCTGCGATTTTATCTGCATTCGGTTTCGCGGACGAATAGAGGTTAACGCTCAGACAAAAAAGAAAGACAGAAATTAAGAGTTTAATCATTGAATTGCCAACCCTTATGAAAAAAGAATCTGGGTGAGTGGATTCGAACCACCGACCTCTTACACCCCATGCAAGTGCGCTAGCCAAGCTGCGCTACACCCAGATATGAAATTATTTCGAGAATACTTTTTCTGCCGCTTCCATGTAGGACAAGCCTTCGAATTGGAACTCGGCGCGCTTAAATTCTTTGACCCCAATGCGGGCGCATTCTTCGATGATTTTTTCCAAAACATCCCCAGCGTGCACTTCGGCAGCGGCGATGTCTACGGAGATCGAGGCGGAGAAATTCACGCCGCCGCGAATTCCCTTCACCTTGAAATTCGCATACATCGTCTCTTTCTTCTTGGAAATGTTCTTAAAGCGGATCAAATTATTTTCAGCTAGATCT
The DNA here is from genome assembly GCA_009885755.1 of Parachlamydiales bacterium. Taxonomy (GTDB): domain Bacteria; phylum Chlamydiota; class Chlamydiia; order Chlamydiales; family Rhabdochlamydiaceae; genus VFKB01. Next base: position 2,793 of record VFKB01000010.1, on the reverse strand, counting down.
TTCATTTTACTCTCCAAATGTGCAAAATCGTAGTTTGTTTGGATGGTTTCTGTCAATTGGGAACTTTATGATGAAGATCGAAGCGAGCTGGCATGCGCAGTTAAAGGAAGAACTTGCACTCCCCTATGTTCAGGAGTTAAAAAAGTTTCTTGCAGAGGAAAAAGCTAAAGGCTCGGTGGTCTATCCCCCAGAGCCGCTTGTGTTCCAGGCCTTTTTACAGACCCCATTTGACAAAGTGAAAGTCGTCATCATGGGCCAAGATCCCTACCACGGCGCAGGACAGGCCCACGGCCTCAGCTTCAGCGTCCCCTGCGGGATCAACTCTCCGCCATCGCTTAAAAATATTTTTCAAGAACTCCACACAGATCTGAACGTTCCAGCGCCTGCTACAGGCTGTTTGGAAGGGTGGGCGCAGCAAGGAGTCCTTTTGCTCAACGCAACGCTCACCGTGCGTGCCGGAGAGCCTAAATCACACTACGGAAAAGGTTGGGAGCGGTTCACTGATGCGGTGATCGCAAAGTTGAGCGAGCGGGAAGATCCGCTGGTCTTTGTCCTCTGGGGAAAATCGGCGCTTGAAAAAGTGGAGCGGATCCTGGGACAGAAAAAAATGCCCCATGCGGTTTTGACAGCACCGCATCCTTCTCCCTATTCAGTCCACACAGGATTTTACGGCAGCCGCCCCTTTTCAAAGATCAATGACTATTTAGAAAAATGGGGAAAGGGGCCGATTCAGTGGCGATAGATAATGTCGTAGTGTCCTGTGCCCTCTTCTTTTGCCTTTAGGCTGGGAGAAAAGAGCACAGCGGTATCCCCTTCGGACATGTAAGGGATCGCTCCGTACCCGTAGACCGTTCCATCGGTTTGGATCATGCGCGGGCCCCAGCCTATCGCTTGGCTAAGGGCGACGATCTCATAGTTCCCCATGGTCGATTTGCCCATTCTTTTGACGAGATCGCAGTAAGTTCTCATATTGAACGTATCTTCGGTATGAAAATCTTCTGCGTTCTCTATCAGATAATTAGCGGCAGCATGGCGGAAGAACTTCACAAAATGGGTCATCACGGTATTGTCCCGATCCATTTGGTATAGGCGCCCCTTTGTCGGCTCTTCCTTTAGTAGTTCCAAGACGCGCAAGACGGTTGCTTTTTCCTCGGGGCAACTAGGGACATTCAGATTGTGGACGGTTTGGATGAATGTGTCTTTGCTGCGGCTATTTATAAAATCCCTGAGAAAGCTGACGGTGTAGGAGGAGTAAAAGCAATTGCCGTCGCCGTCGATCTGTCTAAAAAACGTGTAGTCGGGGATTGCGGGATTTGCGAAGCGGCGCCGGGGGCCTACGATATGGTGGCGCGGCTGATCTACAGCGTGTGTGTTTTGCTGAGGAGCAGCGCCTGGCACAGCTGCGGGTGGCTTGGGAGCTTCGGGTTGAGAGCCGCAACAAAATGCGTAAGAGTAAATTGTGCTGAGCAGATAAGAGATCGTATTCCAAAAGAGGGTGAAAATTCCAAAGAAGAAGGAAGATTCCTCGGTATTTATGGTAAGATTTTTTGAGCGCAGGGCGGCGACCTGATCTCTGCAGGCGAGGAGCCGAGCATAATCGGGGTCGGTGGCCTGGATTTTTGTCCATAGGGCATTGACCCGGCCCTCCACCCTGTCTAGATCGACATTGGGATTGTGGAGGGCTAGGGAAATCGCGCCAACTTGCTCTTTAAAAGATAGGGCAGAAGCCATATAATATCCGGTTATGACGGAGAAATTAACCGATAGATGGGTATTTATTCAACCAAATGAAAATTGAAGAAATTGTAGACCTCACTTTCAAAGACCTCCAAAACGCCTCTCAAGATATTACTGAGCGCTATCGGGCCGGTAAAAGTCTTTCTTCAGAAGATCAAAAAAAAGCTTACCTCGTGGTGCGCCTGCCGGCGACCTCTGCAGTGATGCGCAGAGTGCTCCAAGAGGTCAATGAGGCAGTTGAAAGCGCCCTCGATTTAGGCGCAGGGCCGGGAACAGCGATCGAGCCCTTGCTAGAGCGGTTTCCGATGCTTAAAAAAATGACTTTAATCGAACGGGACCGCACCTTCATCGAGATGGGGAAAACTCTTTTTTTGAATGAAAAAGTCTCTTGGATAGAGGGAGATCTTACCAAACAGCCCTCCTTTGAGCCGCACGATCTTCTCATGATCTCTTATGCCTTTGCCGAGATGTCCGATGCGGCGATTGCTCGCCTAATCCCCATGATGTGGGAATCTACAATGAAATATTTGGTGATCATCGAGCCAGGAACGCCAGCCGGTTTTGCACGGGTCAAAAAAATACGCGAGCAGCTCATCTCTTTAGGAGCGCGCTGCGTCGCTCCATGCACCCATTCAAACCGGTGCCCTATGGAGGGAAATGATTGGTGCCATTTTTCGGAGCGGATTGAACGGAGTTCTTTACACCGCGAAGCAAAACTCGGAACCATGGGATATGAGGATGAAAAGTTTTCTTATTTGATTGTTTCGAAAACAGCCGCGCCGGCTTCACAAATGCGCATTCTACGCCCGCCGATGAAACGCTCAGGGCATATTTCTTTTAATGTTTGCAGCGAAGAGGGTTTAAAAGTTAAAACCCTCTCGCGCAAAGATAAAGAAAGGTATGCATTAGCGAAAAAATTGGATTGGGGAGATTCTCTCTCTTAATGGGGGTGTGTTGCATAACTATTTTCCATGATCTTTGTGAAAAAACAACTCATCTTTAAGCGCTTACGATTTTGCAAATAGGGCTTTGGCTATTTGCTGCAAGCGATAAACG
>VFKB01000031.1 GCA_009885755.1 Parachlamydiales bacterium | reverse complement strand
TTACGTGATATTCTGTTGTTCTTCCCATAATTCCTCCAATTTTGCGAAATATGGAAGAGTTTAGCAAATCAAAAATTATTTTGAAAACTTTTGTTAAACTGTACTAGTAGTCCTTAATAAATTATTTAAAAAAAATCAACAAAAACGGCACGCCTGAAATGCTAAGGCAAACCAACTCCTCTTATTTGCTATTATAAACAAATCGATCCTTTGGTATAATCAGCCCTTACAAATTATGAGAGCCCACCATGCCCCTAGATAATGACCGCATCGAACAACTTCTCACAACCTCTCCCGTAACCCCCGAGATCCCTTCAAAATCCGCCTGGGACCTGCTTCCCCAACCCCTACACCAAATCTTATGGGCCTATACAGCAGCCAATGGAGACGCTCTCCCCGCTGCGTTAACCTGCCGGCAATTCCGAAAAATTGATGCCGATTACCGCTTCTCTCAGGCACTCACTATTCTTGAGGCAGCTGAAAAAACGGATTCCACTCTATACAACCTCATCCGGGAAGATAGACGGACAAATAGCGCTGATTACAACTTTGCTACCCCCTCAGGAACCCAACAACTCAATGCCTTCAACGAGCGTCTCGTCAAAACCCTCCGATCCCTAGGCGAAAAGTGTCCGTTAACCGCTGTGCTCTCCGCTGAAGAGGTCGCTAAGTTCAGTGAAAATATCGATGAGATCCCCCTCAAAAAATGTTGGGGTCCCCTCTGCGCGCAAATCTCTTCCGCTAAAGGCGCCGATGTACTTCCCCCTTCTCCGGAAAAAATGAGCGCCCAGGAAATTCACGACTGGATGGAAGCGCACCAGGATCTACTCAAGTGCGTGACCCGGCTCCAGCTGCACTCCTTAGAGCTTCGCAGGGTTCCCAAAGAAATCGGTTGGCTGGAAAATTTAACAGAGCTCCACCTCTCTAAGAACGCCTTCAGAGAGTTCCCCTCAGTCCTCGTGAAGCTGAAAAAACTCCAACACCTCGACCTCTCGAACAATGAGATCTCAGAGCTCCCCCAAAACCTTGGGGATTTTGCCGATTTAGAGGCTCTCCTCGTAAGTAACAACAAGCTGAAAAAAGTCCCCTCAGCGATCGGCCGGCTTGTAAAACTCAATCACCTCGATCTTTACGGCAACAAACTCAGCACACTACCCCATACCATCGGCAACTTACTCAATCTACGCGTGGTCCTCCTGCGCGGAAACCCCCTCAAATCCCTTCCGGCGACCATCGATCTGCTCGTGAATGCCCAGGTCACAACCGATCGAAACGTTCCCGCCAGAGACCCTCGCGATCTAGATGATTGAGGATCAAAAGGTTACGTCACGATCAGCCGACTAAAAAGACAGTTTCACCTCCTTGTATGTCAACACGTTAGCGAAGTCACACAGTTAATATAATTAAAGTTAATTAAACATTTTACTATTGTATTAATATTGTGTTAATGTTATTATTGATATATTAATTAATCTTAACAAGCATAGGAATTATGAGTAATACACCAAATAACGTTGCCAGCCGATTATGCGCACAGAGCACAGAAGTACTTACGCTCATCGTATCTAACGTCTCAGATGCAGACAGGAAAAACTTGTCCCTAACCTGCCGAGATCTGGCTGTCGCAGATGTTGCCTATCGAAATATGGAAGCAATACGTGTCCTCAATGCCGCACGAACTAATGACTCCCCCTTGTCCCGCTTGATCCTGCCTCTCGCTTCTCTTAATCTCGAGACCCGCAAAGATTTATGCGAATTTAATAACCGCATTGTGAATGCAATTCGCTCCTTAGGCATCGATTTTCCGCTGAATGGTGTAGTTAAAGCTGAGGACGTAGATTTAATTGCTCAACAGATTGAGGATAGAGCTCTTTTGAAGATTTGGCCTAAAATCTATGAAGGGATCATTTACACAAACCCCTCGATCACCCTAGACCTAGATACAATGAGCGCTCAGGATATTCGGGACTGGATGAATGCTAACCCGCTAATAGTAAAAAGTGTTAATAAACTAGACTTAAGCTTCATTGGTTTATTCTGCTTGCCTAAGGAAATTGGTCTGCTTACTAATTTGCAAGTCCTAGACCTCTCCAACAACGGACTTACAGCGCTCCCTAACTCTTTCGGTCAGCTAACGAATTTGCAATCGCTCGACCTCAGTGGCAACCAACTTACAGCGCTCCCTAACTCTTTAGCCCAGCTAACGAATTTGCAATCGCTCTACCTCTCCCACATCCAACTTACAGCGCTTCCTGACTCTTTAGCCCAGTTAACTAATTTGCAAATACTCCACCTCTCCTACAACCAACTTACAGCGCTCCCTGACTCTTTAGCCCAGCTAACGAATTTGAGAGAGCTCTACCTCTCCCACAACCAACTTTCAGCGCTCCCTGACTCTTTAGCCCAGCTAACGAATTTGCAATTGCTCCACCTCTCCAACAACAAACTTACAGCGCTTCCTGACTCTTTAGCCCAGCTAACGAATTTGCAAATGCTCAACCTCTCCTACAACCGCCTTACAGCGCTCCCTGACTTTTTCGGTCAGCTAACGAATTTGCAATCGCTCTACCTCTCCCACAACCAACTTTCAGCGCTCCCTGACTCTTTAGCCCAGCTAAAGAATTTGCAATGGCTCCACCTCTCCAACAACAAACTTACAGCGCTCCCTGATTCTTTCGGTCAGCTAACGAATTTGCAATGGCTCGACCTCCAAAACAACAGTCTTAAAAAGCTCCCTGATTCATTTGACAACCTTATTAATTTGCAAGGGCTCGATCTCAAACTTGATCAACTTCCATTCCCCCTGCCAAGATTCCGGGACGGCGAATAATCAGCAGCATGAAAATTCATCGGCTCCTTCAGTGAATGGCGCACCGGCTCCAGCTCCACATGCTCCTGTTAGGGCTGCAAGCATGGCAGACCGCTCGACTTGCGCGATGGTCTGTGCATGCGCCCTTTTCTGCGCAGCGCTCAGTTTCGCTGCAGCAGCGTATGCCTCTGCAGGTTCTAGAGACCTTTAGCAAAGCCCCCTCCGATCAGTGAATACAGAGACCCTGAGAGGAACCGACTATTCCGTTCAGAGTTCATAGGCGAGGCTTCCAGATTCATTTAGCGTGGGTGATGATGAGAGCTTTTCAAGCTTGGCTTCAATTCTATCTCTTTTCCCCGCTTGAGAAAGGCAGATCATTGCCTTAGCTTTTATAAAACATCGAGCGACAAGAATAAATATTCCAGAACGACTTTAAGCCGTGTATTGCGGGCGAGTGCAAAGCGGCACTTGTCGATCAGCGCCAAGATCCTCTCCGGATGGGGCGCCTCTTTGTAATACTGGAGAATCTGCTCCAGAATCGGATCATAATCAATAAAGGTTTCTTCTTCCCCTTGCAGGCTCTCCTCTAGCTGAGAAAAAAGCTGGAGCTGGGCTGAATAGTCGTTTGTCTCGAGAATTTGGGCGACGAGGGGGTTCTGGGGAGCCTCTCTTTCTGAGACGAATTGGAGGGTGCGGCAGCGGGAGCGGATGGTGGGAAGCAAGCTTTCCGGCTCGCGGCTGAGGAGGATGAAAAAGGTATCTTCTAAGAGCTCCTCAAGGGTTTTGAGGAGGGCGTTGCTGCTGGATGGAAGCATCCGCTCGGCGTCGTGGAGAATGAAAACCTTGCAGGGCCCCTCAAAAGGCGGCAGATAGACTTCATCGAGGAGCCGCCGGATGGAGGCGATCGGGTGCATGCCGCTTTTGCCCTCGGGGCGGTAGGTATGGATGTCGGGATGGTTGTTTGCGGCAATTTTCTTGGCATGGGTCTCTCCCATGAGCCGGGTGATGAAATCGGAGAGGTGCTGCTCTCCCCCGACGAAAAGGAGGGTGGTGGGCACGCGCTCTTGCTGGAGCATGAGGTCAAGGGCTGAGATAGGCATGATTTTTCCTTTTCATGAGAAAATGGGATTTTCAGGGGTAATTCCTAGAAGAAATTCTTCCATGGGAATGACAGGAAAACCGCGATAGGTTTCTCTTCTTTTTGTTGGAACTACAAATAAACATTGAGCTTCAGGGTATTCTTCTTTAAAAGCGGCAAGCCCTTTCACATCGTCGGGGCCAAGATTTGGGCTCCGTTTGACTTCTATCGCCCAAAACCCTCGTGGCCCGTAAATAATAAAATCTACCTCTAGCTTTGTTTGTGTGCGCCAAAAGGAAAGAGAGTGGGGCTGATTTTGCGCTAAAACCCAATTGCGTAGATGTTGAGCGACTAATCCTTCTAAAGCCCAGCCTTCAATTTCCTGAGAACTATCTAGAATTCCTTGGGGGCGCAAAATACGATAGACGCCAACATCAAAAAAATAGAACTTTGGATGGGCGATCAGTTTTCGTTTAGCTCTTCTTGAGAAAACAGGAAGTGTGAAAGCCAGTAAAAGATCTTCAAGGATCTGTAAGTAGTTATCTACGGTGGCCCGTTTTACGCTAGATTCTCGGCTGATATCTGTGGTTGTCCATATTGCGGCGTGAGAAAAGCTCGCGATTTCAAGAAAACGGGAAAAATCTCCAATCTGTCGCACGAGACCTTCGGCTTGAACTTCCTCTCGCAGATAAAGATGGAGGTAATCTAATAGGCGCTGCGATGGCTCGGATGATTCCCAAATCAGAGGGATTAGGCCGGTTTTTAAGGCTTTTTCTAAAGAGAAATTTTCTTTAAGTTCAGAAGCTAGGAATGGGCCCATCTGTCTGAGGAGAGCTCTACCTCCTAAAAGGTCGCTGACCGATCTGCGCAGCTTTCTGGAGCTGCTGCCTGTCATGATATATTGAATGCCCCGTTTCTCTTCGATGAGAGCATGGATCTCTGGCAGAAGTCTTGGAACTCGCTGAATCTCATCTAAAATAAGGGTGGATCCTTTGGGCAAACTGGCTGCCACATCCCGAATCTTCTCAGGATAGGCGCTAAACCGCCTCTCCTCTTCCCCAAGCAAGAGGTCTATGCGCAGGGCATCGGGGTAATGATGCAAAAGCCATGTGGACTTCCCAGTGCCTCGAGGTCCCAGAAGGAAATAACTTCCTTTGGGCGGGTTTAGGATACGGGGGATGTAATGAGAATGTGCTACCATAGTTGGCATTATACATTGAAAAATGCAATTTGCGGTAGCATTTTTCGAAAAATGCACCTAACAAGCTTATTGCCAAAGGCTTAAGGTGATGTTATTTGAAGTGTTTTCAGGGGGTGAGGTAGGCATGGATGATGTGCATCGCTTTTAAAAAGACTTCTTCGGGAGGACGCGACGCGTCGACGAGATGGAACCGCTCGGGCTCCTCTTCGGCTATGGTGTGGAAGGCATGCCTGATTTTGTCGTGGAAGGAGAGTTTCTCCTGCTCAATCCGATCTTTTCCGGTGCCGAGTTTGTGGACGCGCTCGAGACCCAGCTTGGGGTCGAGATCGAGATAGAGGGTCAGGTTGGGCTGCAGGTTGTTGGTCGCGAAATTACAGAGTTCTTTGACGGTGGAGATGTCAATGCCGCGGCCGGCGCCCTGATAGGCGACGGTGGAATCATTGAACCGATCGCACAGGACGATATAACCTTCTTTTAAGGCGGGACGGATCACTTCCTCGACGTGCTGCGCTCGGTCTGCTAGGTAAAGGAGGAGTTCGGTGCGGGGAAGCACAGAAACATCTTTGTAGTGAAGAATGAGTTCGCGGATTGACTCCCCGGCCTTGGTTCCGCCGGGAGCCCGGGTTTTCATCACTTTGAGAGAGCGCTGCTGGAGCTGGGAAAACACCTGATCGATCAGTGTCGTCTTCCCGGCTCCGTCGCCTCCCTCAAAGGTAATAAATAGGCCTTTCATTCAACGGGCTTGTCGTTTTCAATATGTTCAATTTTTTGGATGGCCACGACGACATCGTTTTCGTGGAGGTTCACAAGGCGCACGCCCTGTGTCGATCTTCCCATGACGCGGACATCGTCCATCGGGATGCGTACGGTCTGTCCGGAGTTGGACATGATCACGACGCCATCTTTATCGGTGACGGAGATCGCGCCGACGACCATGCCGTTTCGGTCGCTGGTGATGATGGAGCGGACGCCGACGCCGCCGCGGTTGGTCTGGCGGAAATCTTCGACCTTGGAACGTTTTCCGTAGCCGTTCGCGCAGACGATGAGCAAGGTGCCCCCTTCACGGACGACTTCACAAGAAACAATGGCATCATCAGTGCCGCGGAGGGTGGCTCCACGGACGCCGCGGGCCACTCTGCCGACAGAACGGACTTGCGATTGGTCGAAGCGGACGGCCATGCCATTTTTGGTGAAGAGCATGACTTGGTCTTCTTCGCGGGTGATGCGGGCGGCGATCACTTCGTCGCCTTCATCGATGTTGATCGCATAGACCCCTTTGCGTCGCGGTGCAGAGAAGGCGCTGAGCTCGGTCTTCTTGACGACGCCTTGGCGGGTCGAAAGAAGAATGTAGCCGGGCTCATCGAATGTTCTGACGCGGAGGACGGCGGCGATCTTCTCGTTAGGCTGGATATCTTCCAAGAGGTTGATCAGCGGCTTGCCTTTGGTGCGTCTGCCGGTTTCTGGGATCTGCCATACTTTGAGCCAATAACAACGGCCAAAGCTGGTGAAGATCATGAGGGTGTCGTGAGTCGAGGCGACATAGATGTCTTTGAGCGTGTCGGTCTCTTTTTTCATATCCATGCCGATGACGCCTTGACCGCCTCTGCGCTGCTCGCGGAAGGTGTCGACGGGCATACGCTTGATGTAATCATCTTCGGAGATTGTGATTATTACCGGTTCATCGGGGATGAGGTCTTCCATCTGGAACTCCCCTTCTGCCGCGATGATCTTGGTTCTGCGCTCGGAGTGGTGGTGTTTTTTCAACTCGAGGAGCTCATCTTTGATGATACCGCGCACGAGCATTTCGCTGGAAAGAACGGAACGGAAGTGGGCGATTTTGGTCACGAGGTCTTGGTACTCGGCGTCGATCTTATCTTTCTCGAGGCCGGTCAGTTGGTAGAGGCGCAGATCGAGAACGGCGTTGGCCTGTTTCTCGCTGAGCTCGTAGGTGGCCATCAATTCCATGCGTGCGGCGTCGCGGTTCACGCTGGCGCGGATGAGGCGGACGACGGCGTCGAGATGGTCAAGCGCTTTGATGTAACCTTCGAGGATGTGGGCTCTCGCCTCGGCTTTCATCAGCTCGAAACGGGTCCTGCGGCGGATGACATCGATCCGGTGGTCGATCCAGGCGGCGATGAATTGTTTGATATTCATCGTGCGCGGAAGGCCCTTATCGAGGGCAAGCATGTTGCAGCCGAAGGTGACTTGGCAGGCGGTGTATTTGAAGAGCTGGTTGATGGTGACATCGGGGATCTCGCCGCGTTTGAGCTCGATCACGATGCGCATTCCGTCTCTATCCGACTCATCGCGCATATCGGAAACCCCGGTGAGGGTCTTATCGTTCACGAGTTCTGCGATGTGCTGGATCAGGGTCGATTTGTTGACGTTGTAAGGGATCTCGTCGACCACTAAACGTTGGCGGTCGCGGTCTCCATCCATGTCTTCGACGCGGATGACGGCGCGAAGCAAAATCTTGCCTCTACCGGTATAAAAGGCCTCTTTGACACCCCGGTAGCCGCAAATGACGCCGCCGGTGGGGAAGTCGGGAGCGGGCATCACTTCCATGATCTGTTCGATACTCGCTTGCGGATTATCGATGAGGAGCGTAGTCGCTAAGATCAATTCTTCAATGTTGTGGGGAGGAATGTTCGTCGCCATTCCTACCGCGATCCCTGAAGAACCGTTCGCGAGAAGGTTCGGGAATTTCGCAGGAAAAACGGTAGGCTCTACTTTCGTCTCGTCATAGTTGGGGACGAGATCGACCGTATCCTTGTCCAAATCTTCCATTAAAGCGCTGGAGGCATGGGTGAGTCTAGCCTCGGTATAACGCATCGCACCTGGGGGGTCGCCGTCTACGGAACCGAAGTTACCTTGGCCATCGACGAGGGTGTAGCGCATCGCCCAATGTTGGGCCATACGGGCTAAGGTCGGATAGATGACTGATTCGCCGTGTGGGTGGTAATCCCCTGATGTATCCCCGCAAATCTTGGCGCATTTTCTGTGTTTGCCGCCCGGGCTTAAGTTCAACTGGCGCATCGCAAATAAAATCCTTCGCTGGGAAGGTTTCAGTCCATCGCGCACATCGGGAAGAGCTCGAGAAATAATCACCGACATCGAGTAGCGGAGATAGCTTTCCTTAACCTCTTCTTCAATATTTCTTGGGCGGACGATTTCATCTTTCGTATACGACATAGAATCCCTTAAATATCTAAGTTTTTAACAGATAATGCATGATGTTCAATAAAGGCGCGCCGTGGAGGAACATCTTCACCCATGAGCATGGTAAACATATGGTCGGCGGCGATCGCATCGGGGATGGTGACTTTGAGGAGCGTGCGCTTCGCAGGATCCATGGTGGTTTCCCATAGCTGGTCGGCGTTCATCTCTCCAAGACCTTTGTAGCGCTGGATCTCGATCCCTTTGCGGCCGTTGGTGCGGAAGAAATCGACTCCCTCTTTCAAGGTGAAAATCGGGGTGAGCTTTTGCTCGTCTTCGACAATGTCAAAGAGTTTGCCGTCGGCCACTATATAGTCATCTAAAGCGAGGTCGTAGGCTTGAAGGCGGTCTTTTAAATTGTTAAGGGCCTCCACCTCATAGAGTTCGACGCAAGGCAAACTCTTGAGAGTAAAGACTTTCATCTCTTCGGTCTGCTCTTCCATCGGGATCGCTGAGAGCCTTTGGGCGTGGTCTTCGCGCTGCAGCTCTTCGTTGGCCCGCTTCAGTTCAACAAACTGATCTTCGGAGTAGACAAAACGGGTCTCATCGCCCAGTTTGACCTGGAAGCGCGGCAGAAGCCCTGCCTCATCGCGCGATTGGAGGAATTCCCGGAAAGGGACCCCTTTGCGCTCAATCGAGGCGATCAAGATCTCAATATCTAAAATCATCCTAAGGAGCTCATCGAGCTGCTCTTTAGAAATGTTATCCTCTTTGCCCGTCATGCGGACGTGGATATCGCTCAAACCTAACTTTAAGAGGTAGTCGTCCATCTCTTTTTCGCTGTGGATGTATTGTCCCGATTTTTTCCGCGTTACGCGATAGAGAGGAGGCTGGGCAATGTAGATGAAATTGTGCTCGACCAGCGCCGGCATGTGGCGGTAGAAAAACGTGAGGAGCAGTGTCCGGATGTGAGATCCGTCCACGTCCGCATCCGTCATGATGATGATTTTGTGGTAGCGGAGCTTGTCTATGTTAAAATTATCGGTCCCGATCCCGCATCCAAAGGCGGCGATCATCGCTCCCACTTCGGTGTTCTGCAAGATCTTTTCGAGCCGCGCTTTCTCCACGTTCAAAATCTTACCGCGGATGGGCAAAATCGCTTGGAACCTGCGGTCGCGTCCTGTTTTTGCCGTACCGCCCGCAGAATCTCCCTCAACGATGTAGATCTCGCAAAGCGCCGGATCTTTCTCTTGGCAATCGGTGAGTTTTCCTGGGAGGCGTGCGCTATCGAGGGCTGTTTTTCGGAGCGTCAGTTCGCGCGCTTTTTTCGCCGCTTCCCGAGCTTGGGCCGCAATGATCGCTTTTTCAACGATCATCTTTGCAATTTGGGGATTCTCTTCGAGGTAGGTCGCCAGCTCTTCGCCGACGATCTGCTGGACGATGGAGGCCACATCGCTGTTTCCTAGGCGCTGCTTCGTCTGCCCTTCAAATTGAGGGTTCGGGACTTTTACAGAGACAACCGCTGTCATCCCCTCGCGCATGTCATCGCCCTGCACCGCGATCTTATCGCTTTTGACCAGGTGATGATTTTTGATATATTGGTTCAAGACACGGGTCAGCGCCGTAGAAAATCCGGTGACGTGCGTTCCGCCCTGTCTCGTAGAAATGTTGTTGACGTAGGAGTAGAGATTTTCAATATAGGTGTCATTCCACTGCATCGCCACTTCAAATTCGACGGGGCCATCGTGCCCTTCTTTCACGCCGTGGATATAAATGGGCTTGGGGAAAAGAGGAATTTTGTTCTCGTTCAAGTATTCGACGAAGGAGACGAGTCCGCCTTGGTAGCAGAAAGTCACCTCTTCGTGGAGCGTATCGCGCTCGTCGCGGAAAATAATGGTGAGGCCCTTATTAAGGAAGGCCAGTTCGCGCAAACGCTTCAGCAGAATATCGTAATCAAAAGTCGTGACGGTAAAAATGCTGTCATCCGGCCAGAAGGAGACCTTTGTGCCCCGCTTTTCCGTCTCGCCGGCGGTGGAAAGCGGCGTGACCGGTTTTCCTTTGGAGAACTCCATCTCATATTCGTGTCCATTTTGACAAACTTCGACAAGCAGCCTTTTAGACAGCGCGTTAACGCAAGAGACGCCCACCCCGTGTAATCCGCCCGACACCTTATAGGTGCCTTTATCGAATTTACCGCCGGCGTGGAGAATGGTCATGACCACTTCTAAAGCCGTCACATCCCTTCCCTGCTTGGCCGACTCTTTTTCGTGTCTGCCGACAGGGATCCCGCGGCCGTTATCTTCGACAACGACAGAATTATCTCTTTGGATCGTTACGGTGATCTGGGTGCAATAGCCGGCGAGCGCTTCGTCGATGCTATTATCGACAACTTCGTAAACGAGCTGGTGCAAACCGTTGCCCGACGTATCGCCGATGTACATCCCCGGACGCTCGCGCACCGCTTGAAGACCTTCCAAGACAGTGATCGAACTGGCATTATATTCCTTATCATTAGTCATTGTCGTCATACCTTAAGTACCTTATTGGCGAAACACAATATTCCGCACACCTGCGTTAGGAAACTTTTCTTGCAACTGTTTCAAAAGCCTTTGCTTTTCGTGCTGGACAAGCAAGCTGAGCACTGTCGAATTTTTTACTTTTACGGTCAAAATACCGGCCTCAAAGGAGACCGCCTTGGCCATCGGAAAGAGCTTCTCTCCGACCGCTTCCCGCCACCCGGCGAGGACTAGATCCGGCCGCTCTTGCACCCTCTCCGCAATCCTTCCCAAAATCCCTGGAAGTAGGTCAGTTAGGTGCTTACCCGTGAGCTCCGTGCCGTCTTTAACCATAACCGAAACTATAGTGCAGTTGCACCAAAATCTCAAGCATATAAAACAGATAATTTAAAAATATGTTTTACAAGTTGGAAACTAGTAGTCCTTAACAAAAATTCTTGGAGTAATTTCGGCGTCAAAGCCGCTTAAATCGACGATCGTAAGTTGATTCGTATTGCATTAATACGGATCAACTTACGAAGCTACGCGGTCGTCGATTTCAGTGAGCTTTCACGCTAGAAATTATCTCAAGAATTTTTGTTAAGGACTACTAGTGTGAAAGCTCCGTAGAAGCGACGACCGCTTTGCTTCGTAAATTGATCCTTATTAATGCAATACGAGTCAACTTGGGATCGCCGATTTGAGCGGCTTAAAGAAAAGGCTATCAACATTCCCAGATGGCCACAGCTGTGGCATACTGCTCGCAATGGCTGATCGAGACGCTCATGATGGGGTGGTTGAACTTTTTATTGATCGCATCAGAAAAACGGACCTCCGGTTTCCCTTCGGCATTGTTCTCAATCTCAATATCGAGCCAGGAGGCATGCTCGCCAAAGCCGGTTCCAAAGGCCTTTACGATGGCCTCTTTCGCCGAAAACCTTCCGGCAAAGTGGGGAACAGGATCTTTGTGTTTGAGACAATAATCCTGCTCTTTTACTGTAAAGAGGCGCGAAAGCAGGCGATCTCCATGCGACTCGATGCTTTTGCGGATCCGTTCGATCTCGACAATATCGTTCCCAAGGCCTAAAAGAACCGGTTTTTTATCTTTCGTCATCGTAGCTCTCATGGGCTAAATCGTGGGACAGGGTTTCATCATCACACGCATTGCAGAAAATCATCCTTCCCGAAGAGGTGTGCTTGACTGAAAGTACTTGAGCGTCGATTACTTCACCAATGAAATTGCCGCCGCCGTTGACGACGACCATCGTTCCATCTTCCAGATAGCCAACGCCTTGCCTTGGCTCTTTTCCATAGCGCTGGATTTTGATCTTGATGAACTCGCCGGTTTGCATGAGCGGCTTAAGGGCATTGGAGAGCGAATGGATATTTATGATCCGGATCCCTTCGACAGAGGCCATCTGAACGCGGCTGATATCGGCTGTCAAAATGTTGGCGTCGAGCAGTCTGGCTAAGCGGACCAGTTTTCCCATCGATTCTTTGACTTCGGGGAAATCGGTGTCGTTGAAGCGAAGTTCGAGATGGGGAACCGCTTCGAGTTTTTTTACGACATCGAGGCAGCGCCTTGCTTTGGAGCGGGAGGCTTCATCGCCGGTCTCTGCCTGAGCATAGAGTTCCTTCATTAGAAAGCGGGGGATGATGAGCTGGTGGTCGAGAAGTCCTGAAGAGGAGAGGTCGATAATACGGGCGTCGGCGAGGACGGAGACGTCGACGAGTAAATCTTTCTTTTTGTGGGCGGTCGGCGCAAAGCGGACGAAAGGGATGCTGACGTAAACTTCGTCGGCGCCGCGCAGTGTCATGATCGCGCCCAGATAAATCCCGAAGAGGAAGAGGCAGATCTTGATGATCTCTAAAGTTTGGGGCTGGAGTGCGATGGAGATGGAACTGAGGTCTAAAATCACATCGAAGACGAGGACGAGAGCTTGGCCCATCAGATAGCCGATAAAGAGGCCGATGATGGCGATATTGAACGAGCGGAGGTTAAAGCGTCGGAAGAGCGTGTCGAATCCGAACAGCATTAAAGAAAATAAAGTGCCGAGCCCAACGCCCCAAAGCGCGTTGGAAAGGACTGTTCCTGTTTGGCTGGAGAGCATGAAAGTGGTGATGAAGAAGATGCTTAGAACCAGGAAGAAAATTCGCGTAAACGCAAGAGAAATATTCATTATGGAACCCTTTGTTATTAACCCACTAGGCAAATGCGTGACAATTAGCTTGCTACGTCTTTACCAAATCAATCCTCGCTTGTTGGCCATAGTTTTACTATGACCACCTCGTTCGGAACGCTTCCGCTTTAATTTGGCTTCGCCTCGCTAGCGCTCCTTGTCACGTATTTGTCTAGCGGGCTAATAATATTACTCAGAATCAAGGATTGATTGTAGAAGGGGGGGCGTTTTTTGTCGACAAAGTTAAGAGTGAATAGGTAGAATATACAAAAAATAACTGGAGATAGGTTCAATGCACAAAACTTTCATCACACTTTCTGGCCTTGTATGGCTGGTCGTAGGCATTTTTTTATTGATGAAAGGATTGTCACTCATCACAACGGGGTACGCAGATGCCGATCAGACAGCGCTCCTATTGATCTCGCTCGGGCTTGCCATCGGTTTTGTGAAGGGGAGGTTTGTCCTGAGCAAAACGGTGAAACGTGTGGTCGATCGCATCAACTCTTTGCCGCTGCCGATCCAGGTCTCTCAAGTTTACAGCAAGGGGTACTATTTTTTGATCGGCGGCATGATCCTGCTTGGGATGTCGATGCGCTGGTTGCCAATCCCCATTGCTATCCGCGGAACGGTTGATGTCGCGATCGGCTTTGCACTGATGAATGGGGCTATTCAGTATTTCCGCGCCGCCCGCGCACCGGTGAAGAGTTAATCGATGTTAGCATATCTGTATTGGGACCCCGATCCCGCTCTCGTCCCCTTCAATCTTCCCTTTCTCGGACGCCCTATTCTGTGGTACGGATTTTTATTTGCTCTCGGCTTTTTTGTCGCCTATTGGATCCTCCGCTATCTTCTCCTCTCCTTCGTCTCAAAAGCGGAATCTAAAAAAGTCGCCGAACGCTTTACGTTCTATGCGATGGTCGGAACGATTGTGGGCGCACGCCTGGGCGATGTCCTGTTTTACCAGAGCTGGAGCAAGATCGCTAGAGACCCGCTCTCCATCTTCAAGGTGTGGGAAGGGGGCTTGGCCAGCCATGGGGGCGCCATAGGGATTTTCATCGCCCTCTATTTTCTCTACCGGAGCTACGACAAAAAACACTCTTACCTCCGTTTACTCGATTTAGTTGTCGTCCCCACCGCCTTTGTCGCGGTGTGTATCCGTATCGGCAATTTCATCAACCAAGAAATTTTAGGGACCGTCTCTAGCGTCCCTTGGGCTGTTATCTTTGCTCATCCCGCTGATAAAAGTCTGCCTATTCCGCGCCATCCCGTGCAGCTCTATGAAGCGGGCTTTTACCTCCTCGCCTTTGCCATCTTAATGCTCCTTTGGAAAAAATGGTGCCGCAAGGACGGAAAGATTGCAGGACTATTCTTCATCCTCATCTTTGGGTTCCGGTTCTTCATTGAATTTTTTAAGGTGGAGCAAAGTAGCTACGTCAATACCACCTTGACCATGGGGCAGTACTTGAGCATACCGTTAATCGCTCTAGGCTGTTTTTTGCTGTGGATCAAAAGGAAATAGCGGAATCACTTTTTTGCAAAGATCTTCCAGCTGCTGATCGGTCGTATTGGGGGCGTGTGAGACATGCCATTTCAAGAACCGATTGAATGACGACGTCTCCGGCATTTGATTATACCAGCTATATTTATATAGAATCCAAATGCGCACGATGAGCTGGGGTGAATAGGGCGCCAGCTCCGGAAATTTTTTTAAATAGGCCTGACTGATCTCGCTCACCAGTTCCGCATGGTGAAGATGGGGCGCCTGGCGCGATTTTTCTTGGATGAGCTGCAAGAGCGGCGCGTCGCTGTCGAAACGGATGAAGCGGCAGAGCATGTCACCCTGGATCGTCCAGAGATGGATCTTTCGATCGATTTCGCTCCACTTATTGTGCAAGGCCAGTTCTTTCGTTTTCTGAAAGAAGCTCGCTGTCTGATGGACCACGCTGCTGAAACTTTGGTGCGGGTTGTCGATTAAGTTACCGGCGATCTCCTCCTCAATGCGGTGGCCGATCCGGTAGGGCAGTTTTTCTAGCAGCCCCTCTTTTTCGCTTAACACCTTCCAGATGAGCACTTCGAGGTGGTCGCACTCTTTACCCTGTAAAACAGGCAGGAATTGGGTTTCTTGATAGGCCTTGGTGATTGCCTCGACCACATAATCGACCGAGCGGCAGTATTCATCGGTCTTCATCAGCACAAGCTCTGCCGAAATAAACGCAAAGATCGCCTGCGGCAGGTCGGGCTTCGGCTCTTTATCGTTGGGATACAGCGATAGGATGGCCTCGCGGATCGCTTCTTCCGAAAGATTTTTTGGCAAATGGCAGGAGAGCGAATAGAGGGCTAGCGTCCGTCTGACGAGGTCGGGGAGGTGAGGCGCGATCGAAGAGCTTTTGCAGAGAGCGGTTTGACGGCGCACAAAATTTAAGATCGCCGCCTGCTCCTTTAGAGGGGAAGAAGGATACAACTTTTCGGCCAGCAGCGCCGAGATATTGCACGTGATCGATTCCAGCGAGGCAAAGCTCGGCAGATCGTGCAGCGATTGGAGCGACTCCTTCACCTTGTGCTGCAGCTCATTGTGGCTGATCTGCGGCTCCTTGGCCGTAATTTCGAGCAGCGTCTTGACGATCAGCTTATCGATTTTATCATACTCATCATAAGGGCTCTTGGTTCGCAGTCCCGAGACGAGGTGTTTGTGCACCGCCCAAATCGTTTTAGTCAGCTCATCGAGTTTAGGGCGCGTCCCATCGATCGCAGCGATGCATTCGCTCAATTTCACCGCCAGCTGGTGCGCGTAATGATAAGGGGGGAGGTCGGAAGGGCTCTGGCTTGCGGCATAGCGGCGCAGATTTTCTTTAATAAAGAAATGGATGTTGAGCTTCCCGTCTTGGGAGATCGCCCCCTTTTGACCTCGGATCTGCTCTGCGTAGTAGGCGATTTTTTCCCATGTCTTGCGCAGCGCGGCGATGCCTAATCGATACTGCGGAAACTTTTTCTGGAAATCGGGCGTGATCTTGGCGACTAAATTATCTTGCAGCTGCTGCGACCACTTCTTCCCAAAACTTTCATGCTGCATCACCTGTTTGATCTTTTGTGAAAGAAAGAGATTGAGATCGGAAAATGGATCATGAAAATCGGGCGTCTCATCGACAGCGAAGAGGAACTCTTTAACACAAAGTTCTTCCCCTTTTCTTTTAGTCATTGATCTAGTTGATGTAATTCGCGACATGAACCCAATAAACTTTTTTAATCGTGTTTTTTAGCTATCTCAAATTAACGTTTTAAATGCAACTGTATACAGAAATTATAGTCCTGTACAAATAACACGATCGGAGATTTATTTAGATTTCGTATTGAAGTTGATGAGCAGGTCTTACCGAGGTGTGTGTTGCATAACTCAAGTTGCCACCCT
Organism: Parachlamydiales bacterium; assembly: GCA_009885755.1. GTDB lineage: Bacteria > Chlamydiota > Chlamydiia > Chlamydiales > Rhabdochlamydiaceae > VFKB01. The sequence goes on along the minus strand of VFKB01000031.1, from coordinate 14,701 downwards.
CTTTTTCTCTAGACACAAGCAAACTGATCAAGTACGAGATTCGCGACGAAGCTAAGGTACAAGTAGCTTGGAGAGGAGAGAAGCAAAGTAATTGATCGGTGCAGTCTGCATACAGTAAATATGGGGTGACAAATTGGGTTATGTAACAAACCCGTGATTCGCGAGAGCTTTCACACAGCTGAAATAAGACTTTATTTTTTAGGATTGGTATAATGTATCAGTTAGGATACTCACCACGAAGGAGGGGTGCCTGAACTATTACTATTTAGAGAGAATAGTTTCTGTTGTATTAACGGTTGAGGTGGGGCGTGCCGCTGAAAGTACCTCAAATTCTCTGCCGAGCGAGCGGGCCGCGTAGATCCAGGCAATGATGACCACGAAGAGAAGGACTGCGATGTAGGGGAGCGAGAGCGAGAGCGATCCAAAGATCATGAGGAGAAATTGGCAGGCCAAAGCGCTTCCCGATTTTCCAATGCGGGAGCCGACGCCGTCAATCGCTGCCTTGCCTTTGAGTTTGCTTTCCTGATCCAGCGGAATGAAGGCGATCTCTTTGGTCGCATCGTAAAAGGTGTATTTGGAGGCTCCGGCCAGGCAGTGCTGCATGGCGCCTAAAAAGACGATGCTGGCGAGCGGGGCGTCTGTGAATAGGAAAAGAAAGAAGGGGACGCTGGTGGCCAAAAGGATCAGCGGAGGGACCATCGCGCCGAAGGTCCAGCCGAACCGGCGGATGATCGCGCCGCAGAAAAAGGCGCCGACGACGGCGATCAGCCCGATGCAGGTCATTACTTGCCCATAATAGGCGTGGAAAAAATTGGGTGAGGGGGAGAGCTTGTGGAGCTGGTCCTTCCAGACCACCTCGGTGAAGTTGATGGCCACGTTGTACATCAGGACGATAGTGGCGATGCAAAGCAAATATTTGGATTGGGCGAGGAAAGCGAAGATCTTGCGGATCCCCATTTTATATTCGGCGTTCTTGCGCTTGAGCTGAAAGGAGCCTCGCTGCGAGAGATAGGACTTTAGGACCTTCACGTTGAGCCAGCGGAAGATCGCCATGGTCAAGACTCCGGAGCCGAGCAGGACGCTGGCGATCAGGACGAGAGAATTTCCCCAGGCATCGTTGGTGATCTCGAGATTGAGCTCATTGAGCTTGATCCCCAAGTTGGCAATCGTGGTGGAGATCGCGCCGGAAAAGACGAGGGCCAGGTTGCCGCCGACGGCGAGGATGGCGTAAAAGCGCTTGCCGGCGTTCACGGAGGTGATCTCATTGGCAAATCCCCAGAAAAGGACGGTCATGATCGCTGGGCCCCAGAGCTCCGACATGACATAAAATACAGTAAAAGTCCAGTTGCGGAAGACGGCGATCAGGCCGTGGAGGCCGCGCGGGAGGATTTTTTCACAGGTGTCGGCAAAGGCGTGGGGGTGGAGGCTCTCGTGGCAAGGATAGAGGACGAAGGCGAACAAGCTAAAGAAAAGGAGGAAGAGGGAGATCATGATGTAAAAAACTTTTTCTTTGCTCAGGCGGTTCGATAGCTGGGTGAAGAAGAGCATGATGAGCAGCGAGGCGGGCAAAATGGCCCAGGTCTTAATAAAGGGGAGGACCTCCGCGCCGGCAGATTTGGCGGTGATCACGAGGGCGTCTCGAGAGGTGCGGAGGATGCTATAGTTGAGGCAAATGAGGAAGTACATGATCAGTAGAGGAAGAAATAATTTTAATTCGTCGCGATGGATCGGCCAAAAGAAATTGCGTAGCTTACCGAACTCGGGCGAGGTTTCTGCTGACATGCCCATGATTGTGGCCTATTGAGGCATATTTGACAATACTTATGGGACTCCATTTTTTTCTATCTACAAATAGGCCCAGATGCTTTAATATCAATTGGAGAAACCAAGGAGATCCACCATGAATCAAACAACAATTGCAGGTCATTTAGGCGCCGATCCGGAAGTGCGTTTTACTTCCTCAGGAAAAAAGGTCACCACGCTACGGGTTGCGGCACGTGCGCGTAAAGGTAAAGAAGACTCGACGATTTGGTGGAAAGTCACTGTTTGGGGAGAGCAGTTCGATAAAATGATTCCTTACTTCAAAAAGGGTAGCCCCATCATCGTGGTGGGAGATCTCAATATGCCGGAAATTTTTACCGACCGCGACGGCAAAGCCCAAGTGTCGATGAGCTTGACCGCGCTGAACTTAATGTTCAGTCCGTTTGGCAGACCTGAAGGACATGCGCAAGAAGGCCACAGCGCTCCAAATCCTGAGTATGCTTTTGCAGGAGCCGCAGAACAACCGATGGCGCATGGACAAGGCAAGATGCCTGCCTCTTTTGCTGAAGATGAAATCCCATTCTAAGGTAATTTAATTTATGGAAATGACGATCGCTAGTTTCGATGACAGACCGGCAACCGATGTGGTTGTGGTCCCTTTTTGGCAAGACAAGAAGCCGGTCCCGGCCGCTGCCCTCAAGGATTTAGCTGCAAGCGTAGCGCCTGTGCTCGACGCTGGCGATTTTCATGCCAAAGAAGGCGAAGTGCTGACGATTTACGGGGACCAGGGAAAGCGGGTGATGCTTCTCGGCCTCGGCAAAAAGGCGGCATGCAAGGACGAGACGGTGCGCAGGGCCTTTGCGGCGGTTGTAAAAGCGGCGCGTGCAAAAAAATGCAAGAGCCTCGCGGTGCTTGTTCATGACAAGAAGAAATGCGCGCCCATCGCTGAAGGGATCCTTCTCACCAATTACACCTTCGACCGCTACAAAAAGAGCTCGGTGAAAGAAGAGCATCCTGTGCTACTCCACAAGATTGTTTTTGTGGGAGCGGGCGAGGCGGAACTGACCGAGTGCAAAAAATTGGGCAAGATTGCGGAAGCAGTCCATTTTGTGCGCGACCTTATCAATAGCAATGCGAAGGATAAGACGCCCCAAGACCTTGAAAAAGTTGCGAAAGGGCTTGCCAAAGAATTTAGCACGATTAAGACAAAAATATTGACTAAGAAAGAGATCGAAAAAGAAAAAATGGGACTCCTACTTGCTGTAAACAGCGGATCTCACCTCGATCCTGCGTTTATTGTGATGGAATATCGGGGCAATCCGAGCTCGAAAGAGAAGATGGCAATTATTGGCAAAGGGATCACCTATGATACGGGCGGTCTTAACCTCAAACCGACCGGCAGCATGGAAACAATGAAGTGCGATATGTCGGGAGCTGCCACTGTGCTGGGAACCTTACGTGCGGCTGCCAGTTTGAAATTAAAAGTTAATCTCGTTGGTGTTGTCGTATCTACAGAAAATGCGATCGGCCCCGAGAGTTACAAACCGGGCGATGTCTACGAGAGCCACGCCGGTAAGACGGTGGAAATCACCAACACGGATGCAGAGGGGAGGTTGGTGCTCGCCGACGCCCTTTCGTACACGCAAAAACACCTGAAACCGACGCAGATGATCGACTTAGCAACCTTGACCGGAAGCATCGTCGTCGCGCTCGGCGAAGAGATCAGCGGGTTATTTTCCAATAACGATACGCTCGCGCATGCTTTGATCAAAGCAGGAGATGAAACGGGCGAGTGCCTTTGGCGCATGCCGCTTTTCGCTGACTACAAGGAAGCGCTAAAATCTCCGATCGCCGATATGAAAAACGCCGGAAGTAGAAAGGGCGGTGCCATATTTGCGGCCCTTTTTCTCCAGGAGTTTGTCCACAACATCCCTTGGGCGCATCTGGACATCGCAGGAACGGCGTTTCTGTCTGAACCCAAGCACTACAATCCGACTATGGCAACGGGAGTGGGCGTCCGCCTGCTGATTGCCCTCCTAGACCGATGAACTACCGCTACGACGTTTCCCTACGCGAAAAAGGGATGAAGCTTCTTCCATTTTTGAAGAGCAAATTTCCTGACGGCCCCTCGGTCAAAGCGATCAAGCGTGCGATCGATGGCAAAGGCTGCAGAGTGAATGGCAAGGTGGAGACCTTCTCCACCCATCCGCTCCGCGCAGGGGACAAGGTCGAGGTCACATTTGCTGTGGCTACGGCAACGCTTCCTATTCTGACGCTCTACGAAGATGATGTGCTGAAGATTTGCAACAAACCAGCCGGCGTGGTGAGCGAAAATAAAGCGCTCGGCGGGCTGCTCGTCCATCGCCTCGACAAAGACACCTCAGGCGTCATCGTCCTCGCCAAGACCAAAGCGATGCAAGAGAAGATGAAAGATCTTTTCTTCAAACGGGAAGTGGAAAAAGTCTATCTTGCGATCGTCGATGACATCTTCAGAAAAATGGAGGGGGTCGTCGATAACTTCCTCACCAAAAAGCACAGTTACGAAGGGCAGAGCATCTGGGGCAGCTACATCAAGGGCCTAAGCGCCATTACACAATGGAAGTGCCTCCAGAATAGCAAAGAGTCAGCCCTCGTCGAATGCCGCCCCCAAACCGGCAGAACGCACCAAATTCGGGTCCACATGAGCGAAATGGGCCATCCGATCTTAGGCGATCACCAGTATGGGAAAACGTTCCGCTGCCCCTATCCGGCAAAACGGCACATGCTGCACGCCTATTCGGTGAGCTTCGTTCACCCCATTTCAAATAAAAAAGTGACTGTCAAGGCATCGCTTCCGCAAGATTTTCAGGATGCGCTGAAAACGTTAAGAATGGACTTCGTTCCGTGAAATCGATCCTTATCGTCAAAACATCCGCCCTAGGGGATGTTGTCCATACTTTGCCCGTCCTCCACTATTTGCGCGCCCGCTTCCCAAAAGCGCAGATCGATTGGGTGGTAGAGAAGGGCAGCGTCGATTTTTTAGCGGCTGATCCTGTTCTCGACCGCGTGCTCGCCGTAGATACGCGGGAGTGGCGGAAGGGAAAGCAGTGGAAGGGGATGCGCGTTTTTTTTCACACTCTCAGAGAGACGGAATATGATGCGGTGTTCGATCTGCAGGGAAATTTCAAGTCGGCGCTGATTACGCTGTCTGCGAAAGCGAAACATAAAGTGGGATTTGGTTTTCACTCACTCCCCGAAAAACTTAATCTTCTCGCCACAAATCATCGGTTTGAAGTTCCTACAGGAATCAATGTGCGTGCCCGTTATCTCCATGTCCTGCAGAGCTATTTTAAAGACATCGTTCCTTTTGTAGAGCATCGAGTTAGCGCCGCAAAAGAGAAGCAGCCAACGATCATGGTCTGCTTTGGGTCCAAGTGGCCTCATAAACAATTGAGCGTGCAGACCTGGAAAGCATTTTTACACCGCGTGGCAGAAGAGACCGGATATCCGTTTGTGTTCATCTGGGGAGATGAAAAAGAAAAAGTGATGGCAGAGGAGCTGCAGCGCGCTTTTTGCGCATCCAGTGAAACACTCGGAGGCATGACTCTTTTAGAGTGGCAGGAGCGGATGGGGGAGATGACTGCGGTGATCGCGGTCGATTCGATGGGGCTCCACCTATGCGGACTGACCAATACGCCGGCCTTTGGGATTTTTGGGCCTTCTTCTTCGGCAGTTTACGCGCCGCTCGGTGCATCTCATGGCGCATTTCAAGCCGCCTGCCCTTACGGTATTAATTTTATACAGCGATGCCCGCGATTGCGGAGCTGCGCTACAGGGGCTTGCCTCAAAGAACTAGGCAGCGAGAAGCTGGCAGCGGCATTCATCACATGGTGGAAAGCAGGTCGAAGTTCAGGTGTGTTTCCACAACATCAATCGCTTCTTTCACCTTCGCCACATCTTCCTTGCACAGTTTCGCCGTAAAAGAGGCGATCATCGTCATCGCCGTGTGGCTATGGACCTGAGCGAACAGCATCGGGATATCGGCGTCTTCTAGCCTTTCAATGATTTCTGCCCTTGGTGGATCGTCGCCGGTCAGGATCATCCCTCCCTTCAGATCGCACTCAAGCTGCTTTTCTAAAGTGGCTAGAACGACATCTTCTCGGTTAGCCGGGGTGATGATGAGCTGGTGGGGGTAAATCTTGTCTTTGTAGTTCTCAATCGATGTAGCGATGAGGCGCGTTTGCCGAAAGTGGCGCATCCGATGGGCATCGCCTGTTAACAAGACGGTGTCAAAGAGATCCTCAAAGTCTTTGAGCGAAGGGTTGCTCAAAAAGGGATCGTAGGGGATGCAGCCCACCAAGGGGATATCCCAGCGCTCCAGCGCTTTGGACATGTAGCGGATGATCATCTCCCGTTTTTCCGGATAGACCCGATTGAGAATGACCCCTTTCACCGGAACGCCATGCTTTTCACAGACGGCTTTGTTGCGGGCGAGGTCGTCGAAGGCCGAGCCGAGCCCGCCGGTTGTGATGAGGATCACCGGGATTTTAAGCAAGGCGGCGACTTGGGCGTTGTTTAAGTTCACAATCGAGCCAACGCTCACATGGCCAGTCCCTTCGATGAGAGTGATCTTGTGATCGGAGACGATTGCCTCGTAGGCCTTTGTGATGGCGCCGCGGATTTCTTGGTCGCTCACTTTCCCATCGAGATAATTGCGTGTAAATCCTGGGGGGAGGAGGATGGGGCTCATATCCTCGTCAGCGCTTTTTAAGTGGAAGTGTTCTTTGAAGAGGAGGACATCCTTGTCGACTAGAAAGCCATCTTCCGACTCGACAGATTCTTGGCCGACGGGCTTCATATAGCCGACCGAGTGGAGCCGTTTTTTAAGCCCGGAAAATAGCCCTAGGCATGTCGTGGTCTTACCGACATGCTGTCCAGTTGAGGCAACAAAAAATGCTTTAGACCCCTCGCGCAATTTCATTTGTTTGCTAAAACCGTTCTTTTTTCGCTGGCTTTTATTACACTCTCTCGCCGGCTCTTTGGAGCCGCCTCGCTCGCGTAATCCGAAACTGCAAGCAGTTTCTAAAAACCCGCGAAAAAATCTCCGATTTTTTCAAACAAAGCAAATCACGCGAGAGGTCTTTTCATCCAAGTAAGTGTTCAATAGTTTTCATTGTCTCTCCAAAAATCTCCTCATCTGGGACCATTTGGAGCACTTCTCGCAATGTAAACCATCGAAGGCTCTCTGACAAGATCTGTTTTCCGCCGATCACTTTGCCCACGTAAATCAGGTCCATGTGCTGGTGGGCGGGCTGGGTGCCGTGGCGGGGGATCTCTTCGAGCAGGCAGAGGTAGGGGCGCTGAAAACTTTTTGCGTTCCAGTATTCCAACCAGAGATTTTCTTGAGAAACAAGTTCGATCTCCAAACCTGTTTCTTCGAGGACCTCCCGCTTGGCACCTTGAGGAGGGGTTTCACCGGGCTCGAGATGGCCGCCGGGGGGAAGCCATTTGCCATGTTTGGGATGGTGCAGGAGCAGCACGCGGGGCGGATCGAGGATGTAAGTCGTTACGGTGAATTCTAAAATCATGCTTGTACAAAGGGAATAAAAAGGAGATGATTGAACACGCCGTGTCTATAGTTGTGCGGTTTGCGGATAAAGCTGAGCGCAGCTTCCGATTCCTTGCGGATCACCCCAAGGGCGACGTCTTGGATCCGGTCGTGCACGCCATTCATATTCGCGACATAACCGAGCGAGCCACGGGCCTCATTCCTCCAGAGGTAAAGTTGGGTAGCTACATTCAAGCCCATGCTTAAAAGGTCTGTATAACCTGTGTAGTAAGAGATTGCGGGAATGGCCAAGCTTCCTGCCGTCCGCAAGGCCCAGCCCAGATTGGAAGAATTGGAAAGGAGAGTGCTCAGCGCGAGGTTGTTCGCGGCCCAGGCGGGGATCGCAGAGATGGCCCGACGGATGCTGACCCCATCTTGAGGCACTTGAGTGTTCTCAGCGCGGAAGCTGAGATTTTCTTCATCCTCTTTAGTTTTTAATACGCGGTAAAGAGCCTCGGTCACAGTGACCAATCTTTCTTTGCCGATGAGGATTTGCTCGCGTGCATGCTGGAGAACAAGATTGTTTAGCGCTGTAAACGATATCAACTGATCGTTTCTTTGGGCCTCGTTGGCCCCACATAGATCGCCGAAGCTGGCGAGCAAGGTCTGTTTTTGCTGTTCATTAGGCAGACGATTAAGATCGGCGCGCATCGATTCGATCATCTGCGCTCGCTCCGCTGATCTGGGCTCGGCGCGCAGCATTTGCGCAGCGCGGGATCCGAAATGGCTCAAAATATTGACGGTGAGGTCACCCTGTTGCAGCGTGGTAAACCCTTGGTTGATCTTAGCAAATTCTTCCCGATAGGCTGCCGCATGGGGCTGATAAGTGGAGAATTCACAAACTCTAAAAAGATTGGACTGCCCCAGTTGGATTTGGCGCATCATCTCTCTACTGTCAAAGCCTTCACCCTGGGCTGCATCGTTGACCGCCTGGATCGCATTTAACACAGTGTCTAGTTGAGGAAGAAGCTGAGTTTGGGCCATTTGAATTTGGAGTTGGCGCCTGTGGGCTTGAACCAGCGCATCTTTAAGCCGATTGAGGTGTTGGTTGAGAGGTTCGGCAAACTCTTCCGAGAGCCTTCTTTTATCGGCAGCGCCCAAAACATTAGGAGGGGTGTCTTCAATTCTGCGGTTAGTAAGCGCAATGCTGGCCTCCAAGGGAGGAATTTGTCTGATCAGGTTATTGAAATGGGCCAGGTTTTGCGCTAAAATATCCGCATCCAAGTCTGAGGTAAATGAAATGCGATTGACATTTTGTCCGAGGGCTGTAATTTGCGGCATGTACCCTCTCAGCTCGGCGATGTAGTTTTCCTTGAGCTTCGTTCCATCTTGAGCAGGAGGGGCAAACGTCGTTCTTAATTTGTCATCGACAAACGAAGTGACGATCTTGTCGATCATTTCGTGGATCCCTTCCTCTGCTGCCTGATATTCCCGAGGGTTTACCTCAGCATCGCGCGCGTAAATGAGGTTAAGCTGGCCGAAAATATTGAAGAGCTGCTCTTCCAGCTGATCTTGCCTCATAAAAGACTCGTATGCGGAACTGATCACCTTAGTGATCGCATCGACGGCGGCATCATTGGCTTTATTAAAAGCGTATTGTCTTGCGTCTCCAATGATTCCTCTCGCGCTTTCCTTCTCTCGGAAGTGTTCGATCAATTTCGCCCGTGTGCCCGTTTGGTCCATGGCCAAAACGTCTTGGAGGGTTTCAACCAACTGTTTTAGTCCGTTGAGGCGGATCGTAGGCGTCCCTTCAGGAACTGTGGGACGTTGCAATAAGTCATAAATGTCGCGGAGCTGTTTGTAGATCGCGCAATTGAGGGCGTGGGTGTAGCCGTTAGGATTGCGGATGGCGCTCACACTGTTAGAAACGACCGCATCGACCACGTCGACTTTGTTGAGCAGAGTTTTGAATACATAGGCCAGCAGGTAATTAGTGACCGTCTGCGGGATGTAAAGAACGGCCCACACAATCCAAGAGGCGATGGTGGTCACCGCTTTGATGGGATAGTTTAATAGAGAAAGCCAGGAACTGTCCGCGAACTGAAGGCTTTTGAGTTTGTTATCGACAGTCGTCGTCCATTTGACCGTGTAGGAATAGGTGTTGACGAACTTCTCGGTGAACGTTCTATTTAAGGTCTCTTGAGTATAGCCACGCTCACGCAATGCATTGTTGAGCTCTTTAGAAACCTCTGGGTCCAGCGCGGTGGCATAGGGATTATTCCGAATGCGTCCGTAAGCGCTCGATAAAGTCTCTAAGTAACCGCTGATACATTCAATGAACATATTGCCAACTTGACCAAAACTGCTTGTGACCGCTTCACGTTCGATTTTTCCTCGAATATCCCTCAGAAGATCGGCGGAGACCGTTTCGATGATGTCGTAAAGGATGGGGCTCAAGATGTAGTAGGTGAGATAAGCGGCCCATTTTCTAAAGATCGAAATATTGGACATATCGATCTGTTCAAAGAACCGGTACTTCAAGAGCTCGTGGCTTGCGCCGGAAGAGAGTCCTTGTCTGCCGTCCATCAGGTTGTTGTAGAAATTTCCGTGGGTGGGATCGACCGTCAATCCGCAGACAAATTCGTAGATCGTTTTAAGCGTGACAAATTCGCTGATATTGCGTGCGAATAGCGCTCGTTGTTCATCAGTTCTAGGCCGAAAATCTGTCGTTGTCGCAGTCTGGGCGGGATTGGTATTCAGCTCGCGGTGATAGGCGTTGATCCGCTCTTGGTTGCTCCGAAGCGTAGGCGCTGTCGCTTGCCGAAGGAAGGTGGGAACAGTGGCGTCCACGACCGCATTTGTTGATTGTGTGGTCGATTGCCACACTCTGGAGGCCGCTGCGTTGGCATTTTCCCTAGTGGCCGTTTCTCGGGTCCATTCCCAGGCTTGCAATGCTCGGGTTTTTCCTGCTGAGGCATACTGAGTTGCCGTAGCGACATAGGGAGATAGGTTTTGAGTAGCTCTAGCTGTTAAATCTGACGCACCTTTCCTTGCCCACAATACCAAACCAGAAATCGCTTGCGTCATGTTTTCACCACATCAACATTAATTTGATATGGAATGTAAAAGAAACAATAGAATTTTTTCAAGCGAAAAGAGTCAATCTGTAATTACAAGAAATTTTTTGAGAATGAATAGATTACGAAGAACGCGGCAGGGACCGCAACCTTGCTTGGGCTTCCCTTTGAACGCGCGCATGGGAATGGAGACTGGAGTTGTGGAGCTTGGGAACCAGTGCTCTCGGTTTCGCCCTTAAATAGGGGATCAGTACAAGGCGGTTGAACACCCCTTCGCTATAATGGTGAGGTTTGAGCAAGAAGGAGTCGAGGATCGCATCGGTCCGCTGTTTGACGGCGTTATGAACTTTATTGGCAATCATGTTTTGCAGGCTATTCACATTCAAGAGATATGCAATAGGGTTGCCGGCAACGCCTAAGATTTGCGGCGGAAGCGTTTTGAGCAGTTCTCTAACAGTCAGGTCGATGACCTTGTCTTTCACAGCGCGGATATTCTCATTTGCAGCGGCTATTTGCTCGTCGGTGATCGGGATTGGAATATCAAAAATCCCGTTCATGCTTTCCATGCTTGTAAGGAGCAGTTTTTCGATTTCCAAGGGGGTCACTACCTGTTCGAAAAGGCCAGGAAGCCCTAGCTCGGCTCCAAAGATGATGAGATTGTTGACCCATTGAGTTGTATAGGGGTCGTCGCGGAAAGGATGCTCAGCATCTGTGTTCAGGGCCTTCAAATCTTCAATATTTTTCACATGGCTCAATCCGAGGATGGTAAGGAATCGCTTGACGAGGGGCTTCACATGTTCCAACTTTACGGTGGCTTCCGGTTTGTCTTCGCCGCTGTGGTCTTGGATCAGGTAGCAGAGGTCGCTCAGCAATTCGGTCAGGCTCGAATTGATGGTATAAGAGTAGTCCTTGTGCTTCACGTTCTCTAAGACGTTCTCCATGGTAAGTCCGATTAGATCGGTTTTGGATACAAAGTTTTCAAAGCCGTAATTGATCCCTTTGTCCAGCCAGCGTTGGGGGAGTGCATAATTTGCGATCTTCTCAGGAAGAACATGGGCTAGGATCCGTTGGGGGGCTATGAGGAGCAACCAAAGGGCGACATAAAGGATGGTATAGAATAGCTCCAGTGCGGGATTCATAAAATGCAAGGGAGAGCTTTTGGAGAACCTAAATTGTGTCAAAAACCGATGGATGACTTCGTTAAACGAATAGGTGATTGGATAGTCTTTCAGAAACTGGTTGATAAAGTCTTGGTTGATTTCTTTTTGTGTGTAGCCGATTTTAGTTAACCGCTCTTGCAATTTGCTTTGGATCGCATCGTCAATATTTCCCGTTGCAGACGATTTTTTGAGCTCATCATAGATCTCGGTGAGCTCTCCCAGATAGCTGCTTAGATTCCCGAGGTTGTGATTTCCGATTGTTTCACACTTGTCCAGTATTGCGTGCTGGTCGAAAGTTCCGCGCACGTCGTCGAGAACCTTTTTGCTGATCGTATCGATGATATAGCTGATCTCAGGAACAATGAAATAGTAGGTGAGGCGCGCAAAAATCTTCTGAAAAATATTGAGGGAAGTTTGGTCTAACACAGCAAAAAAGTGTTTTCTCACATGCTTGTCAAACTCCTTTTGCGTCAGGGAATTGGTCTGGTCTAATAGCTTTTCATAAAGGTGCGCCTCAGGCGCAGGGGTAGGCATTCCGCAGACCGATTCATAAACGGCTTTAAACGTGGAGAAGGCGCTCATTCTTCTCACAAAGATTTTTCTTTGCGTATCGGCAAGCTCTCTAGCCTCCGTAAGTGAGCTGATTATTCGGAAGGGGGCCGGGGGTCTAATTCCCAGATCGCTAGGGGTGATATTCGCCTGTTTTATGGCATTCGGAGCTACGGCCGCCACACCTTGTCCCAAAGCGCGGACCGGGTAGGCGAGGGCATTCCCAGCCCCGTATAGAGGGCTAGACCAACTATAATTATTTGTACTACTTGGTGTTGAATTAGTAGTTTGCGTCATAGCTTCCGTTATTGTGTTTTAACTCGCCAATTTTAATGTATTTTAGAATTAAAACAAATGGAGTGTAATTTTTAATCTTATATATTTTGCATTTAAGTTCGAGATATGGTAAAAAAGTAAAAAATTTGAGGGATTTATGACCGCATTCAAAGAATTACTTGAGGTTTCAGAGATCTTAAATAGTCCTAACGGCTGCGCCTGGGACAATAAACAAACATTTTTAACCCTGCAGCCCTGTGTGATAGAGGAGGCCCACGAGCTCATTGAGGCCGTGGACGAAGACGAGGATCAAAAAATTATTGAGGAACTCGGGGACCTTTTCTACATCGTCATTTTCTATTGTAAGGTCGCGGAAAAGCTTGGCCGGTTTACCCTCGACGATGTGATCCTAATGGAGAAGGAGAAGCTCATCCGGCGCCACCCCCATATTTTTGGAGATGTCCAGGTCAAGGACGCAGAGGAAGTGGTCAAAAATTGGGAGCGGATCAAGAAGGAAGAGAAGAACCACAGCGATCGAAAAAGCGCTCTTGACGGGATCCCGAAAACACTTTCCCTTTTGATCAAAGCGCAGAAGGTGATCAAGCGGCTCAAACGGGCCGATTTCTCTGTGGAATTGGACAGCCAAGATATAGGCGATCAATTTTTAGCCCTCATCAAAAAGGCCGAAGAGCAAGATATTGATGCGGAGAGCGCCCTGCGCCGGGCGCTGCAGAAACAAGAGACCGATTTTCGCGCGAGGGAAAATAATCTTGAATAATTTCCAATTGCGCCCTAATGTGGGGGGATGCAAAAGCTCACTATTCCAGTACTTGTATGTGCAGCGAGCGCTGCCTGGGCGCAGACCGAAGATTGGGGTGCGAACAACCATATCGCGATCCAGGGGCAGTATGTCTACATGCACCGCAATAAGCTCAGCCATCACGTCCTCGTCAAAGAAAATGGCGCCGACGTTCTCAGCTCCAAACAGATCCTCAATGAGTTCCAATTCACCCCCGGCTACCGCGTTTCTTTAGGCTATATGCCGAGCGATAAGGTGACCTGCGAACTCATCTATCTCGACCTGAAAGAGTGGGAGGCCCACCATACGGTGACCGGTCCCGACGATCTCAATTTTCCCTTCCACGACTCTCTTTTTACCATCGATTACAACAACGCGTTTGAGGCGAAAGGGCGCTATAAATCGCACTATCAAGAAGCAGAGGCCAACTTTTGGGTCCACCTGACTCCGAGACGGGGAGACTATTTTTCAGGTTCTTGGCTATGCGGGTTTCGGTACATGAACTTGAAGGAACGTTTCAACCTGAAGTTTTTTAACGATGAGTCGCCGCTTTCCTCTGTTTTTGTCCCTTTGGGCTTTCGCAAGAGCAGCTACGATATCGAGACCAAAAACCGGATAGGCGCATTGCAGCTCGGGTTTGATCTGCAGCTCAACCCAACGCGCCACTGGAACTGGGACGTCTTTGTAAAAGTAGGCCCTATGTTGAATTATGCGACCATCAAGTCGTTTTTAGGCGACTTCGATAATACCATCGTCCTCCACGACTTCGAAAAAGAGGTCTGCAAGATGGGCTTCATGGTCGAGCCTTCGATTACCTTGACTTACCAGTTCAGCGCTCACTTTAACATACATGTCGGCTATCAAATGACCTATGTCAGCGGCCTCGCATTAGCGGGCGATCAGTTTGACAAATCGGACGTCCCCAACCGCAAAGATATCAATCTCAATGGAGATATGATCATCCAGGGCGGGTTTGCGGGAATTGGGATCGGATTTTAGGAATAGAAGATCGGGCACGGATACGCCACGAAAGAGAATATCTTCTTCTAGCACCACGATCAAAATTCGCTAGTGAAATGATGAAGAAATCATATTTTATCAGAGAGAGCACAGAGGACACAAAGGCGGCGTGCGCCCCGAATGCGCCTCTTCATCTCTGTGTCCTCTGTGCTCTCTGTGGTAAAATTCTTTTCCGTTTTATGGCAGGCCTGCCTGAGGTTGCCGTCGGGGGGTATCGTGTCAGTGCCCGATCTTCCTCTTTCTTCTTTTTGATGTGGTTAAAATAAAAAATGCCGGAGATGGTTTCATAGCATGTTGCGAGGTTCTTAAGGCTGCTACCTTCCGGTCCTGACCTGGTTCGAACTGCCTCATTCTATGAAGTCCCCGGCAAAAGACTTCTCGTATTGAAGGGCTCATTATAGCCCTTCCTTTGGAAAACTTCAAGCTAGTAGTCCTTAACAAAAATTCTTGGAGTAATTTCGGCGTCAAAGCCGCTCAAATCGACGATCGCAAGTTGATTCGTATTAGCTTAATACGGATCAACTTGCGAAGC
>VFKB01000005.1 GCA_009885755.1 Parachlamydiales bacterium | reverse complement strand
GCTTCGCAAGTTGATCCGTATTAAGCTAATACGAATCAACTTGCGATCGTCGATTTGAGCGGCTTTGACGCCGAAATTACTCCAAGAATTTTTGTTAAGGACTACTAGGTCGGTAAACTTCTCGGGGTCTTTTAAAAATTCTACAATCTCCGCAAGCTCTTCTTTCGCCTCATCGCAGCCCGCGACGTCTTTGAAGGTAATGGGTGGGTCCTCTTCGATCTCCTCAATTGTGTTATTGGCCGCATCGAACTGTGCGCTATAGTCTGCAACGAACGCTGAGAAAACTTTGAGCAGGCTTTCCTCTACATTCGAGAGCGAGGAGCTGATTTTCACATTCCAAATGCTTTTAGAGCCAATAGCGCTACCCCTCAATTCTGCAAGAACGTCCGACTCGTGATCAGGATAGACGATGCGCAGGCAAGGGTCTTCGCCGTCAAAGTAGGCGATCGCCCTAAGATAGCCATCAGGGCCATAGAATAGGAATTTTGCCTTGGATTCTGTCCAGTATCGGCCTTCGATCTTCCCAACATACAGAGAGTCGCTATCATACAGGTCGATTTCCATACCCCAAGAAAAGAGCAGCCCCAAAGAGATCATCCGTGTAACCCCCTGAATTTGCAACTCCCCTTTATGATCAAAGAAGTCGTAATGGTAGCTGGGAAGGAGCTGCCTTGTGCGAATAACCTGCCCAATACGGCGATTCCCATCAGTAAAATTGAATGTTGCAGAGTTCGCAAGAAAGGGAACCTTGTGCGCCGTGACCTTCCAAGTTTCCTCCAACCCATAGCACAAACTGGTGACTGTGGAGCAAAGAGCAAGGATTCCTATCATCATGTTCATTAGCATTATCCCATGGTTTATTGCATGGGGGAATGCTAGCGTGGAAATCGAGTTGTTGTAAAGGGAGTTCTCTTGAAAAACGAACACCCAAACAACTTGAACATTTGGTTATCAAGTTGTTTGGGTATATATTTTAGATCTGCTGAGGAGCTGGCGGGGGCTGATCCGGAGCTGTAGGGAAGCTCAAGATTGGCACGGCAGGTCCTGCAGGTTTTTTCTGAAGATCTTCCGCTATTTTGAGGCGGTCTTTCTTTTTTGAGCTGTCCCATTTGCCGTTGATGATGTCGAGGACATCATCGCGGTCAAGGGTTTCAAACTCGATCAGAAGATCGGTCATGAGCTGCACTTCATCGTGGTGCGCTTGAATGATCTCGATAGCCTGCTTATGGGCCTCATCGAGAAATTTACGCACTTCGTTGTCGATGAATTTCGCTGTCTCTTCAGAATAGTTTTTCTCTTGGTAGCCGGCCATTCCTAAGTAGTGACCGCTCTCAGAGCGCTCATCATAGGCAACAGTACCCAAGGCATCGGTCATCCCCCACTCGCAGACCATGCTGCGGGCCAGCTTTGTGGCTTGGGAAATATCCATCTGCGCGCCGGAAGACATGTCGCCAACGAAGATCTCTTCGGCAACTCTACCGCCCATTAGGATGGCGAGTTGGTCGATCAGCTCTTTTTTCCAGTAGCTGAGGCGGTTCTTCTTAGGCATAAAATGGGTGGCGCCGAGGGACATGCCGCGAGGAATAATCGTGACTTTGTCTACGGAGTCCGAATGTTTTACGGTGAGGGCGACGACAGCGTGGCCAGATTCGTGGTAGGCGGTCGTTTTTTTCTCGTTCTGGTCGATCTCCAAGCTCTTTCTCTGTTTGCCGTATCGCACCTTGTCGCAGGCTTCTTCGGCATCTTGACCGGTGACGGCGCTGCGTCCCCTGCGGGCGGCGAGAAGAGCGGCCTCATTGAGGATGTTCTCTAGGTCGGCCCCTGAGGAGCCCGGGGTGTTTTTCGCGATGTTCATCAGATTGACGGAAGCATCGAGTTTAATTTTGCGCGCATGGACTTTTAAGATCTCTATACGGCCTTTGACGTCTGGAAGGTCGATGATGACGCGTCGGTCAAAGCGGCCGGGACGGAGTAGCGCTTTATCCAAAACATCGGGACGGTTAGTGGCAGCGATCAGGATGACTCCTTCGCTGGTGTCAAATCCATCCATTTCGACGAGTAGCTGGTTCAGCGTCTGTTCGCGCTCATCGTGTCCGCCGCCCATGCCTGATCCCCGTTGACGGCCGACAGCGTCGATCTCGTCCATGAAGATGATGCAAGGGGCGTTCTTTTTCGCTTGTTCGAACATATCGCGAACTCTACTCGCGCCGACGCCAACAAACATTTCGACGAAGTCTGATCCGGAGATCGAGAAGAAGGGACGGTCCGCTTCTCCAGCGACAGCTTTCGCAATTAAGGTTTTACCTGTACCTGGAGCGCCGATGCAAAGGACCCCTTTAGGGATGCGGGCGCCAAGGGCTGTGAATTTTGCAGGATCTTTCAAGAAGTCGACGATCTCTTGAAGCTCTTCTTTGGCTTCATCGCAACCGGCAACATCTTTAAAGGTCACTTTATTTTTGTCTTTTGTCATCAGTCTTGCTGGAGACTTGCCGAAGTTCATGGCGCCGGCCCCTGCGCCTTTCATTTGACGCGAGAAGACAAAGTAGATCAAGAATACGATGAGGAGCACAGGGAGAAGCGTGAGGAGAAGGCTGAAGTAGTTCGGTGCTGGCTCTTCGCTTTGGAAGGTTTTTTCCAAGACGGTATTGCGCGGCTGGTCAGGAGCTTTGAAAGGGGCTGCTTTGTTGTAAGAAAAGTTTTCCCACTCTTGTTTTGCAGAGGCAAACCAATGGTTGAAGGCTTCTGGGTCTTGCTTTTCCAAAGCTCTTGTGGAGAGCTCTTGGTTGTTGAAGAACCAGATCACTTGAGAGACGCCTTGTCTGGCTTTATCCAATTGAGAGACATTCGTATCCATCTCCTCGGAAACTGCTGTGATCTGCTCGAGCTCGGCTTTGTAGTTGCGGACGCTCCGGAGCGCTAAGAGGCGCATGTTCTGATTGTCTTGGTTGAGCTCATCGACAATCGCCGAGAGTTCTGTTAGGGCATTTTTCTGAACGGCTGTCTGATCGACGACAGAAAGGGCGCTGCTATCGGATACAGACTGCTCGAGGTTTTTCAGCTGAAGCTTAATGCTTTCATTTCCAATCCCTAAGGCAGGAGAGCGGAAGCCTTGGATCAGAGTGAGAAGATCTTTTCCAAAAGTAGAAGGGGCCTCTGAGCCGAATCGCTGGTTGAGGTCGGCGAGAGAAGTGACATCCTTCTCGGAAAGTTTGCGGATGACGATCTCATTTTCTGAGTCGGCAGTATTATAGACAGGGTCGATGACTTTATAGCCGCTGCGTGGAATGGGCAGGCCGCTGAGGTGGAGGAACCAGTCTGCAGACTCTTTTACGTTTTGTTTGAGCAGAGAAAGCTCACCGGCAAGTCTGGCCTGGTCGGCGACCAATTCATGGTTGTGGTTGAGCAACTCGAGATACTTATAGCGTGCTACCGCTTCGTCGGTCTTGCGGTCTTTGAACTTTCCACTGAAGGTGACGAGATTGTCGTTGAGGGCGATCTTGCGGTTTTCGTCCTTTTGCAGAAGATCTAAGTTGGAGAGGTGCTCCACTTGGTGACTAAACGCCACCTTGGCTGTTTTCTCGTGATTTAAATTCTGAACAGTTAACATTATTAAGATGGCTGCTAATATAAAAATTAGAAATCCACCTGGAATGTTTTTTTTAGATTCGTTCTTAGGTTTGTTTTCATTGTTCATATTAATTCACGCTTTTTTTGAATCAATTTAACCACTTGGACCACTTTTAAGTAAAGAATAAAAGGCTAACCCCCTCGGCATGAGGTGATTGCATTCTACCAACCCTTTTCCATCATCATATCACAGAGTCTATAATTTGTCTTTGAATAATTACACATCCATTATAAACTTCAACCACTTTCCCGCTAATTATAATTCTTTTATCATCTAGATTTTGTAATAAATCTAAATGAAAACTGGAAAACGCGATTTCTTCTTGTTCCGCCACCGCTTTTAACAGCGCTTTGACCTCGATCGGTTCCAGAGGGAGAAAGGAATTGAGATCGAGCCGCAGACCGTCAGAAGTTCTCTCCATGCGCTCTAGGATCGGAGCGATTTTTTTCTGCAGATAAGCGGAAATCTCATGGGCGGCCTCTCCCAACCGACATAAATTATTCTGAATCTCTTTGCCAAATGACTGCGCGAGGGTCGGCAAGAGGTGTTCCCTCATACGAGCCCGTAAAAATCTCGGATCGCGGTTGGTCGGGTCGTCGAAGGCGGCGAGCTCTCTTTTTTCTAACCAGGCGACGAGCTCCTCTTTGGAGACTTTGAGAAGCGGACGCCAAATGGGCATCCCTTCAAATTGGGCAACCGGCTTTATCCCGCCTAAAGAGGTCAACGAAGCGCCCTCGAGCACCCGTTTGAGGACTGTTTCGGCCACATCGTTGGCCTGGTGGCCAAGGACCAGCGCCTGGAACCCCTTCTCCTCATAGAGTTTGTGAAAAAAAGAGAATCTCCCCTCTCGGGCTCTATTCTCTAAATTTTTATTATCGCCTTCCTTCTCCAAGACGCACAGGTGGAAAGGGAGCTCTAATGCGTTCACCATCCCCTCTAAAATCTTTGCTTCCCCTCCGCTTTCGGGGCGCCAGCCGTGGTCCACATGGGCCACATGGAGTTCCATCGGAAAAAAATGGCGGGCTTCCACCAGCAAATGGAGAAGGGCGAGTGAATCGGGCCCCCCGGACACGCCTAGGAGCAGCGGCGTCCCCGACTGAAAGTAGGCCTGAAGAAATTCAACGACTCTTTTTAGAATGGGATCTCTCATCATGAAAAATATAACAGAAGTAAAAGATAAAAACAGCTAGAATGTAAACCATGATGCCGATCCTTTGGCGCTATTTATTGCGCAACTATTTTCAGGTGTTTGCCCTATGCGCTTCGGCCTTTATAGCCGTCTTGCTGGTGACCCGTTTCCAAGATATTGCCCGCTTTGCCGCGCTGGGGTCCCCCTTGCTTTCGGTCCTTCTCTTCACGTTCTATCAAATTCCCTATATTTTGGTGTATGCAGTTCCGATTTCCTGCCTGGTGGCCGCCCTGCTCCTGTTTCAAAAAATGAGCCACTCGTTTGAGCTGACGGCGATCCGCGCCTCCGGAGTGAGCCTGCGCGCCCTGGTTTTCCCCGTCCTTTTTGCGGGGGGATTGCTCACCCTCTTTAATTTGACCGTGGTGGCTGAGATCACCCCCCGCTGCAGGGCCCTGTCCAAAGAACTTGTTTACTCGATCAGCGCCTCCAATCCCCTCACTTTATTTCAAAAGGATTCGCTTGTGGGTATCAAAGGGGCCTACGCCGATATCGAATCGCTCCAGATGGGAAAGTGCGCCAGAGATGTGATCCTGGTCGTCAACGACTCGGCCCATGAACATCTCGCCCTCATGACTGCCAAAGAGCTCATCTTGGATAAAGACAAGTTGCTCGGCAATCAAGTCTGCTTTGTGACCAGCGTCGGAGCTCCTCAGGGAGGATTCGACCACCTCGTCATTGAAAACCAAGCCTCGATGTCAACCGATGCTTCCAGCCTCTCCCCGTTCTTAGAAAAAAAACGGTGGAGCTTGAGCGCCGACTATCTCACCCTAAGAGAGCTGCTGGCCAAGGAAGTGGTCAAGCGACACCTCGCTTTGCTTACCCTGGACCATGGCCACTTAGAAATCGCCAAGCGGCTGACCATTGGCTTTGCGGCCTTTACGTTCACCTTGATCGGAGTAGCCTTCGGCATGGACATCGGAAGGCACAGGACAAAAAAAGGGCTGATCTACGCCGTGTCGCTGGCAACTGTGTTCATGATCTGCTTTTTGGGGGCTAAATCGATGCGCCATGCGCTCCTGGTTCCCTGCCTGCTCTATCTGCTCCCCCACCCGATCATCATCGCGTGCTGCCTGTTTTCTTTAAAACGTACCGGGGATGGCATCGAATGATTCTTTCGCGCATTTGGGAACGGTATCTCTTTAAAGAAACGTTGAAGGTGTTCTTCCTATTCCTCGGCGTTTTTTATTTCTTGTACGCTTCGATCCACTATTCGACCCACATGCAGGACTTCCTTAGAAGTGTGAACGTCCCTGTAATCGACATCTGCATCTACTACGCCTACCATTTCAGCAAAGTGGCGCACCTTCTCCTCCCCTTGGCCCTCCTGATTGGGACCATCAAGGTGCTGACCACCCTCAATGCGAACCGGGAGCTCGTCGCCCTCCAAGCCTGCGGCATGAAACTCATCTCTCTCATGAGGCCCTTTTTCCTGATGGCAACCTTGTGTACCTTCCTCAGCCTTTTCAACTTCGAATTTGTCGCCCCCAAATCGGCCGTCTACATCCGCGATTTCCGCATTTCCCACCTCAAAAATGATCAGCGCCACAAAGAGACAGAAGCTGTTCAGGTGCTCCACCTCAAGGATCACACGAAACTTGTCTACCAAACTTACGACAAAGAGAGAAAACTTTATCTCGACGTCATCTGGATCCGCTCGATCGACGACATCTGGAAAATGAAGGGGATCAGCAATAACCCTCGCGGCCCGATAGGCTATTTTGTCGACCACCTAAAAAGAAACCCCGACGGGCTTCTTGTGAAGGCCGAATCATTTTCCACCTACACCTTTACAGACCTCCAGTGGTATCCCGAGCGGCAGCACAAAGAAGGCCTTTCCGTAGAGAGCAGACGACTTTCTCAGCTCGCCCGCCTGGCCTTTCAAAAATATGACCCGATGATCTCAACGCACCTCTTTTATAAATGCGTGGCCTCCCTGCTCCCCTTTTTGGTGGTCATCGCCAGCGCCCCCTTCTGCCTGAGATACTCGAGAAATATGCAGGTCTTTTTCATCTATACGATCGCCCTCTTCGGCTTCCTCACTTTTTTCACCATGATGGATGCCGCCGTGATCTTGGGAGAGAACCAAGTCTTTGCGCCGCTAGCCGCCCTCTTTACTCCTTTCGCGCTGTGCCTCACATTTTTCACCTGGAAATTTTACCGTAAAGTATGTGGAATATAAAAAAACTGCTTCTCTGCCATCTGATCATTGTTTTGTTGATCGGCAGCTGGTACTTGCCGCTGACCCGCTATGTCTGGGATGCCATTGATGTTTTCATCTTCCGCGCTTTCAACGACACTCTTCCCGGCAACCCTAACTGGCAGTGCTTCTGGGCTGTGGCCAACCATCGCTACGCCGATTGGTTCGAGGACCTGGTTATCTTAATCTTTTTCATTTTCTCGGTAAAACAGGTCGCCCCTGCCCTTCGCAGAAGACAGATCGCCTCCTTTGTTTTCTGCATCCTGTTCAGCGCCGCCGTGATCTTCCTTTTTAACCGGGTGCTCCTCCGCGATTTTGTCGTCATCTTCCGGCCCAGCCCCGCAAAATTCCTCGAGGGGGCCTTCCGCCTTTCTAAAGCATTCCCGTGGCTTGCCCACCTGAAAGACGCCGCACCCCGCTGCTTTCCCGGCGATCACGCGACAACAGCCCTTTTCTTTGCCTTCCTCTACTCCTTTTTCTCGAGCAAGCGGCTCAGCTTCTACGCCGGTATCTATACAGTCTTTCTGATTTTGCCCCGTCTAATCGCCGGAGCCCACTGGTTTTCCGACATCGTCATGGGAAGCGGTTGCATCGTCCTCTTCTTCGCCGGATGGGCGCTTTTCACCCCCTTTCACAAAAAAATCATCGATCTTATTGCATTTAGAGGGAATCGCGAAACTCGCTTTGCAGACAAAAATTGAGGATTTTGATTCTGGTGCTCTGTAAGCAAAGCTTTTGAGACAATTTCGAGCGTGAAAGCTCGCTAAAATCGACGACCGCGTAGCTTCGCATGTTGAGCCGTATTAATGCAATACGTCTCAACTTGCGATCGTCGATTTGAGCGGCTTTGACGCCGAAATTACTCCAAGAATTTTTGTTAAGGACTACTAGTTTGCTTTCTCGCAAATCGACATATCCTGTTGGTCATAGGCGATTTGGGAGAAATCCGAACCCGGACCAAAAGGACAATTTTTGTCCAAATGGAGTTTTGCGATTTCCTCATAATCAAAAGCCTGGTACTGTTTGCAAAAATGAGCTACCAAAAACTACACGAGACCTCTAAAGCAACCTCCATTCTTGCTTCCGTCCAAAGCCTTTTGGAATGGGACCAAGAAACCTACATGCCCAATGATGCCGCCGACTATCGAGGCCAGCAAGTCAGCGCCATTGCCAACCTCGTTCACAAACAGAAGACCTCTCCCAAATTCGTCAAGCAGCTAAAGTCGCTCATCAATCTCGAGACCGGCGCCGTCTTGGACACTTCATTGTCGCTCCAGATCCTCGCCTCCCTCCGCGAATTCCGCCGCGACTATCTCCAAGCGAGCAAGCTCCCCGCCTCTTTTGTGAAGCTCTTCTCAAAAACGACCTCGCAAGGGCTGCACGCCTGGAGCTACGCGAAAAAAAACGACCGCTTTTCCCACTTCGCTCCCCATCTCGAAAAAATCGTCAAGCTCTCTAGAAAGAAAGCAGAATACCTAGGCTATAAGGAGCACCCTTACGACGCTCTCCTCGATCTTCATGAGCCAGGGGTTACCGTCGCTACCCTCACTCCCCTATTCAGCAAGTTAAAGACCGCGCTTACTGCTCTTGTCAAAGAAGTTGCTGATCGCCCGCGCCCCGCGCCGATTACAGGCCATTTTGTCGAAAGCAAGCAGCTCGAGCTCTCCGCTCACTTGCTCAAGATCATGGGATTTGACAAAGCCAGCTCACGCTTAGATTTGTCGATGCACCCCTTTTGCGTCTTTCTCCATTCCAAAGACGTCCGCATGACGACCCATCTCCACACCCACACCCCCTTTCCCTGTATCTTTTCCGTTCTGCACGAGGGCGGGCATGGACTCTACGATCAAGGGCTCCCGGAAGAACAGTTCGGCTCGCCGCTCGGTGAGGCGGCCTCAGTCGCCGTTCATGAGAGCCAATCCCGCTTTTGGGAAACCTTCATCGGCCACGCCCTCCCCTTCTGGAAACATTTCTACCCTGTCCTGCAAAAGGCCTACCCTGAATCATTCGCTGCGCTTTCCCTAGAGGACTTTTACAGAACCATCAACACAGTAAAACGGAGCTTCATCCGCATTGACGCCGACGAAGTGACCTATTCCCTCCACGTCATTATCCGCTTTGAAATCGAAAAGGCACTCATTGAAGGCTCTCTGAAAGTCAAAGATCTTCCCAAAGTGTGGAACCAGAAAATGGAAGAGTATCTCGGCATCACCCCAAAAACAGATGCTGAAGGCTGTCTGCAAGACACCCATTGGGCCGGAGGCTATTTCGGCTACTTCCCTTCATACACTCTAGGAAATATCTACGCGGCGCAGCTCTTTGACACGTTCCAAAAAGAGCATCCTCAATGGGAAGCTCAACTCGCCCTCGGCGATCTCTCATTTATCCGCTTATGGTTGAAGGAAAAGATCCACAAATGGGGCCGCGAGTATATCCCCACCCAATTGATCGAGCGCGCGACAGGTTCCCCTGTCAGCGAATCTCACTACATCCACTATTTAGAGAAAAAGTACCTAGTAGTCCTTAACAAAAATTCTTGAGATAATTTCTAGCGTGAAAGCTCACTGAAATCGACGACCGCGTAGCTTCGCAAGTTGATCCGTATTAAGCTAATACGAATC
>VFKB01000042.1 GCA_009885755.1 Parachlamydiales bacterium | reverse complement strand
TTACGTGATATTCTGTTGTTCTTCCCATAATTCCTCCAATTTTGCGAAATATGGAAGAGTTTAGCAAATCAAAAATTATTTTGAAAACTTTTGTTAAACTGTACTAGTATTGATCCTGAGTTTTTGCAAAGGAAATTGTTTGTGAGGAAGAGGATATCATCGGGAAAGCTCTGGGAAGCTTTCCCGACGTAGGATTAAAGGATCGGCTTGCGCACTTCTCCTTCGCGCAGACCTAGGTTTCCGTAGCGATGATAGTCGACGCTAAGCGCCATTTCGCGCAGGTAGTGGAGCAGCTCAAATCGCCCATTGGATAGAACGGGAAGGTGGGCGATGTGGGTCGCCGAAGCAGCCGCAGCCACGTTCAGATCTTGGGAAGGCGGAGAAAGGAGGCGAACCCGTTTGAATGCTCCCGATTTTACGCGATGGAGGAATGATCCTTCCGATTCTTCAACGAAGCGGAAAGAGGAGAGGAGGTGGCGCCACTGATCGGTAATATTCAAAGCGGTATTTGTCTTTTGCCAGCTAATTTCAAGCGGATTTTTCACGCTGAGGGCAGCAGCTAAGGTGCGCAAGACATCCATCGGAGTATCATGGTCCTGGATTCTAAAGACGATGCGCGGCTGAACGCGGTAGATCAAGAAGTTGTCTTGGCCCACAATTTTAGAGGGATCATGCTTGTGACTGAAGTGCTCGGCCCAATAGGCATAGTTGGAGATGCTGGCGTACCAAGTGCCGAGCTGTTCCTTGGAAAAGGATTGTTTTTCAATCAGGTGGGTCAGTTTTTCCACTTCGGGGCTGACGGGATGTTTTTCTGTGGGAATCGCCTTCTCTTTGGGCAATGCAAATTGGTGCACATAGTTAGGGCCCCCGGCTTTGGCTCCTGGGCCATATCCGCTAGCTTTGCATCCGCCGAAGGGTTGGCGGCGCACGATCGCGCCGGTGACGGTGCGGTTGATGTAGCAGTTCCCCGCTTCGATGTGTTGGATCCAGTAGGCCCATTCCCTTTCGTCTAAGGAATGGATCCCCGAGGTCAGTCCATAAGGGGTCGCATTGGCCAGGCGGACCGCATGCTCCAGATTTTTCGCTCTTAAGACCCCGAGGACGGGTCCAAAAAGTTCTGTCGTGTGCATGAAGCTCCCCTCTTTAACTCCCCACTTGATGCCGGGAGACCAGAGGTTGAGATTGTGCGGATCTTGTTTAGGCTTGACGAGCCATTCTTCTCCATTTTCTAGCGTGGTCAGTCCGCGCATCAAGGTTTCATTGGGTTCGTGGATAAGAGGCACAACTTTGGATGAGAGGTCCCAAGGTGAGCCTACGGTCAAACTTTCTGCGGCGTCTCGAAGCTGCTGTTTGAAATGGGGATCGTCATAAACTTCTGCCTCGATGATCGCCAAGCTTGCGGCGCTGCACTTTTGTCCCGAGTGCCCAAATGCCGATTGGATCAGATCTTTGATGGCGAGATCGCGGTCCGACATGCTGGTGATGATGAAGCCGTTTTTTCCTCCGGTTTCGGCGGATAGATCTAAGCCGGGGCGCAGGCGGAGGAATAATTTCGCAGTGGAGGTCGCGCCGGTGAGGATCACGCCGGCTACACGCGGATCTGCAATGAGTTTACTGCCGACTGGTTCATCGGGGCAGTTGATGAACTGAAGAACGTTTTTCGGAATTCCTGCGTCCCACAGCGCGTTGACAAGGACCCATCCAGAGAGGACAGCCTCGGGCGCCGGTTTAAAGATCACGCAGTTGCCGCAAGCGAGAGCGGCAAGGATGCCGCCGGCAGGGATGGAGATAGGAAAGTTCCAAGGCGGCGTGACGAGAATAGTTCCTTTGGCTTTCCATTGGATATCTTTGCATTGGTCCATTTTTTGGATGCTGCGGAGATAGTAGTCGGCGAAGTCGATCGCTTCTGAAACTTCGGGATCGCCTTCCATAATTGTTTTTCCACCGTCGGCAACCATGACGCCGATCAGTTCGCTTCTTCTTTCGCGCATCTTCTGGGCTGCATTGGCAAGAAGTCTGCATCGTTCTTCTACGCTAGTAGCGCTCCAGGAAGCTTCTTCAGCTTTTGCGACATTCAAGGCTTCATCGATGTGGTTCCAATCGGCCATCGAATAGCGATATAAAGTTTTTCCAGGGAATGAAGGGTCGATGCCGGTTCCGCTAGGATGGGCTTCTTGGATCTCTTTGCCGCCGATCACGAGAGGGATAGGTTGTATCGATCGATTTTTCCAAGAGGATAGAATGCGCTGGGCCCAATCGCGATTTTGAGGTAAGGCAAAATCGGTATCCGATTCATTTTCAAACGGAGCTTGCATGGGGAGCATGTTAGGTGCAAGAAGACGATTTTGTGTCCTTCTCGGCAGGAGACTGACCTGATCCATTTTTTTGCAAGAGAGCGCAAAGAGATCGGCCTGAGCGTTCCATTCGGGGGTGTCTGGCTTGAGGCCAAAGGTGTGTCTGAGAAAGTTGTCTGGCCCCGTATTTTCATCCAATCTGCGGATCAAATAGGCCACCGCACTCTGGAAATCTTCCCGCGTCGCAATAGGGCAGTAGAGGAGCATATCTTTAGCAAGGATTTGAACAACCTTGCGGATATGGTCAGCCATCCCTTCCAACATTTCAAAATTGATCTCCATCTCCACTTCATTTTCCGCTCGCTGCAAGAGAGCAAAGGCGATATCAAAAAGATTGTGGCTCGCGATCCCCAGGTGCACTGCTTTCGCGTGCTGTGGTTTGCATCCGTAAACGACCATCCGTTTGTAGTTGGCGTCGACATCGTTCTTCTTTGTGTAGGGAGCTTGCGCCCAATCACGCAAACTGGCTTCAAATTGTTCCATCGCAAGGTTCGCGCCTTTGACGATTCGAATTTTGACAGGAGCGCCTCCCTGTTTGATCCGATTCATCGCCCATTCGGTGAGCTCTTTTTGAATGTTGTGGGAGTCGGGCAGATAGGCTTGCAGCACGATGCCGGCAGAGAAACGGTGGAATTCAGGCTCGCTCAAGACTTTGATGAATAAGTCTTTAGTCAGGATAAGATCGCGGTATTCTTCCATGTCCAGGTTGACGAACTTCACCGCTTTAGAACCGTCTGCGCGCACAAAGGTATGGTTCATGCCGGCCCGATAGAGCTGTCTTAGCCTTTCCGATAAAATCTCTAAGGTCTTATCCCAAGCGAGGAGGTTGATCTGGCTGTAGATCGTCGAAATTTTGATCGAAATGTATTCAATGTCGTCTTGGCTCAAATCATTTAAATAGGTGTTCAAGCGGTGCAGCGCTTCCCGCTCGCTCAAAATGGCTTCGCCCAAATGGTTCAAGTTAAGGCGTACCCCTTCAGCCCTGCGGCGGTGCATGTGCTTCGAGAGCGCCTCCTTTTCTCCGGGGAGGATGACGGTTGAGGTCTCTTTTCTGAGCATGTAGGTCGCCAAAGGGACGAACAGGAAGGCAAAGGGTTTGCCGAGGATTTGGAAGGCGGCAAGCTGAAAGCGTTTGATGGGGTCGAGATAGCGGGGAATGCCCAACTGGCCCAGTAGATAGACCATTTGGTCTGCAACGCGCGAGGAGCGCTTGCTGCGGAAACATTCATCGGTCATGCTGGTGGTAAAGGCCTTTCCTTGAGGATCGTGCATCATGCGCGCGAGCTGCATTTGGCGCCGCTTTTCTTTTCTCGACTGGATTTTATTCGCCCGCCGCAAACATTCGGCAGCCAAGGCGATCGCCTCTTTTTCCAGTTCTTCTAAAGAAAGTTTTTTCCCACGGACACTTTTCAGTTTTTCTTCAGCGCGTTCCATTGACATAGATGATAGTCCCCCAAAAATCCTCATAGCATAAAATTGGTTATTGTGATCTATTATTTTTTGCGGAGATTTGAATATGTTAAGGGCTTGGTTTTTATTTATTTTATTAAATGTATCTGTTCACGCTGTAGAGTTGGGCGTGGACGTTTTTTTTCAGGAAGGGCATTTTGAACGGCTAAAAGGGAAAAAAGTAGGGTTGATCACCAACCAGACTGGGGTCAATAAGGACCTGAAGCCCACGGCCGAGCTCCTGAAAGAACATGGGATTCCGCTCACAGCCCTATTTGCTCCGGAACATGGATTTCAAGGGCTGTGTTATGCGGGCGAAGACGTCAAAGACCGAAAAAATGGCGCTGTGCCCATCCACAGTTTGCATGGAGCGACTCGTCGGCCTACGGAAAAGATGCTCAAGGGCCTCGATGTGTTGATTTTTGATATTCAAGATAGCGGATGCAGGGCCTACACGTATCCAACCACTCTCTACTATGCGATGGAAGAGGCGGTCAAGTTTGGAATCCAGGTGATCGTACTCGACCGCCCCAATCCGATCAACGGGGTGGTTGTGGATGGGCCGATGCTCAAAGAACATTGGCGCTCCTTTATCGGCTATATCAATGTCCCTTTTTGCCACGGGATGACCATCGGAGAGCTCGCCCGATTTTTTAATGAGCAATACCATATCGGCTGTGACTTGCAGGTGGTGGCGATGAAAGGGTGGAAGCGTTCGATGAGTTATCGCGATACCGGTCTGACTTGGATTCCGCCGAGTCCGAACATGCCCGAAATCGACACACCTCTCTACTCTGCGATGACGGGGATTATCGGAGAACTCGACCTTGTAAATATCGGGATCGGGTATACGATGCCTTTTAAAATTGTCGGCGCTCCTTGGATTAAGGCGCATGCTTTTGCTGCAGAACTCAATTCTCAAAAATTACCCGGCATCCAATTTCTTCCCTTTCACTACCGCCCCTTTTACGGAAGTTACAAAGCGCAAGATTGCCAAGGGGTCATGTTGGTCATCACAAACGCCAGCATCTATAAGCCGCTTTCCGTCCAATATCTGCTTCTAGGCGTTTTGAAAACGCTCTATCCTCAGCAAGTCGAGGCCAAACTGCGCCTCGCCCAGGAGTCAAAAAAAGATTTGTTCTGCAAGGCGAATGGCAACGGAGAGATGTTCCAACTGCTTAAAAATGAAAAGTATGTCGCGTGGAAGCTCATCCTTTTTGAAAAAGAGCAGCGCGAGGCTTTTCTACCCTTGCGTGAAAAATATTTAATATATAATTAGCACTCCAGTCGGTTTTCTGCTAACGCGTTGACCTTAAAAGGAATTCTAGGTAGAATACCGCCTCATACAACCCTATGGAGAACAGCTATGACAGTAAAGAACATTCAACCTCTTGGAAATCGAGTCCTCGTAAAAAGGTCTCTCACTAAAACGACAAAAGGGGGGATTATTCTTCCTGATTCTGCGAAAGAAAAACCGAAACAAGGCGAAGTGGTCGCCGTCGGCCCCGGGAAAATGGATGATAAAGGCGTCCTATCGCCGATGAACGTCCGTGTGGGCGATCTGGTTCTTTTTAGCCCCTATGGCGGCAGCGAAGTGAAGACAGACAGCCGCGATGAAGAATATCTCATCATGTCCGAAGACGAGATCTTGGGCGTTCTAGCATAAATATAATATAGGAGATCACGATGTCAAAGATGTTACAATTTCATGAAGAAGCTCTGAAGTCTTTGCTGAAAGGTGTGAAAACCCTGGCAAAAGCAGTGACTGTCACGTTGGGACCTAAAGGCCGCAACGTTGTCATCAATAAAGGTTATGGCTCTCCTCTCTCGACAAAAGACGGCGTGACGGTTGCCAAAGAGATCGTTCTAGTCGATAAATTTGAAAACATGGGCGCGCAGTTGGTCAAAGAGGCAGCTTCCAAAACAGCCGACCTCGCCGGTGATGGAACGACAACAGCCATCGTTCTCGCCGAGTCCATTTTTAGTTTAGGCGTCAAAAACGTCATCGCAGGCGCGAACCCAATGGATATCAAACGCGGGATCGATAAAGCAGTTGCTGCCATGAACGATGAACTCACAACCCTTGCTAAAAGAGTGAGCAAGCACGAAGAGATCCAACAGATCGCCCAAATTTCTGCAAATAACGACGTAGAGATTGGAACGATCATTGCGGAAGCGATGAAAAAAGTAGGTAAAGACGGAACCATCACGATTGCCGAAGCGAAAGGGATCGACACCACGCTGGATGTCGTCGAAGGTCTCCAATTCGATAAAGGATACCTCTCCCCCTACTTCATCACCAACCCTGAAAAAATGACCGCGGAACTGGACAATGCGCTTGTTTTAGTCACAGACAAGAAACTCTCCAGCGCAAAAGATCTCGTCTCCTTTTTGGAGAAGGTCATGGAGAATGGACAAAAGCCCCTACTCGTCATCGCAGAAGATGTCGATGGAGAAGCGCTCGCTACTCTCGTCGTTAATAAATTGAAGGGCGGATTGTCCCTCTGCGCCGTCAAAGCTCCAGGATTCGGAGATCGACGCAAGGCGATGCTCCAAGATATCGCGATTCTGACAGGCGCGACCCTCGTCACAGAAGATGTGGGTTTAAAACTCGAAGATGTCGGCGTCGAAGTGCTTGGAAAAGTGAAAAGAATTAAGGTGGGGAAAGATGAAACCACTCTCGTCGATGGCGCAGGAAATCCCAAAAAGGTTGCCGAGCGCGTGGCTCAGCTCCGTGCAGAGATCGTCAATTGCAAGTCCGATTATGACCGCGAAAAATTGGAAGACAGGCTGTCCAAGCTTGTCGGCGGAGTTGCCGTTCTTAACATCGGCGCCCATACCGAAACTGCGCTTAAAGAGAAAAAAGCCCGCGTCGAAGATGCGCTGCATGCGACACGAGCTGCTGTTTCTGAAGGGATCGTTCCCGGCGGAGGCGTTGCCCTCATCCGCGCTATTAAATGTTTAGACGGACTCAAGCTTCCCGGCGATCAGATGATCGGTGTGGAGATCATCCGCCAAGCCGCCTTTGCACCTGCGATCGCAATTGCCAACAATTGCGGCAAGCAAGGCAATATGATCGCAGAAAAGATTTCGGAACAGAAAGGCGCCTTTGGCTACAACGGCCTTACCGACGAGTTCTGCGATCTGCTCGAAGCAGGCGTCATCGATCCTGTCCTGGTGACAAAAAGTGCGCTCACACACGCCGCTTCTGTTTCCGGCATGCTCATCACCATTGCTGCTATGATTACCGAAAAACCCAAACCTAAGTCTAAAAACCCGGGCCCTTCTATGGACGGCATGGGAGGAATGGGGATGGGCGGTATGGGAGGAATGGGCGGCATGGACATGATGTAAAGCCATTGTACATTCGCCTAAATAAAGCCACAAATGGGGTAACCCGTCTGTGGCTTTTTTATTTTCTCTAGGAATTCTTTGGGAACTGGTATTCCACCTCTATCCAGCAACGCTCTCCGTATTGCTTGTCGAAGGTGCGATAGATGTTTTTTTTATGAATGACCCTTTGATTTTCCGCAGCTGCCACTGCTTGTTGGATAACCGGGCTGCCATAATCATCGATCCATACGTGCGTGCCTCGATGGGCCAGCCATTTACAGTTAAGGATATCATTTAGGCAGAGGTCATACGAGTGGCCGCCGTCAATGTAGATGAGGTCAAATTTTTGATCGCGGAACTTTTTACAGTATTCAGGGACCGTTTTCATCGAGTCTCCTGGAATAAATTCAAAGCGTGCCGGGTAGGTGAGCTTAAAATATTCCACTGCCACTGGAGTATAAGCGTGATGGTTGATATCAAAGGATACAAATTTTTTAAGTCCTTTGCAGAAGCGGAAAAAATTTTCGGCGCTGTGGCCTCCGTTCAGTCCAATTTCTAGGATAGATTCCACTTCAGGGCGCAGCTTAAGCTCATCTTGAAATTGTTCTTTTTGGGCATCGGACATGTAGCCTTCATTTTTGGCTGAATGCATTGGGGAGAGATAAAACCCTTTCTGATTGAGATATTGATTTAGGCTGATGGGGATTCGCTTTAGACTGACTAAAGGAGCGTATTTTTGGAATAGCTCAACTAATCTTCCCTGGCCGTTCGCGCTGGCGAAATGGACAAGAAAATCTCCCGGGTGGTAGTTGCAGTAGTCAGGAGCTAAAAATTCGGGGGGCAACCCATTAAAAAATCTTGGCGACACAATTTTTGATAAATCGGAGAAGGCGGGATTTTTCAATTCCAAGGCAATGGCTTGCTGTTCTGGGTAATGATGAGTAAGGCAATCGGTTCGCCCATAGACACTGTGTAGAAACTTCTTAGACCATTCACAGTTTCTAATGAAATAAACCCCAGAGTTGATTCCGCTATCATTTTCAGCAATAATCTTGAGTTTCCCAAATTTTTTTCTTGAAAATAATTTCTCTTCTGCACGTAGCAATTATAAAAATTACTTTTAAAAGCACAAACCCTACAATGTCATGACTTTACAAGAG
>VFKB01000028.1 GCA_009885755.1 Parachlamydiales bacterium | reverse complement strand
TGCTCCTGCCTTTGAGACCCGCCTCCATCGCTCAACTTATTCAAGTTGAGCTGCTTCGGCGCCGGCTTCGCCTGGCTCAAATTCAGGGCGCTTCCTTGCCGAATTCTTTCCTTTTCACCCGAGTCCGGTATAACAAAAGATATGCCGAGTAGACGAAAAAATTTTGCAAATGAAGATATTTCACAACTGAGGTAGTATGGCGGCGCAAAAAAAACAAAATCAAGTGAAGAGAGCGTCTATGGCCGGTCAGTTGTTGATCCATCCCAAAACTTTTGCTGTGGCCGCTGAGGTCGTGAAAAACGCCTATGGAGAAGAGTCTGTCATGGTTTATGACGGAAGGATGATCCAAGGGCTCACAGCGAATGGGATTGCGGTCCCCAAAGGATTCGTTGACGATGTGAAGAAGCACTACATTTTTCCGAAAGATCGCGCGGACTGGTTCGCAAAAGCATTCCTGCAGCAATACTATCCTCATGGTCTCATGCAGGGAGGATTTTATTGGGTGAACAAGGCAGACTATGTTGGCCCCGAGGGCGAATATCAAAAAGCGCTAGACCGCATTATAAGCGCTTTCCAAACGACTACTTCATCTCGGGCGTTTCAAGCAGGCGGGGGATCCGCTCAATGAGTTCGGGCGGCTCTGCTTCGATATGGGTGGAGGCTGCGCCTAGATCTTTGAACTTGCGGGCGGTGACGAGAACGCGGCCTTCTAAGGACCCCATCGCCTTATTATAGGCTTCGACAGAACTTCCCAGGCTTCGGCCCATCTTGGCAAAGTGTTCGTTCATATCCACGATCCGTTTGTAGAGCTCATGGCCCAGATCGCTCACCTCTTGGGCGTGTAGGGAAAGGCTCTCTTGTTTCCAGCCATAGGCCACCGAGCGGAGCAGCGCGATGAGCGTTGTGGGCGTCGCCAAGATCACTCCCTGCTCTACACCAATTTCAATGAGAGAAGGATCATATTCTAGGGCGGCGCTGAAAAACGTTTCCGCGGGAAGGAAAAGGATCACAAATTCGGGCGTCGGCTGAAATTGTTCCCAGTAGGCTTTTTTCGAGAGCTGGGTCACGTGGGCGCGCACGAGCCTGGAATGCTCTTTGAGCTTCTGTTCGCGGACCGCCTCGTCTTGGGTCTGCATCGCATCCATATAGGCTTCAAGCGGGACTTTGGCGTCGATGATCACTTGGCGCCCGCCGGGAAGGCGGA
This sequence comes from Parachlamydiales bacterium, assembly GCA_009885755.1. Lineage (GTDB taxonomy): Bacteria > Chlamydiota > Chlamydiia > Chlamydiales > Rhabdochlamydiaceae > VFKB01. The sequence continues at coordinate 53,380 of VFKB01000028.1, read as the reverse complement.
CGAGCAGATCGGGACGCTGGCGCGCTTCGCCGCCAATCTCCTGTTCATAAAAATCGCAGTGGTTGAGCATACCGGCGAGTTCGACGACCCGGCGCAGCTGCATCTCTCCCCAGCGGCCTCTAATAATAGGCGCGCGGAGGGCTTTGACGAGGCTGCCGGTCTCCTGGCGGAGCTGCCGTTCGGTCTCGACAAGCGAGCGGAGCTGCTGCTGGACCGATTCATGATCGCCTTTGCGCTCCTTTTCGAGCTGGCGCATGCCGAGATCGAGCTTGGTCAATGTTTCTTTAACGGGCTTAACAAGTTCCTCGATCGACTGCTCTTTTTTCTCTAGATCTCCCTTCGCCCGCTCATGAAATTTTTCGAGGCTGGCGCCCGCGAGATCGAGGAAGGTGCGGTTGTTTCTTTCGAGGGCGTCATGGGACAGCGCTTTGAACCGCTCGTCGTTCTTCACTTTTTCTTCGGCCATTTTGCGCAGATGGTACTCCCGGAGAAACAGCATGCAGAAAATGAAGGCGAGAACTGAGGTTGCAATGAGGATCATTAATCTTCGTCCTCAGGTTCAAATTCTTCCAAGGTTTTGGATTTTTTGCCGGCGATCAGCCGGATGATCGACAGGACGCAGGCCAGCACAATATAGGCCCAAGGAATGATCACTAAGATGATGGGGAAAAAGTGGAGGATCCCATAAAGGACAAAGATGGCGATCAGGGCGGTAAAAAACACCAGCTGAAAGGAAGCGACGCGGAAGTGGAGCACTTTCAAGCTGGGGAACTTCCAACGACTGACCATAAAAAATCCAAGAAGGATCATGAGCGTCGAAAGGACAATGGCCTGCGTCTCCGGCTCTAAGGGCATGAACCGGGCTCCAAAGGGTGAGGCTAAAAATAAGTTCGCGGAGACAGCTGCGATCGCGCCGGCGGGAATGGGAAGTCCGGTGAAGTGTTTCTTCTGGAGGGCGGTGGCGTGGGGATCGCCCTTGGCCTCTTGGGTCTTCACATTAAAGCGCACGAGCCTTAAGACTCCGCAGATCGAAAAAAGCATGGCGCCGACGACCGCGTAAAAAGAGAGCCCCGTCCCCTGTTCTAAGGATAAACTTTTGAGAAAGACAACGGATGGCGCCACGCCGAACGATACAGCATCGGCCAGAGAATCGAACATAAACCCAAATTCACTTTCGGCGCGGATCATCCGCGCAACAGCCCCATCAAGTACATCGGCGAGCGCGGCGACTAAGAGAAGGACGGCTGCCGCCTGCAAACCTTGAAAGGTCCCAGAGCCCGGTTCGACCATCGTGACTTTAAAAATCACAAACAGTCCGCACGCAAGTCCAAATGCTGTAATGATATTGGGAATCAGGTAAACTCGTCTCATATTTGTCACTCCTCACTCTTGTTGTATCGTACCATAACGGCCTATTGACGTGCCTTTAAAAAAAAATCTTTTTTTCTGGACTTAAAGTTTGGAGCTACCATATATAGTGTGTTAAAGCAGCAAACACCACAACATGTGGTAGCTTGCAGCTAAAAGGCATAAGCTTCAACACTTTGAATAAAAAAAATAGCGGGTAGGCAATGACAACACAAACCACAGAAACAGCGAGCTCTCTTTTTACAGTCGTCAAACGAAATGGAACCTTGGTCCCCTTTCGCAAAGAAAGGATCTACCGCGCGCTCGAAGCAGCGTTTAGAGACACCAAGAAGATTTCTAAGTCAGACCCTTTGCCAGAGGAATACAAGGAGCCGGTCGAACAAATGACCGATATCATTGTGGCTGAAATCCTCCGCTTGGCCTCGAAAGGCGCCTGTTTAACGGTGGAAGGGATCCAAGACCTTGTGGAAGTGATGCTGATGAAAAACGACCATCACGATGTGGCCAGAGACTATATCATCTATCGCGACCAGCACAAGGCGCTCCGCGAAGACTCCCCGCAAAATATGAAGATCGCCCGCGAAGACGGATCGCTTGTCCGCTTCAACCCGATGAAGATCGCCTCTTCGATCGAAGAAGCGTTTAGACGCACCCGACACACGAGCGGTCCCTCCTCCTCTACCATTATTGAAGCCGTCAACCTCCTCACACAAAAAATTGTGGCGCGGGCTATGACTCTCTCCAAAGCGCAAACATTGACTACAGAGATGATTCAGGATGAGATCGAACAGCAACTCATGCGCGAAGGTTTTTATGGCGTCGCCAAAGATTTCATCGTTTCTAGAATGGGCCTTAAGGCCGTCCACTCCGCCGCGCAAGAGGCGATCGAAGAAAAACGGGATGAGAGAAAATTCACCATCTATACAGAAGATGGAAAAGCCAAAACGATTTCTGAACTGTCGCTCAAGAACAAACTCAAATTCGCCTGCCGCGGATTCGATGATCTCGTCTCTTATGAAGAGCTCTTCGACCATTCGATCACCAACTTCTACGAAGGGATCAAAGAAAAAGAGGTTGACCTTGCGATCACCTTCGCTGCGCGGGCTAAAATTGAAAGGGAGCCAGCCTATTCTAAAGTCGCCGCACGTCTCCTACTCGACGTTCTCTATCGGGAATCGATGGGCATCGGCACCTCCGACCCTTCCCTAGAGTCGCACCACCGCGCCTACTTCCACAAATATTTACTAAGGGCTGTCGAGATTAAAAGGGTCCACCCTTCCCTCCTCGAATTTGACTTGAATAAGCTTGCCTCCGCTATGCAGCTTCAGCGCGACGATCAGTTTTCCTATCTCGGCCTCCAAACCCTCTATGACCGCTACTTCATCCACGACGAGCAGCGCCGTTTAGAAACGCCCCAGATCTTCTGGATGCGCGTCGCGATGGGACTGGCCGTCAAAGAAGAGAACAAGACCGAGCGGGCCATTGAGTTCTACAACGTCCTCTCCACATTCCTCTATATTACAGGGACGCCCACGCTGTTTAATTCGGGCACGATGCATCCGCAGCTCAGCTCTTGCTACCTCTCGACGATCGAGGATGACCTGGGCCATATCTTTAAAGTCATTTCCGACGATGCGCAGCTCTCCAAATTTGCGGGCGGCATCGGCAACGACTGGACGAACGTCCGCGCTACCGGCGCCCTCATCAAAGGGACAAACGGCAGCAGCCAGGGCGTGATCCCCTTCTTAAAAGTCGCCAATGACACGGCCGTTGCCGTGAACCAGGGCGGCAAGCGCAAGGGGGCGATGTGCGCCTATCTCGAAACGTGGCACCTCGACGTCGAAGACTTCCTCGAACTCCGGAAAAATACGGGCGACGACCGCAGACGCACCCACGATATGAATACCGCGAACTGGATTCCCGACCTCTTCATGAAACGGGTCATTGATAACGGGACCTGGACCTTGTTCAGCCCCAACGACGTCCCCGATCTCCACGACCTCTATGGAGCCGCCTTTGATAAGCGCTATGCTGAATATGAAAAAATGGTCGACGAAGGGAAGGTCAAGCTCTTCAAAAAAGTGGAAGCTCTGGGCCTTTGGCGCAAAATGCTCAGCATGCTCTTTGAAACAGGCCATCCATGGATTACGTTCAAAGATCCTTCGAATATCCGCTCCCCGCAAGACCATATGGGCGTTGTCCACAGCTCGAACCTCTGCACCGAGATCTTACTCAATACGACCCCTGCAGAGACCGCGGTGTGCAACCTCGGTTCGATCAACCTCGTCGAGCATACCACTCCCAAAGGGATCGACGAGAAAAAACTCGCCGCGACGATCAAGACCGCGATCCGCATGCTCGACAACGTGATCGACATCAACTACTACCCCACTGCCGAAGCCAAAGCTTCTAACTGGCGCCACCGCCCCGTTGGGCTCGGCCTCATGGGCTTCCAAGACGCCCTCTACATCCAAAACATCAGCTACGCCAGCTACGAAGCGGTGCAGTTCGCCGATGTCAGCATGGAGATGATCTCCTACTATGCGATCCTCGCCTCCAGCGAGCTCGCCAAAGAGCGCGGCGCCTACTCCACCTATAAAGGCTCTAAGTGGGATCGCGGCTATCTTCCGCTGGACACCATCGACCTTCTCGAAAAAGAGCGCGGCGGCTACCTCGATATGGACCGCAGTTCGACGCTCGATTGGACCCCTGTCCGCGAGTCGATCAAGAAATATGGGATGCGCAACAGCAACACCATGGCGATTGCACCGACGGCTACAATCTCCAACATTACGGGAGTAACCCAGTCGATCGAGCCGATGTACAAACACCTATTTGTGAAATCGAACCTCTCCGGCGAGTTCACGATCCCTAACCTCTACCTCGTCGAACGGCTGAAAAATCTGGGTCTCTGGGACCACGAAATGCTCGACGACCTCAAATATTTCGACGGAACCATCACTGAGATCGAAAGGGTTCCCGACGATATCAAGCACGTCTATCTGACCGCCTTTGAGATCGATCCCGAGTGGATCCTCGAATGCGCCAGCCGCCGTCAAAAATGGATCGACATGGGCGAGTCGCTCAACATGTACCTCGCCGAGCCAAGCGGCAAGAAATTGCACCAGGCCTACATCTCTTCTTGGACAAAAGGGCTCAAGACGAACTATTATCTGCGCACCTTGGCAGCGACCCAGATTGAAAAATCGACGACCGACGTCAACAAACGCGGCCTCCAGCCCCGTTGGATGAAGAACAAATCGGCCTCAAGCAATATCCAAGTAGACCGAGAAGGCGCCGCAGACAAGCCAATTGCCTGCAGTATGGAAGAAGGCTGCGAGAGCTGTCAGTAATAATTAAAACAAATAAGGAGCGACTATGACTAATGCAGGAACCGAAAAGCGCGTAAAAGTGAAAGACAAGCGGCTCATCAATTGCAACGCTGTGGACGTCAACCAGCTGATGCCTTTGAAATACAAATGGGCGTGGGAGCACTACCTCAACGGCTGCGCCAACCATTGGATGCCGACCGAAGTGCCCATGGGCAAAGACATCGAGACCTGGAAGTCTAATCAGCTTTCCGAAGATGAGAGACGCGTCATCATGCGCAACCTCGGGTTTTTCAGCACCGCAGAAAGCTTGGTCGGCAACAACATCGTCCTCGCGATCTTCAAGCACATCACGAACCCCGAAGCGCGCCAATATCTTTTGAGACAGTCATTTGAAGAGGCGATCCACACCCACACCTTCCACTACATCGTCGAATCTCTCGCTCTGGACCAAGGCGAGGTGTTCAACATGTACAACGAGGTGAACTCCATTCACGCCAAAGATGCCTTCGAGATGAAGATCACCGAAGAGATCATGAAGCCCGGATTTACCACAGAGACCTTCGAAGGAGCGCAAAAATTCCTCGAAAACCTCATCGGCTACTACATCATCATGGAAGGGATCTTTTTCTACAGCGGCTTTGTGATGATCCTCTCGTTCAACCGCCAAAACAAGATGACCGGCATCGGCGAGCAGTTCCAATACATTTTGCGCGACGAGACCGTCCACCTCAACTTCGGCATCGACCTCATCAACGGCGTCAAAGAGGAAAACCCCGAGCTGTGGACACCTGAATTCCAGGCCCACATCCTCGACCTCATCCGCCAGGCCGTCGAACTCGAAGTGCTCTACGCCCAAGATTGCCTCCCTAAAGGCATCCTAGGCCTTACAGCGCCGATGTTCCGCGACTACGTTCAGTACATCGCAGATAGACGCCTCGAGCGGATCGGCCTCAAAGCGATCTACCGCTCGCGCAATCCGTTCCCTTGGATGAGCGAGACCATCGACCTCGGCAAAGAGAAAAACTTCTTCGAGACCCGAGTCAATGAGTACCAATCCTCATCTGCCCTGACTTGGTAGTTCTATTTTCTGCTGAGAGTGGTTCCCACTCTCAGCGCATTTTCTTGACATTTACCGCCAACCAATTAAAATTATTGCTTAACCTTAAACCAGGTTGGGTGGCTTATGCGTTTTCCTACGATTACGGCCAAAGAGCTGATCAAGATCATTAAGGACAGGTTCGTAGAGCACGAAGTGAGGGCTTCCTCGAACAAGAAGGCATTTACCTTTCAGGTGATCCAAGAATCTGAAAACTACATGCTCGACTTGGAACAGACAAGAGAACTCGCAAGAGAACTTGGCATCCCCTATGCAGACCCTCCTGAAGGATACCAGGACTGGATCCCCGGATTCTCCAATCACCTCACCTGTGTGCAGTACGTCAATCCCAAAGATCCCAAAGATTACATCCTGCTCGTTCAGTCGGGAAAAAAAGGCAAACTGGGTGAAATGATCGCGCTCCACTACAGGGCGGGGAAATTTGTAGAGTGTCAATACTTCCACGAACTATTCCCTGTCGCCGTTGATCTGAACACCCTTAAAACAAACTTTTTCAATGATGTGAAACAGCAAGCCGACCTCCGTCAAAAAACCGCAAAAGACCAAGGGAATTACGTGCGCGGCAGCTTCACTAAACATGTCCTTAATCCCATTAGAACGGAAGCGAAGAAGACAGGCGCTACTTTGGATCCCTTTTCCGTACGCCTCCTCTACACATTTTTTGACATCTGCGTCCCCGAAGTGGATGGGATCTGTCCCAACTGTTTTCAAGTCTCTTTCCCAGATTCGGGATTTGGTATATCTTATGAGAAAAGGGTAGCGCAGGATCGCTTTCATGAAATTAGAATTAGTCTCGATAAAATGGGCGGACACCCGCAACAGCAGGCCATTTATATCACAAACACTTTGAACGTCACAGGGACAGTCGCCTATGTCAAATGGGATAAATCGCAAAAGCCGCGGTTTACCTTTACGAGAGATGTTAAGGAAGAGATCACCCATTTGCCCTACAAAGTGACAGACACACAGAAATTGCGCGACTATTTAGCCTCTGATGGCGCACGCACGGAATTTAAACAACTGAGCAACAACAAATCGCCTAATCTGGTACTCCCCATATGCCAATGCAATCCGACAATCTAGAATCTTTTCTCAATTATTGTGAGAGTATGCGGGATGTCTATATCAAATCGATCGCCGACCCCGATGCTCCTAACAACCCGATGTTGGAATTCACACTCGGCCAATTCAAAAGCCTCTGCGGGGATTTTCTTGAGATGGAGTCGTTTAAAGCCCATGCGGAGCACCCAGCGTGCAAACTTCTTCAGGAGCTCTATGACAAACTCATCGATTTCGACGAGATTTCCGATATTGATTTTAAGGATCCGCGATGGATTGCCATCCAAGCCCTAGCAACAAAAACCGAAAAAGCCTTAACCACTTTAATCAGGGAGCACCGTCCCCATGGCTGACGAAAAAATATTTATCACCCGTTTCATCCAAAATCACCTTGGCTTTTTTGCCGGTTCGCCGCCAACCTTGGAGGAAGAGTATTTTGAGAAGTACAACCTCGCCAGGTTAGATTGGAGGGCTCTCCGAATGGAAATCGAAAAATATTCCATCCCCTCAACAACACTCCACGATCTCGAAAGATTATTTACCATTGCAGAGAGCTTTAACTTTGCCTTGATGACAAGCGGGCATAACTATAACCATACGATGGCCGTGTACAAAGAACAGTGGAATAAGATCCGCGAGCTAGCCTCCAAGATCAAACTTTAAAAACGTCCTCTCAATTACAAAAGGTCGCTATGAAATCCATCTATCTATCCCTACTCCTATCCACACTTTTTCTCGCCGCCATCCCCGGTGAGGCCTGCACCGGAATCAAATTGACCGCCAAAGATGGATCGGTCATCCACGGGCGGACGGCAGAATTTGGGGTGCAGTTGGATTTCTCCGCGCTCGTCATCCCCCGCGGCTATGCATTCAAGGGAACGACCCCCAATGGACCAGGACTCTCCTACAAAGCGAAATATGGGGCCATCGGAATTGTCTCTTTCAATTCGACCGCCATCCTCGACGGGATGAATGAAAAGGGATTAAGCGTCGGCGCATTTTATTTCCCCGGCTATGCCAAGTATGCGGAGATCACCTCTAAAAACCAGGCGAAAGCCCTCTCCCCCATAGAATTCTCCAACTGGATCTTAACGCAGCACGCCACCATCGACGAAGTCCTCGCCAACCTCAAAAATGTGGCGATTGCGCCAACAGTTGTCGAGAATTGGGGCCCTACGCCGCCACCCTTCCACTACATCGTTTTTGACAAAACTGGAAAAAGTATCGTCATTGAACCGGTCGCCGGCACTCTCAAGACCTACGAGAACAACCTCGGGATTGTCACCAATTCTCCCCAATTCGACTGGCACATGACCAACCTCAACAACTATGTGCACCTATCGCCCTTCAATGCGAAGCCAATCGCGATCGAAGGGATCACCTTCACCCCCTTTGGACAAGGCTCCGGCATGACAGGTCTTCCCGGAGATTTCTCCCCACCCTCGCGATTCGTGCGGGCCGCCATTTTTTCCGTTACAGCAACTCCTTCAGCCAATGCGCAAGATGCGGTCTCTCAAGCCTTTCACATTCTGAATCAATTTGATATCCCCGTCGGCCTCGTCCGCGCTCAGGAAAATGGGGTAGTCCACACCGATGCAACGCTGGCCACCGCCGTACGCGATCCCCAATCCCTGAAATTCTATTTTAGGACCTATGAAGATCAGAACCTCCGGGTGATCGATCTGAAAAAATTTGATCTGAACGCCAAAACCTTACAGATCTTTACGCTCTCCGAGGAGCAATCGTACGAAGATGTCTCTGCAAAATTCAAGGCCATGACACAGTGAATCCGGATCTTCTCGCGGCACAAAAATTGGTCTATGAACCTTGGGGATGGATTTTTCAGAACTTTGTTCAAGATCCAGAAAGCGCAGCCTATGGCGCTTGCAGCTTTTCTCTCAATCACCGGCGCATCCAATTCCGCACAGGAAAAATCACCCCGACCAAGAACGGACAGTTTGTGACTTTATGGAAGAGAGGCCATTCAGGAGTGATCGCCCCTTACGACAGCACCGACCCCATCGACCTCGTGGTGATCAGCGTCCGCAGCGGCGAGCGCTGGGGCCAATTTATTTTTGCTAAAGAGGTGCTCATGAAAAAAAACATTCTCTCGACAGAAGGAAAAGGGGGAAAGCGGGCGCTGCGCGTCTATCCGCCCTGGGATATCGCCGAGAGTAAGCAAGCCCACCAAACACAGGCCTGGCAACAAAAATATTTTTTAGAACTCCCCTGCGCCGCCAGTTGCGTTCAAAGCCTTTTCAACTAGTGATCCCTTGGAAAAAAAGGGCGCTCCGTCTAAACTGACCCCTTGAACCTATCACAGTATTAGAAGACTATGCTTTTTGATTCTTTTTCCACATCTTTCAGAGCCGCTTCTTGGTCTACTTATCCAAGTATGTCCTGCGAAGCGACTCTAAAATCTGCGAAAAAATCGTTCAAAAATCAACGTTTTCGAATACTGTGATAGGTTCATATGCTGTTAAAATTTTACCCAAAGGACCCTCTGTGAGCTTTTTAACATCCGTTGGGCAGCGCTACCTGGACTTCGTCGTCACTAAATACCTCCCCATCTCCGAGCTCAACTGCATCCTGCGCGAGATGACCCATGAGCCCACCGGTGCTACTGTCATGCACATCGAGAACGACGATCCCGAAAATCTTTTCTGTCTCTCCTTTCAGACCCTCCCTTCCAGCTCTAACGGAGTGGCGCATATTTTAGAGCATACGGTGCTCTGCGGTTCCAAAAAATATCCTGTGAAAGATCCCTTCTTCGCGATGAACCGGCGCAGCTTAAATACCTTCATGAACGCGTTCACCGGCGCCGATTTCACCTGCTACCCCGCCTCCAGCCAGGTGGAACAAGATTTTTACAACCTGCTCGACGTCTACATGGACGCCGTTTTTCATCCCGAGCTGAAAGAGCTCTCCTTTTTGCAAGAGGGGCACCGCTATGAGTTTGCCGATCCTAAAGATCCCAAGAGCGCGTTAGAGATCAAGGGGATTGTCTACAACGAGATGAAGGGAAGCCTCAATTCGGGAGACGCCCGTCTTTGGCACGCGATGCTCGAGCATCTGTTCCCCGATCTCCCTTACAAATATAATTCGGGCGGAGATCCGCTCGTGATCCCTGAGCTGACCTATCAGGAACTGATCGCGTTCCACGAGACCTTCTACCACCCGAGCCGCTGCCTCTTTTATTTTTATGGCAACCTCCCGCTCAAAAAGCATTTAGATACACTGGCAGAAAAAGCGCTGCACAATGTGAAAAAACTAGCGCCACTTAAACCCATCCCGCTGCAGCCGCGCTTTAAAAAGCCGGTGCGCAAGGAAATGCCCTTCCCGATCCATGAAGCGGACGATCTAGGAACCAAAGCGATCATCGCTTTCGGGTGGCTCACCGCTCCCATTATCGATCAAGAAGAAGTTTTGGCGCTCAGCCTGCTCGATTCGATCCTCATGGATACCGACGCCTCTCTGCTCAAGCTTGCCCTCCTCGAATCGGAACTCTGCGTCCAAGCGGATGGCGTCATCGATACCGAAGTGAGCGAGGTGCCCTACTCGATCGTCTGCAAAGGATGCCGCAAAGAGGATGCCGACAAATTAGAAAAAACGTTGATGGCCGCCCTGCAGAAGATTGTGGAGACGGGAATTCCGTTCCCGCTTATCGAATCTGCCCTCCATCAGCTCGAGTTCTCCCGCACTGAAATCGCCGGAGACCAATCGCCGTTCGGCCTCACCCTCTTCATGCGCGCCGGCCTACCGCGCCAGCACGGATGCGCGGCAGAGAATGCGCTGATGATCCACTCCCTCTTTGAAAAACTGCTCAAAAAAGTCAAAGACCCCAAGTACTTAGCCGGCCTCATCCAAAAGCACTTCATCGACAACACCCACTTCGTGCGCCAGGTGATGGTCCCCGATCCAGAGCTCGCCTCACAAGAGCTCGCCGCAGAAAAAGAAACCCTTCAAGCCACTAAAGCAAAGCTCTCGGAAAAAGAGATCGCCAAGATCCTGAAACACACCGAAGAGCTGGCCGTATACCAGCGCCAGGTGGAGCGCCAAAGCTTAGACTGCCTCCCAAAAATTGAGAGCAAAGACATTCCCCTGCTCACCCGCGATATCGCGCTAAAAGAAAAACACAAAGGGGTCTTTCACCACAGCGGCTTCACCAATCACATCCTCTACATCGACCTCGTCTTCGATCTTCCCGAGATCGACGCCCTCGACCTTCCCTATGTCCAATTGTTTACATCCATACTCTCGGAAGTGGGCGTTGGCGCTCGAGGCTATGCCGCCAATTTGGAATATATGCAAGCGCACACTGGCGGCGTTGGTGCCTCCTGCTCCCTTTTTGTACAAGTTCAAGATCCCAAATGGACCAAGCCGTGCCTCATTCTCCGAGGAAAGGCGCTCGCCCGCAATGTCGACAAGCTTTGCACCCTGCTAAAAGAGATCGCAACCTCTGTCCGCTTCGATGAAAAAAAACGGGTGACCGAGCTGATCATGCAGGTCCACACCTCGCTGCAAAACCGCCTAAGCCGCAACGCGCTCCGCTATGCCCTGCAGCTCGCTCTCTCCGGCTTATCGACACCCTCCTATATTGGAGAGCTGTGGCATGGGATCAGCTATTTGAAGTTCATCGAAAAAATTGCCAAGCATAAAAAAGATGAGCTCCCCGGCGTCATGGTGAAACTGCACGAGCTCAAAGAACAAATCCTCGGCGCAGCCGCCCCTAAGCTCGTCATCAGCTGCGACGACGCCCTATACGAAGAGCTCGACAAACATCGGTTCTATGGACTGATCGACCTCCCTTCTAAGGATTTTAAACCGTGGACAGGGCTCTATCCTGCGCCTCACGTAGCCTCCCAAGCGCGCCCCATCGCCTCTGCCGTTGCGTTCACAGCCGAAGCCTTTAAGACCATCAGCTATCTCCACCCCTACTCTTCCGCTTTGCAAGCCGCCACGTTCATTATTGAGAACAAAATCCTCCACCAAAAAATCCGCGAGCAGGGCGGCGCTTACGGCGCAGGGGCTAGCTACGCGCCAATGCAGGGCCATTTTTATTTACACAGCTACCGCGATCCTCACATCGCTTCGACCCTGCGCGTTTTCCAAGAAGCGATCTCCGCGATCGCCTCCAAACAATTCCAGGCAAGCGATGTGGACGAAGCAAAGTTGGGCATGATCCAACAGTTCGACACTCCCATTTCCCCCGGCGGCAAAGCGCTCGCCGCTTACAGCTGGCTCCGGGAAGGAAAAAGCAAAGAGATGCGACAGCACCACCGCGATAAAACATTAGGGCTGACCGTTTCTGACGTTGCACATGCCGTGGAGCAAGAGCTCCTTCCTCAGAAAGATCAAGGGATCATCGTGACGTTTGCGAGCAAAGAATTGATCGCAAAAGAAAATGCCTCTCTAAAATCTCCGCTCCCCCTCTTGCCTATCTAATTCATTTAGTATATAATGAATGGCTAACCAAGGAGTCATTGTTATGAAACGCCCGCTGCAATTACTGTTAGCATCGACACTGCTGTTTTCCAACGCCTTCGCAGAGACAAAATCCGATTGCAAGTGCTCGCCAGAACAATTCTCTAAAGCGTTTACCAGTGTTGCAAAAACAGCGTCTCCTGCCGTTGTATTCATTAAAGTTCAAGGCGCTCCTGAAGAGCGCGATCTCTTTGGCAGCCAAGGCGGTGCGCCGCAAAGCCCCTTTGATCAATTCGGCGACGATTTTTTTAATCGATTTTTTGGCGCACAGCCCAATGGTGGCAGAGGCAAACCTACACCCCAGCTGAGCCAAGGCTCCGGATTCTTGGTCACTGCGGATGGTTATGTTTTGACCAATGCCCACGTCATTAAAGGCGCAGAAAAGATCACCGTGGTGTTCCACGATGGCCGAGAACTCGATGCGACCGTTATTGGCACCGACCTGCATACTGACGTCGCCGTCGTGAAAGTGGAAGGAAAAAACTTCCCCTTCCTTCCTCTGGGCGACTCTGAGAAAATGGACCCGGGCGAATGGGTGATTGCGATCGGAAGCCCTTTCCAGCTCGAAGCGACAGTCACCGTCGGCGTCATTAGCGCAAAAGGAAGACAAAATCTGCGCATCAACGACCTCGAAGACTTTATCCAGACCGATGCGGCCATCAACCCTGGAAATTCAGGCGGCCCCCTCATTAACCTCAGCTGCGAAGTGATCGGCATCAACACCGCCATCGTCTCCCGCAGCGGCGGCTACATGGGCATCGGCTTTGCGATCCCCAGCAATATGGCCCGCAATATCATGAGCCAGATCATTGATAAAGGAGCCGTGACACGAGGATATCTCGGCATTTCCCTGCAGCCTGTCGATAAAGACATCGCCGAAGCGTTCAACCTCGACAGACCCGAAGGCGCCCTCGTTTCTGAGGTCATTAAAGATTCTCCTGCCGATAAAGCGGGCGTTAAACAAGGAGATATCATCCTTGAGTACAACAAAATCCCCGTAAGAACCATGGGAGGCTTCAGAAATGAAATTTCCCTCATGGAACCGGGCACTACCATCAACCTGAAGATCAACCGCAAAGGACAAATTATCATGGTCCCCGTGAAGCTCGGCACAGCCAATGACAAACAGCTGGCCAGCGGCGGCATTGTGGGCAAGCTCGGCATGGAAGTGGACAACCTCACCCCCGAAGTGGCGACCCAGCTCGGCTATAACAGCAATGAGCAGGGCGTTGTGATCACCAAGATCAAACCGGGTTCTCCTGCGGCCACTGCGGGACTCCGCCCCGGGTTCATCGTTCTCGCCATCAACCACAAAAAAGTGATCAATGTGGGCGAGTTCAACGATGTGATGAACGAGAGCGCTAAAACGAAACGCGCCCTCTTCTTGATCCGCCAAGGAAACGTCGTCCGTTTCTATCCCGTAAAAATTGAATAATTTCCTTACATTCTGAAAACCACAGATGACATTCCGTTATCTGTGGTTTTTTTTATCCCAAGCCTCTTCTATAGCTCTTCAGTATGACGGCAAGAGAATAATATAAACACAAAGTCACGAAGGCGCTAAGACGCAAAAATTTTATAAAATCCTTCTCTCTCTTTGCGTCTTTGCATTTATACCCTCTGTTCTATTTGTATTTCTTGTGCGATTTCCGCCTTTGGAGTATCTTGATTTAAAAAATTCTAGGTTTGAATGAGCGATTTGACTCGCCACCCCAATGCAAGCTTAAAAGAAATTTTAGTTCTCTCGCTCCCCCTTATCCTCACCCTGATCTCCGGGAGCTTGATGAACCTATGCGACCGAGCCTTCCTGTCGCGCTATTCTTTTATCGCCTGCGAGGGCTGCGTAAGCGCGAGTTTTCTCCTCCTGTTGTTTCAGGCGCCCAGCGTCCGCATCGCTGCGATCGCCCAAGTCTTTGTAGGACAGAAAAATGGGGCCGGGCAGCCTGAGATCATCGGCCGTCACATCTGGCAGATGATCTGGTTTTCTCTCCTTACAAGCATCGTAATCACCCCTGTGGGGCTGATCACCGGCTACTACTACTTTTCCGATACTGTCGTGGCCGTCCCAGCGACCACCTATTTCAACTGCCTTCTCCTCTGCAACTTCCTCTTCCCCTTGGCAGCAACCCTCTCGGCGTTTTTTATTGGACTCGGAAGGACCTCTTTTATCATTTGGGCCACTATTTTCGCCCAGCTCATCAATATTCCTCTCAATTATTTTCTTCTCTTTAGCACCCCGCTGGGCATTTTAGGTGTTGCGCTTGGAACTGCCCTCTCCCAAGCGATCTTGTGCGCAATCCTGTTTTTTGACTTTCTCAGCAAGAAAAATCAACTATTCTTCGGCACCGCCTCCTATCAGTTCAACCCCAAGCTCTTTTGGGAAATTTTCAGAGTGGGTCTCCCCTCAGCCTTGGGCAAGGTCATCTACTCGATGTCTTGGGCGGTCATGGGGCAGATCATGATGCGCAAGGGAGGTACGCACCTAGCGGCGCTCACAACGGGAAGCACAGCAATCCTTCTCTTCTGTTTCATCTATGATGGATTTGGCAAGACCATTGTGACGGTGTCGTCTCATCTTCTAGGGGCAAACCGGGGGAAATTGATCCCCGGTATGATCAAATCGGCGCTGAGCGTCCCTTTAATCATTTCTGTCATTTTAACCGTTCCCTTTCTCTTTTACCCCGAACTTTTTTTTTCTATCTTTAAGCTCAAACCCTCTCACGAAGAGTATGAAATCCTCTCCTCTGCTCTCATTTGGATCTGGTTCTTCAGCTTCAGCTACGCCCTCAACAGCATCACCTCTTCTGTCTTAACGGCGTTTAAAGACACGCTGTTCTACATGATCATGTCGTGCTTGAGCTGGATCGATTGCCTCCTCCTATTTTTCGTCATGAACACGCTGCAGTGGTCAGGAGATAAGATGTGGATGATGATGGCAATTAGCGGTCTTGTGATCAGCGGGATGCAGTTCCTGCGCATCCGCTCTAAACTCCTCGCCCAACCTTCCACCGAAAAGCTGAAATCTGAAGAAACTCTAGTCTAAAAAGTTTCTGCATTAGCCTATTAAAAGAAAAGAATTTTACCACATAGAGCACAGAGATAAAGAAACGCATTCGCGGCGTGCCGCCTCTGCATCCTCTGCGCTCTCTGTATTTGAAAATTTGCTCTTTTATTGCTAGACGATAGAAAGAGGCGCGAACCGTTACCGATGCGGGGAAACCCGCACCGGCAACTGTCATTCGGCTTACAAAGGTCTGCAGGATGCTTTGTTTGTGTGCATCGCTAAGGCAATGAAATCATCCAGCTCATCGCTAATGATCGCCCAACCGTTTCTATAGATCAGTTTTCCTTGAAAACCAATCGTGAAGGGAACGTGGTAGACGGTTTGTTTTTTGTTTACATAGGAGATGTACAGTTGATGATCAACTTGGTGCATGATGTAAACAAAGGGAGCTTCTTTTTCTAAGAGTCTCTCGCTGGCAATGAGATCCATTTGACCTCTCCAGCCATCGTGGGCTTGGATCGCCATATACTTGTGATCCATGGTGCGCAAAGTGCGCGACTTGGAATAATTGGTTGTCATTAATGTTGACATACTGGCCTCCTATCGTAAGTAGGCATGTTTAAAATCCATTTGCCACCCTATGCCAGGGACATAGAGGTTTTCTTTTTTCATAAATTTCCCAACCTCGTAGTACAGAGGTATGACGGGTAGTTGATCGATGAGTATTTTTTCTGCCTGCAGTAAGTACTCATCTCTCTTTTTCAAATCACATTCTTCATTTGCTGCATCGAGCAGCGCTTGATAATCTGGATGTTCCCATTTGGAAAAGTTGACCTTTTCCTTCGCGTTCTTAAAGGCGTCGAGCGTGTAAATGGGGTCGTTAACTAAAGGTTCCCATCCCATGCCGCTGATCTGATAGTCGCCTCGGTACATTCTTTCGAACAGCGTTGTTAAATTGTGCGCTTCAACGCGGCAGTGGATGTCAAAACATTGTTCCCACTGCTTCTTGATCATGAGAGCCGTGGTCTCTCGCAAGAACCCTTGGAACGAGAGGATCGGCGGCATTGAAAAAGAATTTCGATTGAGCCCTAGCTCTTCGAGGGCCTCGTCGAACAGAACGCGCGCCTTGCCCGCATTTTCTTCGTAGTTTGCGGTGTGTATGTGATAAGTGTGCTCCCGCGGCAGCGGTGTCGTAGCCGGTATCATATCTCCTGAAAGGGCAGTGACAATTTCTTGACGATTGATCGCGAGCGCCAGCGCTTTGCGCAATTTGGGATGGTTGAAGGGAAAAGACTGAACGTTAAAGGTCAACCAATAAATCCGAGGCGTTGGATCGATCTCTGGAGTCTGGTGCGCAAAGAAGGGCTCCCAAGGCTGCATCGGTCTTCCCAAATAATCGATCTGATCCTTTTGGAACATTTCCAAAACTTCGTGAACGTTATTAGTCTTATAGATCGTGATCTGGTCCAACTTAACATTGTCGGCATCCCAGTAGGTGGGGTTCTTTTTGAGCACGTACCTGTCGAAGGAGTGCCGTTTGCTCAGGTGGAAGGGGCCGTTGCAGATGTAGGACTCAGCCTCTTGCGCCGCCCAGTCGGGATGGATTTGGTCGATCTGGTGGTTGACCGGGGAAAAGAGCGGGTTCGCGATCAGCTCCAAAAAGTAAGGGGCTGGGAACGCCAGTTCGACTGCGAGGGTCGACTCGTCGATTGCGCGGATTTTGACATTCTCTAACGGAACGAGCCCTTCTTTAGCAGCTTTAGCATGCATGATCGGATAGAACAGGTAGGAAGAAGAGGTCTTGAATGAAGGAGAGAGGATGCTCTTCCAAGTATATTCAAAGTCGTAGGCGGTCACGGGCGAACCGTTGGACCAGGTGCACTTGCGCAATTTGAACAGGTAGTATTTTTGATCGGAGGAGATGTTGACCGATTCTGCGATGGAGAGGTAGGGTTTGCCATCGGCTCCAATCCGTGTCAGTCCGTCGAACATCATGCGCAAAATGAAGTAGTGCCCGTTACCGACCGATCCGCCCAATCGGGGATCTAAGAAAGAGTGGAGGAGTGGGAAGCTGAGGCGGACAATCTTTTGCGCCTTGAGCTTTGTCTGCCAATCTTGGAAGGTCTTTTTAATCAGCAAGGAGACCGTTTCTCTTTCAACCCCTTGGCAAAGGTAGGCATAGCAGTAGGTCTCGCGGTACATGATAAAGGAGCTAAGCGTCGACTTCGGAACCTTGATCGCCTCTTTCAGCTCTCCATCTTGTGTGCAGATGACAGCGACAGAGCCCTCTTCCTTGTGTTCTAAAGAGAAATAGGGCGCCTCTGCCTCCAACCCCTTCAACATCTGCAAAAACATAACCTTGAGCACGTTTAGAGGCTGTGTGAAACGAGCTTCCAAAGGACTCATAGACAAGAAGAAGCTTTCTAAAAGCTCGTGGTGTTCCATGCTAATGATTTTTTTCAGTTCGAACAATCTCTCTTCTTGCTGCGAAATCATTCCGCCGGTGTAGTCGCGGATCTCGCCGAAGACATCCACCAAGAGCGCGACCACTTTTTGTCTGGCAAGGTAGGTGTTTACCGAAAAGTCGCTGCGCAGGAAGGGCTCTTTAAAGAGATGAACCTGGAGGAGCGTCGCTTCCTTGTAGTACTTGCGATTTAGTCGTTCAATCGTTTGGATCCGGTCGACAGCGACGCGCGCTCCGGAAAGCGATTGGGGCAGGATGGTTTTGACGTTGTCTTCTGCAATCGGCTGAACGAGAATGACGGAGAAGTTGAGTTCGGTGGTGGTCTGCTCCTCAAACTTGATCATCACTTGCGGGATATCTTCCGGATCGTGCAGCTCTTGGCTGAGCGTCAAGATGTTCTTCATGATCTCTTCTTCATTGCGGATCATGAATACAGGCGGCATCAGTTTTTCAATGCGCCCTTTAAGCTCTTCAGCAAGCACATTCTTGAGTAGGCGCAGTTCGGCTGCTGTAAAGAACCCGCCCCCGATCTTCTCAATTTCTAGGTAGAGAGTCTGGATTTTTTCCAATGTGTGCTGGTAGCAGGAGTTTTTCACTGCCTGAACCCGCGGAATGAATTTTTGGATCGCTTGGATGATATGCTTTTCGCCGAAAAACTCTTGCGGGTCTTGCAAGAGGACGCTCACGATCAATCCGAGCACCTGTTTGCTGCCGAAGGCAAAATCGAGCCGTGTGGGCAGGAATCGTAAATAAAGATGTCTGCGGTCAAAGACAAGGCGGGAGGCTTTGATGATCTTGCGTCTTAAACTATATTGGGCGCCGATCAGCCTTAAAAGGTGAAGATAAGATCTTTGAACGCGGAACTCTTTTTCTGACAAGGCCAGGAACCGGCTCATCTCGACGAACAGCTCTTGATCAGTATGTGTGGGGAATTTCAGCGTGATGTCGATCAATTTTTGACGGATGATAGAGATCTTTTGATCGTAGACAAGCGGCTTGCTGTCCAAGATATCGCGCGCATATTTTTCGCTCGAAAGCCCTAGCTTGAGCTCGCGTGCGAAGAGGGGGAGTTTTTCCCGAATCATAATGTCTTCGTCTTCATTTTCCACCAACACTTCGACCTGCGCGACATACCATTTTTCCAGCGCGTTGACGCCAAGGTAGAACTCCATTTGATGGAGAGAAAAGAGGGTCACCACTTTATTCTGGAGCAGGCCGCGAGTAAGCAACTGATAGAAAAAAGCACCGGTGTTAGCGCCATTGGCCGATTTGCACAATAAGGTGACGGTCAAACAGCCGGGAACAGAGTTGACCTCTTTCCAGCGGATGAGCGGTAAAGATTCTTGAAGCCAGTTGAGAAAATCGACTTTGTCTTCGAAGAGGAGTTCGCTCGGGATCAGTTTGGTGAGGATCCCAATCATCTGTTGCGTGTGAGCGATCAATTCTTCAGACTGCACTTGCGGATTGAAGCAAGGGTAGATTAGGAACGGAAAGTTCGCTAATGTACACTGAAATGATGGGTTTGCGCTCACTTCTATCTCCAAAACCTATCCTGATTCCTCAAACTGAAGCACCAGTACTGGTTTGTAAGCTGGGGATTATCCTATAGAAGTTTTTTTTAGGCAAGTGATTTATAAAATAATTTATTGTTTATCATCATTTCTGATCATTTGTTATCATCTGATGTGATCTTCCTAAAAAACTCTAAGATAAGGTATAATCGACGCTTCTGTCGCTTGGGATACTTTAGCCAGAGATGCTCTTAGCCTATAAGCTTAATTAGGGGTCACGACGCCGAGCATGGCGTGCCATCCTCGGGAAGTGGTCCTACCTTATATACAAGGGTTAAGTAAGCCATAGCTAAACCCCTTGCGACAGGTTTTTATAAAGTGGATAGAAATTCTTGGAAGAGCGGATCGCTCCTCACTGTATCGAACGTATTCTCTGTGACAATCTCCGTCAGATTTGCAGCCCCTTCTTGTTTAGCGGCCTCAAGCCAACCGATCGTCGCCTCTGCCTGAGAAAGGCTGGCGCAGGCATAGGCGCTGCGCAGCGCCGATTCGGCGCTCGGCAAAATCTGATAACAATTTCCTGAAATCTCTGCGACGAGCGGAAAATCTTTTTGTTCAAACGCGACCACGTGCAAAAGGCACAGCGCATCGTCGGAGAGTTGCTCCCTGATGGAGAGGAGCATCTTGTAGACGTTGGGAAGATCTCCCTCTTCATATTTTAAGAACGCGAGATACTGTGTGGCGAGGACATGGATGATCCCCTCCTTCGCTTGATCCTTGAGCTCTGCAAATGCTTCCGCAGCTTCCTTTTTTTGTCCTAGGCGCAGCTTCGCCTCCGCATTTTCCAATCCTTTGCGCAAAGGCTCTTTCCGATCATCTTCGCTCATATTGCGCGTGCGGCGGTAGGCGTCGAAGCTCTGAAACGCGAACATAAAAAAGAGGGCGCCGATCAAAACTTGATTGTAGACGAAAAGGGCCAAACTGATACCCACCCCAATGAGCATGCCGACGATCAGGCTATACTTAAGTCCCTTATGGCCAAAGATCCCCTCTAGGGCGATCCTCAGGAGCTGCCCTCCGTCCAGAGGGAGCACAGGGAGAAGGTTCACGAGGGTCCAGATCAGGTTCACTTCAGCAAAGACCAAGAGAAAATTCTGCCCCAGCCCCGGGGGGACCAGGGGGACGGCCAGGGAGCCCCCTATATATAGGAGGAACCCAAAGAGGGGGCCGTCTAGGACAATGAGGAACTGTTTCCAAAAAGGGAGGGATTGGCCGTCATGATAGGTGAGGCCTCCCAGGGCGACGAGCTCGATCCGGGGCTTTTGGCCAAAACCGCGGGCGGTGAGGGCATGCCCAAACTCATGGAAGAGGACAGAGACAAAAATGATCGCGATCCAGAGAAGTGTGCCGACGAGGCTGCCTTGGCTGTTCCACAGTCCGATCAGCGCGGCAAAAATCCAAAAGGTGGGGTGAATGATGATCGGGATCTTCCCGCCGATTCTAATCATCATTGGCTCATGGCCTTTTTCATCGCGAGGCCCATTTCAGCAGGTGTGGCGGCGACGACGACTTTAGCTTCGCGGAGGGCGGCGATTTTCCCTTCAGCGGTCCCTTTGCCTCCCGACACGATGGCGCCAGCGTGGCCCATTCTTCTTCCGGGCG
This sequence comes from Parachlamydiales bacterium, assembly GCA_009885755.1. GTDB lineage: Bacteria > Chlamydiota > Chlamydiia > Chlamydiales > Rhabdochlamydiaceae > VFKB01. Next base: position 32,379 of record VFKB01000028.1, on the reverse strand, counting down.
GCGCAGTGACTCCGGCAATGAATGCGGCGACGGGCTTCGTGCAATTTTGGTGGATCCACTGGGCCGCTTGTTCTTCGGCGTCTCCGCCGATCTCTCCGATCATCAAAATCCCTTTGGTCTCGGGATCCTTTTCAAAGAGCTTAAGCACATCGATAAAATTGGTGCCGTTGAGTGGATCTCCGCCGATGCCGACGCAGGTCGATTGGCCGAGGCCGAGCAACGTGGTTTGCCAAACAGCTTCATAAGTGAGCGTTCCCGATCTCGACACAATTCCGATATCTCCCCGTTTGTGAATGTATCCAGGCATAATGCCAATTTTACATTCGTCGGGAGTGATGATACCAGGACAGTTTGGGCCGATCAAGCGACTTCTGTGGCTCGCGCGCATCACGCGGCTCACCTCGATCATATCGCGGATCGGAATCCCCTCGGTGATACAGACGATGAGTTCCACACCCGCATCTTCCGCTTCCAAGATCGCCTCGGCCGCAAAAGGGGCCGGCACAAAGATCATGGTCGCGTTGCAGTGGGTCGCCTGTTTGGCCTCATACACCGTATCAAAAACGGGCAGGCCTAAAATTTCTTGGCCCCCTTTGCCCGGCGTGACGCCGCCGACAAAGTGGGAACCGTAGAGCAAGCAATGTTCGGTGTGGAACTTTCCCGATTTTCCAGAAATTCCTTGAGTGATGACGCGGGTCTTTTTGTTGACTAGAATGGCCATTACTTGATTGCTCCCACAGCTTTTTGGGCCGCTTCCGTAAGTCCGTCGACAGAAATGATTTTCAAGCCCGACTCTTTAATCAACTTTTTCCCCTCTTCCACGTGAGTTCCTTCCAAACGAACAATCAGAGGCACTTTCACGCCGAGCTCTTTAGCGGCCGCGATGATCCCTTCGGCGAGCGTCGCGCAGCTCATGATCCCCCCAAAGATATTGACGAGGACGGCTTTGACTTTCGGGTCAGCGAGAATGATCTTAAATCCTTCGGCTACTTTTTCTTTGCTCGCGCCGCCGCCCACATCTAAGAAGTTGGCCGGGGTGCCGCCAAAGTGGTGGATGATGTCCATCGTCGCCATCGCAAGTCCCGCGCCGTTCACCATGCAGCCGATGTTGCCATCGAGCGCAATATAGGCGAGATCAAACTCTTTAGCGGCCACCTCATTTGGCGACTGCTGCGTCGGGTCATAGAAGCTAGCGATCTCCGGCTGGCGGTAGAGCGCGTTGTCATCGACGCTGAGCTTTGCGTCGAGCGCCCAAATTTTTCCTTCAGGGTCTTCGATAAGGGGATTAATTTCTAAAAGAGACGCGTCGGTCTCGATGAATGCTATGGCGACGCCGGCGGCGACTTTCATGCCGATCTTTGCCGTCTCTCCCTTCCACCCCATGAAATTTGCCAAGCGATAGAGCTGGTAGGTGTGCATCTTCCCGTCTAAGGCGATCGGCAGCGTCAAAATTTTTTCTGGAAACTTTTCGGCGACCTCTTCGATGTCCATCCCGCCTTCAGGAGATGCGATCAAAATGGGGCGGGCATGCGCGCGGTCGAGGATGGCGCCGAGGTAATATTCTTTTTTAATATCGAGAGGCCGAGAGATCAGCACCTTGTGCGCAACCACCCCTTGCGGCCCGGTTTGATTGTTGACCATCTTCATGCCGATCAAGCTGCTGGCGACCTTCAGGATCTCTTCAGGAGTTTTTGCAAATTTGACTCCCCCTGCCTTGCCTCGTCCTCCCGCATGTACTTGGATCTTAACAACCGCTTGGGTCAAATGGAGATCTTTGATGATCTTTTCCACTTCGTGCTTATTCGAGGCCACCCCGAAATCGGGAATGGGGATCGCATAGCGTTTGAGAATTTCTTTAGCTTGATATTCATGGGTGTTCATAACTTCTTTATCCAAAACAAGGCGATTTCAAGCAACACTTAGTTTTTTAGACCCAAAAAAAAGAGCTTTATCGCATGAACCTATCCTGATATAAAGAACAGTATGTTTAGTTTTATAAAGTCAGGATTCCAGAAAGTTAAGCAGGCACTCACCAAGACCCGCCTGCAGCTCAGCTACCGCATTAAGTCCCTCTTTGGCCAGCCCTGGGAAGAAGAGACCTTTGAGCGACTCGAAGAGATCCTCTATGAGGCCGACCTCGGCACCGCCTGCGCCGCCTACTTCGTGAATGAGGTGCGCCAATTCTTGCTCAAATATCCAAAAGCCTCCAGCGAACAAATTTTGGAGTTGCTGCAGAAAAAAGCTTTAGAGCTTCTTCACACCCCGCCGCAAGCCGAAGCGAAATCCCCTGCCCCTGGCGAACCTCTCGTCATCCTCATCGTCGGCGTCAACGGCAGCGGCAAAACGACATCCCTCGCCAAACTCGGCAAACGGTTTGCCGAAGAGGATAAAAAAGTTTTGATCGCCGCCGGAGACACCTTCCGCGCCGCCGCGATCGAGCAGCTCGACACCTGGGCAAAACGGCTCTCGCTCGACATCGTCAAAGCCAAGCCCGGGAGCGATCCTTCCGCCGTCGCCTTCGACGCGCTCACCGCCGCGAAAGCGCGCGGCGCCGATGTCGTGCTCATCGACACCGCCGGCCGGCTCCAAAATAAAACCGATCTGATGCAGGAACTTGAAAAGATCAAGCGGGTCTGTAACAAAGTGATCCCCCATGCTCCGCATGAAACTTACCTCGTCCTCGACGCCACCGTCGGACAAAATGCTATCGATCAGGCAAAAACATTCCATCAGTTCACGCCGCTATCCGGCATCATCCTCACCAAGCTCGACGGATCTGCGAAAGGAGGCATCGTCCTCTCGATCTACAAAGACCTGCGCATTCCGATCCGCTGGATCGGCGTCGGAGAATCGGCAGACGACCTGATGCCCTTCGACGCAAAAAATTATGTCGAGGCTCTGTTCTCCCAAGAAGAGTGATAGCAATTACCTTGTACTTTCCCTAGAAATATGAGATAGTGGAGACGACAGGGTAAAGCTATGATTAGAGATCAGGTATTTATGTATTCACCTCTATCCAAAGAATCCGCGAATACGAAACGGGCGCGAAGCCTCTTGCTCCAATTCATCCTCCGCGAGCTCATTCACGCAGAGGAAGGCGCGCTGCTCTATGTGAAGCGCGGCTCTTTTTTTCCAAACGATTGGGCGCAGGAAGTGGGATGTCTGAACCGACTCGAAGAGCACGTCCAATTGCTCACCTCCGCATTTCCAGAACTTGCTGAAGAAGGAACCCTTCTTGAAAACACCGTCGCCAAACTCGTCCGCGAGTGGGACCAGAAATTTTTAAAGAAGATCTATGCCGCGCTCCTCCCCTTCTTGGAACTTTGCAAAGACGACGAGAACCTTCTTTTCTTTTTACTGCGGCACCAGCACACGCTCTCCAAGATCAGCGCCAAAAAATCTCTGCAAGAATTTATCCCTGCGGATAAAGAACAATTTTTAGCCGAGGCATTTGCCGCCCGCGGTTTTGCGGCAAGAGCCGAAGAATCCAAAGCTCTACTGAAAAGTTTGCATGAATGACTATCAGAAACTAGTCAGAGACACCGCGCGCTTTATCAAGGAGAACTACGCTCCCGGCGACTCCCTTTTAGTTCCTTCCCGCGCATCTGCGCCGCCCCCGCCTGCTCCTGTGCAAAAGAAACAAACGTATACGCCCCCGCCGAAAGTTGAAATACCCCTACCGCAGGCAACTCCCAAAAAAGTTGAAGAGCCGCAGCCTACACGCGAGCCTCTCCACTTGCAGCCACTCGAAGCGCCTCTCGTCGAAAAGGCCGAAGCGCTCCGCGAGCTCCTCACCAAGATCGCGCCCGACTTTGCGTTAAGAGAGACGCCGCCCGATGACACCGGCGCGCAGCGGATCCGCAACCACTGGAAAGAAGAAACCCAGGCCGCTGCCGTCGTCCTCCTCTCTTTTGGCGAGACCGAAAAAGAGCTTCTCTTTTATAAGAACATCGCTCAGGCGATCAACCAATCGCTCATGCCTGCTAAGCTCGTCGACGGCCGCCGTCTGGAAAAAGAAAAGAAGTGGGACTCCTTTCTCGAATCTTCGCAGCTCAAATGGATCCTCGTCTCTCAAGACCAGCTTAAAAAAGGGATGGACCTCTTGCGCCACTACCGAGAAAATCCGGCGACCTCAGAAAAATTTTTAGGACAGGCATCCCTGCTCCTCATAGCTCCGCCCGCTACCTATTTTAAACAGCCTGGGTTGAAACGGACCCTCTGGGAGACACTGTGTACGCGTCTGTCCTCTTAGATTCCGGCATCGACAAAGCGCTCGATTACTCAGTCCCTGAAGAGATGCGCTCTCAAGCGCTTCCAGGCATGCGTGTGCTTGTCCCGCTCCGTGGCAGCTTGCGCAAAGGGATCGTCTCCGCCGTTAAAGAGACCTCCGATGTCTCCAAAGTGCAGCCTCTAGCGCAGATCTTGTCCCCCGAGCCCCTCATCTCCAAAGAACTTTTCGAGCTCGCCTACTGGATCAGCCACTACTACTGCACGCCGCTACGCCGCGTCTTAAAATCTTTTCTCCCTCCCGGCGTGCGCAAGGCCGTCAATCCCAAGGTGCAGCTCTTTGTGAAAGCATGCCTCTCCAAAAACGAGACCGCTAAACTCTGCGATTCTCTCCGCTCCACCGATGCGCCCCAGGCAAAAGTGCTCGAAGTGCTCCTCACCTCTTTTCCCGGCATGCTCCTCTCCCATCTCCTCGAGAAGGGTGATGTTTCCAAATCGCCCGTTAACAGCCTCGTTAAAAAGAAGATCCTCACCTGCGGCCCACTAGAGAACGAAAAAGAATACGCCTACTTTCAGACCAAGCCCAAAACGCTCAACCCCTCGCAAGCCGCCGCTCTTGAACGGATCACAGATACGCTGCAGGCGGAGCGCTATGCGACCCATCTGCTCTACGGGATCACCGGAAGCGGCAAGACAGAAGTGTATCTACAGGCCATTGAAAAAGCCCTCGCGATGAATAAAGGCTCGCTCATGCTCGTTCCCGAGATCGCCCTCACCTCGCAGACCATCGAGCGGCTGCACAGCCGATTTTTAAATAAGATCGCAATCCTCCATCACCGCCTAAGCGACGGGCAGCGCAATGAGGCATGGAACCAAATCCGCAAGGGAGAAGCCCGCATCGTCGTCGGCGCACGCTCTGCCGTGTTCAGCCCCATCGAAAATCTCGGGCTCATCATCGTCGATGAAGAGCACGAATCTTCCTACAAACAAACCGACGAAGCGCCCTGCTACCACGCACGCGACGTCGCCGTGATGCGCGCCCACCTGGCGAAGGCCACCGTCATCCTCGGCAGCGCGACGCCGAGCCTCGAGAGCTACCATAACGCCCAGAGTGGAAAATACCTTTTAAGCGAACTCCACACGCGAGCCGAGTACGCTCATCTGCCCACGGTCACCCTCGTCGACATGAAACGGGAATTTGAAAGGGCCAAAGGGTTCACACTATTTTCCGACAGCCTCCTCACCGCCATCAAAAAACGTCTCGAGATCGGTGAGCAAACACTTCTCTTCCTCAACCGGCGCGGCTACCACTCCTCGCAACAGTGTGTGTCGTGCGGCAAAGCGATCGCCTGTCCTCACTGCGATGTGAAGCTCACGTTCCATCTCGGCGAGCAGCGCCTCGCCTGCCATCTCTGCAACTACCAGCTCTCACCGCCGCCGCGCAAATGCCCTTCGTGCGGCCACGAAGGCAGTTTAAAAAATAAAGGGGCCGGCACCGAGCAAGTGGAACGGGCGCTCCATGCGATTTTTCCAGAAGTGCGCACCCTGCGCCTCGACGCCGACACAACGCGCCACAAAGGGAGCCACAACCTCCTCTTCAAACAATTTCGCTCCGGCAAAGCGGATATCCTCATCGGCACCCAGATGATCGCCAAAGGGCTCCACTTTCCCTCCGTGACCCTAGTTGGAGTCCTCAATGCCGACGGCAGCTTAAACATCCCCGACTTCCGCGCCGCTGAAAACACTTTCCAGCTCATCGTCCAAGTCTCCGGAAGATCTGGGCGCGGCGCCCTTCCCGGCGAAGTGATCATCCAAACTTCGCTCGTCGATCATGAGACCATCCATCTCGCCGCTGAGCAAAATTATACCGGATTCTACGCCCAAGAAATTGAGGTGAGAAAACTGTTTGAGTATCCCCCCTTCACCCACCTCGTTAAACTCACGTTCTCCGGCACCTCTTCCGAAGAGACGCAACAAAAAGCCCACGCCGTGCGCCAGCAGCTCATCGCCGAACTTCCGCCCGCGTATCAACTCCATCCCGTCGTCCCGTGCGGTCATGCCAAAGTCAAAGACCAGTTCCGCTTCCAGTTTCTGATCAAAGGAGAAAAAATTTCTCCGCTCTCCGCACTGCTCACAAAAATTCAGCAGCGGTTTGCCGAGCAAAAACATGTGCGTCTTCTCATCGACGTGGATCCCCTATCTACCTTTTTCTGATCAAATTAAAAATTATTCTTGATATGGACAAATTTTTGTTTTGTGTTAAGATCTCTGGCCATGAGTATAACAGAAGTTCGTTGCTTACAGACTAGCACTCACCTCCTAGGCACCGTCCTCCATCTCGACGATGTCATTGGAACTTTTGCGGGAAGACACGTCGCCGCAATCTCCGATTCTCTAGCCATCACACTTCTTTCTGTTGCCGCGCGCGTCGCCGTCACCGCAGGGCTAATCTTTGTAGAATTTGGAATCCTCTCAATGTATTCGCCACTTCTCACGGGCGCTCTTATCATCGGCATGTATTTTTATCCGGTACCCGAGCAGACGATCGCACCCATTCGCCCACCCCTGCCTCCCGTCGGCGCGGAACCGGCGCCCCTCATTTCAGGCACCCTTCCCGAAATCATTTACCCACCTCAGACACCTGCATCTCCGGTACGGGTCACAGCTCCGACAACCCCTACCACTGCAATTGTGTCACCCTATCGCCCACTCTCCTCTTCCGTTACTCGTCCCCTACGTCCCGAGAGCTTGGCGAGACGCAGCCTCTTATTTACAGACGCTCCAACAACTCCCCTTTCCACGTCGACGATCAATCAGCAATCTACAAGGGCAACTGATCTAGACCCCATCTTCCGTTCGGAAATCGTTACCTCCTCCACATCAGAGGCAATGATGCATCGGCGGACCACTTCTACCGGTTCTCAACTTACCGTTCAAAATGAATTCGACGTCCATCATCACGACGATGAAAATCTCTCTTCCTCAGACAGCTATACTCCGTCCTCCCCCCCTCCTACACCTCAGGTAGAAGTACTTGCCCCCGCCGTATCCTCGACTACAACATCAACTCTTATTCATCGGCACGTCGCTCCACCCACATTTTCTCCCGGCTCCGTTGTAGATCATTCGATCCAAAGCTACCAAGGGACAGGGGCAAAGGATTTTCTGATCGTCCTATTCCAGCAGGCCTTAGGCGACGATCTCGGCCCCTTCTTCGTAAATACCATGCTTCCCCCCAATATCGACTCCGCAGAATATAATCCTGCTACCAAAAACTTCACTTTTACACTCATCGCTAACAAGGAGACGACCATTAGACAAGTAGGCCCCCATGCTATTGAAGGGGTCCAGGGATGCAGTTTAAAAATCCGTAATGTCGTCAGGGGCACCTTGAACAATGATTTGCAAGGTATCTCATTTAGAGGCGAGTCAATGCAAATGGGCGGCACGAGGTTAATGGTCCCCTACACTGTCACGCTCACGGGCTTGCGCAGGAATTTTAATCAAACCATCACATTAGCTGGGGAAGCCTGGTTCGGCAACGGCAACGTCACAGGAACCCTCGATCAGTTCCGAGACACATTTTCCTTCATCAACTGGAACGCCCAGTAAAAATTTTAATCTTACTACGACAGCTAATATTGACTTAATATGGATCCTCTTGCGATTATTGAGGCGCAAGAACTCAACTAGGTACAGTCATGACCCTGCCCGAATATCACAGCCACGAAGAATTTGTTAACCGCAGCGCCAAACTCGCCGAAATCCGCGCCCTCGGCATCAATCCCTACCCAGCGCAGTATGTCCCCACCCACACCGCCGCCGCGCTTGCCGCCCAATACGCCGAAAATCCCGTCGGCCACAGCGAAGACGCTGCCGCTGGGACGACCGAGAACGTATGCGTCGCCGGCCGCCTCATCCTTTTCCGCTCCATGGGGAAAAATGCCTTCGCACAAATTCAGGACGATTCAGGCCTGATCCAGATCATGTTCAACCGCGACACCACCGAAGTCGAAGGGTTCACTCCGCAGCCCGAACTCTCCTCCATCAAATTCATCGAAAAAAAACTTGACCTCGGCGACATCATCGGCATTCAAGGAAATATGTTCCGCACCCAGAAAGGGGAGCTCACCATTTTCGCAAAAAAAGTCACCCTCCTCTGCAAAACCCTCCTTCCCCTCCCCGACAAACACAGCGGCCTTGCCGACAAAGGCGTCCGCTACCGCAAGCGCTGGCTCGACCTCATTTGCAATCCCGAAATTAAAGAGCAGTTTCGCCTCCGCTCGCGCATCATCCGCTACATCCGCACCTATTTAGAAAAAGAGGGCTTCCTCGAAGTAGAGACCCCTGTTCTGCAAAACGTCTATGGCGGCGCGCAAGCTCGTCCCTTCACCACACTCCTCAATGCCCTCGACCAAGAGATGTTCCTCCGGATCTCCCTTGAGATCCCCCTCAAAAAACTCCTCGTCGGCGGCATGGGCCGCGTCTTTGAACTCGGCAAAGTGTTCCGCAACGAAGGGATCGACCGGACCCACAACCCCGAATTTACCGAACTCGAGATCTACGGCGCCTACCTCGACTACAACGACATGATGGTCCTCGCCGAAAACCTCTTTGAAGGGATCGCCCTCGACCTCTTCGGTACCACCACCCTCGCTGTCCAAGGTCATACCATCGACCTCAAAGCCCCCTGGAAAAGGATGTCAATGAAAGAGAGCATCAAAGTCTACGGCGGCATCGACGTCGACGCCCTCTCCATTGAAGAAATGCGCGCCAAACTCACCGACCACGATCCCAAAGAGCTCGCTAAGGCGACCCGCGGATCACTCATTGCGCTCCTATTTGAGAGCTATGCGGAGAAGCACCTCATCCAACCGCACCACATCATCGACCATCCCATCGAAACTACACCTCTGTGCAAACTCCACCGCAACCCCAAACTCGCGCACGAAGGAATCGTCGAACGCTTTGAAACCTTCATCCTCGGCGGAGAGTTTTGTAACGCCTACACCGAGCTCAACGACCCCGAGCTCCAGCGCAAGCTCCTCCTCGGCCAAGCAGAAAGAAAACTTGCCGGCGATGAAGAGGCCAACCCACTCGATGAAGAGTTCATTGAGTCGATCTGCCAAGGGCTTCCGCCCGCCGGCGGTATCGGCTTTGGCGTTGACCGCCTCGTGATGCTCTTTACCGGCGCGGTCTCCATCCGCGACGTCCTCTACTTCCCCATTATGAGACCAGGAGAATAACTATATGATGAACCAAGCACCCGTCGAACACCATGCCAACGTCGCCATCTTAGCGCCGTCCTACCAAAGAGCACGCGAAATCGAAACACTCTTAAGACACCCGCAGCTGCACCCCAGCCTGAACCATTCTCCCATCAAGGAGATCCAAAGGACAGAGTACGGCTATCTCATCACTAGCGATGCAGGCGAGCAAGTTCCTGTCCTGATCCATTACTACCATGTTGGTACTTATGGACCGGCACGCTTCGAATTAGAATTTCCGGCAAACTGAAAGAAAGCCCCCGCCATTTCAACGGGGGCTCATGATTAGAATGTCCAGGTCACGCTAGCGACTCCAGAGACGAAGTCGAGAGAATTTCTTCCCCACACAGAAAACCAGCAGCCCGCAATGAAGCCCAAGTTCGCGTTGGGGTTATACTCTAGCGCAGGAGCCAAGCTCAGCTGATCATTGAAGGGGCCCCCTAGAGAAGCAGGAGTTCCCAACGCAGTGACACCCGGGGTTCCTTTGAACGTCGTCTTTGCAGAATAAGTGTATGCAACATCCATCGCAGCGACCCAGCGTTGCGTGAAGCTATACTCGTAGCCGATGTCCAGCGCCCAGTTTTTTCCTGGCTTCACAGATCCCGCCGTGCCAAACCCTCCACCATAACTATTAAAGCCTCTTACATGAGCGTTTGCAGGAATTGTATAGCCGAGTGATCCCCGGATGTTCATCGGATGCTTTGTGACCCACCAGATCACCTTGGAGATGTTCAAATTCAACTTCGTTTGATAAGAACCGCCTCCAGAAGAATCGACACCCGCCTTATCCGGATCAAACTTCTGGTAATTTCCTGTGGGGAACACTTCTTGAACGCTGAATAACACCGCAGGGCGGTAAGGTTTTTCCGGTAGGATTTGAAAGCCCAATCCCAGCGGCAGATCGCTGAAGTGCACGGCGTGCTCTCCCGCCTGATTATTGAACAAGCATCCGGGCACCGTAAAGAAATCCAACCAATCCGTAATTCCCACCAGTACGAACGCCTGAGGATTATTTTGGATCAAGTGAGGGATCTTCTTCGCTTTTCCATGACGATTATATGCCGCAAAGTTATCCGTCAAAAAGTAATAGATCTGAATATTCACATCGCCCGGGGGCAGCACGTGGGCCGAAGGCGTGAGCAGCGGGCCCGTGTACCAGGGGTTAAACATTTTCTTCGCTTCATCGAATTCCGCTTGCGCATTCCTAAGCTGTTTTTCTACAAGCTGGGGCGTTACCGGTTCTGTCTCTGCTTGCGTTTGCTCGGCAGCATTCAGTGTGCAACCCCATACAAATGCTCCACAAAGCAAAAGCGAGCTGCGATCATACAATTTCATAGAGCACCTATTTTGAGTTAACAAGAACCACTAGTTGTAAAGGATCGAAAAAAATTTTACAAGCCAAAAACTCTCTCTCAGATTATATGGAAATTAAACAGGAGCACCCTTATGTCAAATCCCATCAGCGGCAACACACCGGAAGATCCGCGCGCCGTCTACAAGCAAGACTTCGCTAAAAGCGTCGACCTCTTTAAAAAGAGCCTCGACGGCTATGAGTCTTCCCAGATTCCTAAGCAAAAAGAGATGTACAAAGATGTGATGAACCGCACGCTCGAGATCATGAACGAGACCGCGAAGCTGTGCCTCAGCAAGAACGCCCAGGTCCAAGAAAAGAACCTCGCAAGCCACTATCAAGACTTCCTATCTAAAGAAACGCCTGAAGCTGTTCAAAAACTCAATACCGACATCGACCAACTCAAAGAAAAGCTCTGATTCCTCAGAGCTTTTCAGCTTCTTCCGCCGGAGGAGCGATCCTGATAGCCTTAGGAGAGTTTCGGCGAATATCATTCACTAAGTTCCAATAATCGCGAAACGCGCTTGGCGGAATGTGATCTTGTAAATGCCTCAGCTCAATATCATAGTCCATCGTGCTCCCCTTGGCGCGGCAGGCCAGCGTGTATAACAGCAAATCATTGTTTTGGACATACTCTTCTTCTGACTCTTCCAAATCCATAAAAGGATTCTCCAGATGAATATGCTCTCGAACCCACAGAGGATAATCGATCTCGTAAGGAGAATCTCGCATTGGGTTGACGCGCTCCGTTAGATAAAGGCTCAATATATAAGAGTAGACCTCCATAAACTTCCCGCTGGTGACATCCTCCGTAAGAATGCGGTAAGACATGATACGGGTGAGCACATTATTTTCCCGATCATCGATGACCTCCATAGGAGCAGTGACATCCACCCATCCATAGACACTCTGGATATTAGCAAGATGATCCTTTGCAAAATATTTCAGGCCTTTATTTTTAAGCCCGCGTCTCCTGAGATCTGCTCCAGCTCCATAAGAAGTCGACTGTATTTTCAGACACGCAGTTTCCTCCGACTCTAAAGTATAGGAAGTATGAATCTCCATAGGATTTTTACACACCTCTTGAGGAGTCTCAGTCAACCCTTCTGTCTTGTCCGAAATTAGTAACGCCCAAGCATAATTGGGAAAATGGTTTGTCTCTAAAGACCCTCCCTGAAGATTGATTGTCGAGTCCACCCAATAAGGCATTCCATCGACCTCCAGTTGCAGCACAACGTGGTTAGCAAAGTAAGGCATCGGCAAAAGCTCTGCTACCTTTTTTCCCATCGAAGTATGCACCAGCGCCGGTGTAGAGGGAATATCCAACAACTTCAAGAGAGCATGCAGCAAGAAGCTTTTGCTTTTGCAGTCGCCAAATCTCCGCAGAAACGTAAAACTCGGATCGTTGGGTTGCCATCCCTTGATCCCTTCGGAAATGGATAAATATCTCACCTTATCCTGCACAAATCTAATCGCCATTAAGGCAAGCTCAGATTTGCTTTGGGCAGATCCCTTCCATTTTTCGATGAGCGCTCGCATTTCCGATGGGATAGATTCCTCAAAATCCGCGGGCAAAGTATACAAGGGATATACCTGCCTTGCGACATCTCCCCAGCTTTCAAATAAACTCAGATGGATATGCGCACTAGAGTCGTACCAATCGGGCTCATGATCCTCAGAAGCATTTGGGGTCGTCTCCTTCACTTCCCAGACCCACTCTCGCAAGTAATCCGACACATCAGAAACCGTCGGCTGAACATCCGTGTTGAAAGGCTTGATCTGCAAAGGAAGGTCTCGATGCCCTAAAAGGCGATAACGGATTTTTTCTATAGAAAAGCTATTTTGCAGTAAGATCGTCTCTACAAGTTTAGAAGCAGAAAGAATAGGCTCCCCGATTCTAGAGTAAGCATACTCCACAATATCTCCCTCTCGGATATCCTCAAGAAAACAGATCAAAGTAAGATCGCCCCTAAATATCCCAAGTTCCAACTCCTTTGCTCTTTGAACTATCTTAAGTTTCGCACCTTCCAATCGATCCCCCCATTCCCCATCCCGAAATACCCGAGCCATATGGACAACCACATTTACGTAAGTTGGGTTAAATCCGATCTCTACTTTAGAAATATCTTGAGCGCCCCATTGAGATAGCACCTTAACGGCCTCGTGCACGTATTTTGTTTTTTCCTCCCAATTTCTCTGTATATCGACGATGAGGTACTGATAGTTCGCCTGAGAAGGCTTTACCGGCACGTCGTCCAAAGAAAACGCACAGGGCTGCACCCAAGCAGGCGCCTCTCCCATCGAATAGTTTTGACTTTCAACATCTGCAAACGCAAGAAAGGCCGGAACGCATAGGATAAAAAGAGCGGTTCTGAAAAACATGATTTAAGTTTCCTCCAATAGAGTGGTAGATTCGATCAAGCAAGGTATCATAGCGTTCTATAAAATCGAAGGAAAAGCTTTAAACCCATCAGCGCAAAGCTGTTTTTGATAAGCCCCCAAACGTGGGGGCTCCAAAAATCATTGCATCGGTCTTCCATTGCGAAAGGAAGAATTTGGGTTCTCTAACCTAGCTTGCACGTTGTAGGGATCGTTCCAAGGGACGATATTTGGCTGCCATCCATCGTGCTGCGTCCTTCTCTTACCCGAATCATCTATTGTCCTTGAAGCGCCAAGGTGCACTGCGCAGCCATCTAAAACAGCTTTGTATAACGGTTTGCTCCCCTCATACAGAACTTTCAAGATCAGAACAGTGTAGGTTTTTATTGTAGCGACAGCGCCCGGCGTCCCTTCCACAATCGCTACGCCTACCGGATAGGCAGCAGCGTATGCGCTCGAAATCTCCGCTGAAATCTTGTCGTACGCGCCCGGCGCATTTTCAACAATGGCCACGCCTACGGGATAAAGCACATCCCAAACTCTAGAAGCCCACCTAGGCTGTGGATCAGGATTGTCAAAGTCATTGATGACATGGTTAGGCGGGGCATCCCACTCGTCCCTCTCTACCGACACCTCTCTTGCACTGCATGGACTCAGAGCAGCCGCAAGTGCAGGATTTAAAGCCTGGCCCGTCACCTCTTCAGAAACAGACGTTCTTTCGGAATCAGCCCCAGGTTGCAAGCGAAGGACCAAGTGGACTTGTTGATCCGCAGTATTCGTTGTCTCTGGCCGAACCTGAGCTGTCGTATTCAAATGGTCCTGTGAACCTACTCGTTGTAAAGTACTCATAGTATCCTCCATGGATAAAATCTTCTCTTTCCAGGATCGGTTAAGTTCCTCACGTTCTGCGTATCACCACCCCGATCAGAAATTGGCCGGGATTTTAGAACTACCACTGAATTTTTTAATAGATATTTTTAGCAAAGAGATCTTTTAAGAGTAGGTCAAGAAGGCTTGCCCCGAAGGGGATAAGCGAGAAAAATCCGTTCCAGATCTTGAATGACTGGCGGAAGATGGGATTGATCCAATTGCTCGATACAACAAAGCCATTCAAGACACTTGGTATAGTAGACCCTCGTTTTTTCTTAAGAAGCACGGGGGAATCCTCAACAATTACCTAGTTGTTACCCTTTTTGCTTTTCGGATTTCTTGGACAACCTTCAGTTTGACAGTAAAAAGTGTACTTTTTGCCACACTCCGGACATGTCGTCTTTACACGCGGATCATATCCTCCTGCTATATAACATCCACCCTGGTCAGAATATAAAGATGGCAAAGCCATAAAATCTAGTCCATTCAGATCTAAAAAAAGGCCTTCCCCAGTTGGGATGATTTTTTCAGCGTTAAGATAAATTTTCTCATCTATATACCCCATAACGCAATCATCAGCGTTTGCTACAATTGCGATAATTAGTGCATCATGGGAACTATACTCGCTTGCTGTAAGATTGCTACCGCTAAAGCTCAAGCCTATGAGGGACACAGTGAACAACGCTTTTCTTAACATAACGACTCTCCTGGTTAAATTTAAAATGCGATTAAATGCTTTAATCATTTTTTTTGCAACGCTATTGATTTTTTTCTCCTGTGGAACTCCGCAAGTCCCAAATAATCCAACCCCTCCCACCCTGAATTCAGAAGAAAGGCAATGGATAGAAAAGTTTTTTGTGGATTTAATGCTTGAGGAGTCCGGGATTTATACCCTGTGGGGGAGCAAACCAATGACACATATCCCTGTATGGTATTACACTGACGAGCAAATAAAAGCATTTTATGAAGGTCTTTCAGAGGAAGCAAAGAAGGAAGCAATTCTCGATTACCGGCCTTATGATTTACCAGAAAATTGGGAAAAGTGGAAAAAAATCAGGTCTGCTTTCCCTATTCGTAAATTTTTGCTATTTATAAAGCCTGGCCCAGTGGTACCTGATGAACCTAATTTTGCAGACATTTACTTCATTAATATTCTGGAAAGCGCCCTTATTATCCAAAAACATTATGACCTGTTTAAGGAGAAGCTTGGCCGTAATTTTGATCCGCTAGACGTGGTTTTGGAAGCTGAAAATGACGATTCTGAATTTTGGCAGACCGTGAATAATAACTCGGTGTTATTCGGCCTTCTTTGCGGGTTTGGGGAAAGAAATTCGTTGTGTTTTAACTGGAAACATAAAGAGCAAAGTGACAGAAGTAAGGATTTTACCCAAACTTTGCAGCCGAATTTTAGCGCCAAGGATGATTGTTTTATCCGTACCCTTTCACATTTTTCTATTCCCGTCTTTGCTTCCTATTCAGAAAAAGGCGAGGATCCTGTTATAAAAAAATACGAGGCTGAAAAGAGAAACATACAGAAAATTTATAAGGGCGAGGATTTTTTAGACCTGACGCTTCAGCGGTTAACATCGGAATAAAGAGATGTCGAATGTTCAGAACCTTCGCCAATTAACCAGGCCAACTTAAAGTTAACCTGCCATTTAGGGCAAATTCTACGTATCCAGTCTTAATCACTACTATAAAAATAATTTGCAGAGCTAACCCACTCTTTTTTAAGATTTTAAACCAGTAAAACCGACAAACACACAAAGTTAATTGCTGTTTGATTGTTTCAATGCTTAAAAATAAAAAAACCCTTCCTTTACCCATTGACGGCTTATTTGTTTATGGGCTAAAATAGTCCTTCTTAATTAAGCAAATTTTTATTTGGGGGTGGGGCAAATGACTTTGGGCAGAGCCAGCGCTAGAAACTCCTCTAGTAAGTCTTTGCAAAAATGGCACTCTTCAAGCCTCTTATTCCCTACGTACGATAAAGATCTCAAGAGCAAGGGACTCTCAGTCGAATTTAAAGAACAGCTTTCCCCTATAGAAACAGCTACTCAAATCAGCGCTTTACCCTCTCCTTACATCTTATTATGGTACTGCGGGGTTTATGGACTTAAAAAAGAAGGGGTCAAATTTTATAAAGACTTCCTGATCTCTCCCATATTCAACTCTAATATACAATCAACCTTCTGGCTCGTAGATCTTGCCGCGTGGGGAGCCTTGCAAAACCCTAAGATCGCTCTTTCTAAAGTGGGGTTCAGTTCCGACGACGTCCAATACTCTATAAACGGAAGGTTCCAAACCATACGCGCTGCTGATATTTTCACAAGAATGCAGGGCATCTCCGACGAGACACTTATTGAGTATTTTACATCCGCTCTTCAAAGGGATTTCATTCACAAATCAAGTGAAACCGCATCTGAAATTTCTAGATAAAGATTTGGCCATGCCAAATCTCAGGTTGGTTGTGCCACGCTGCTAGGTGTAGAGGCGATAAGCCGTATTCTCCCAGCCTATCCTTGTGAGAGAGCTCACCCTTATCAACCATTGTTTGGATGGATGATAAGTCTACCGAGACAATTAACGAATTCCACGCTGTAAGGTTTCCTGAGTCCAGAAGGCCTGAATTTTTCATATAGGTTCTCTCTTAGGATCTTTTCATTCCACATAGCAGCTTGGAGAATATTAGTAAAACGTGTATCTGGGATTAGAGCGTTGGTTAGGGGGAATTTCGAGCAACTTGTATTTATGGTCCTGAAGCAGTAATCTGGGTGCTTGGCGGTGATTTTCGAGGATTAGCGGAGTGGCATGAGAGGAGGATGAGATGGAGACAATTCAATTGGAATCGGCAGAGCTATTTCTTGCTCTCTAAGACACAACTTAGGTAGAATGTTCTTAATGAAAGATACGCGATGTGGTACAGAATCTCGCTGGGATGGGAGTTACTATGCTAATCATTCTGATTGGCAATATCGCTTGGCAACCGTGGCGTTGAGTTTTATCCAACTTTCCCCTAGTTCTCGCATATTAGATATTGGGTGCGGAGATGGACGTGTTACCAAGTATATAGCCAGTTTAGTTCCTGATGGTTCTGTACTAGGGCTAGATTCTTCCCCTTTAATGCTCTCTGCCGCGCAAGCGAATGCAGGGCCTAATTTATCTTTTATTTTGGGTGATGCAGTAACGCTTCCATTTAAAAATCAGTTCGATTTCGTGGTGTCTTTTAATTGTTTGCATTGGGTTTCTGAAATCAAAACAGCCATTGAGCAGGTGCGAGCAGCTCTGTTTCCTGGTGGCAAAGCGTTAATTTTAGTGGCCCCTATTCAGGTTAGACATCCAATCCACCAGATTATAGATGAAATAGCTAAGAGAAATCGCTGGAGTTCACATTTTGATAATGCATCCAGTGTTTTTCCTTTTCATACCCTTGCCAAGTGGGCCTCTATAATTGAAGAGGCCGGAATGATTCCAGAGCATTTGCAGTTAATAGGTGCTCCCTTTGATTTCCCAAATAAAAAAGTGTTTGCAGACTGGGTAGCAGGTTGGGTTCCTCTTGGAACTATTCCGCAAGATAAAAGAGGGGACTATGTTCATGAAATTGTTGAAGCTTATACTTCTGCTACCCTTTGCGAGGCAAAAGGAGTTGTGCATTACAATATGGATGAATTAGTTGTTGTGGCTTCAACTCATGAACGGGCTAAACACTCCATTTAAGCCTATACCTAATAACGGGAAATATGGGATTGGAAAAAAATTTAGACTGAAAGTTCATAATTTCGTATAAGCAAGGGAAGCAGCGTTCTGCAAGGTTGACATCGATATCATGAATAAAAAGACAAGAAAAACCAACTTAAGTGAGGTTATCGTTCAGAATGAAATAGTGTTCTGGATTTTGGCGATCTTATTATCTGCTGCTACCGTGGGATTTTTCTTGATTCCTTTTCTAATCGCCCCCTCTTCCCCTAACCCTACTATTCCTCCTATGAGTTATCTATCGATTCTCTTTTTCTTCTTGTGTTTTTGGCTAATTAAAAAAAAAACAGAGCCCCATAAATAGCATATGAAAATTTCTGGATAGTGAGGTTTTATATTGGGATACACAAAACGGCAGCAACGATCTATAATCTTAGCTATTAATATTGGGAACACCCTAGAATGGTATGAACTCGCTCTCTACGCGTATTGGGCCCCGATCCTAGCGGACATTTTTTTTGATCACAATTCACCTACTAGTAATTTAATTAATGTTTTCCTTATCCTAGCCCTCGGTTACCTGATACGACCTCTAGGGGGATTGTTTTTTGGACGGCTGGGAGATAGAATTGGAAGAAGAAAGGCTCTTCTATGGTCAATCTTTGCCATCTCAATTCCTGCGGTAGGGATGGCATTTTTACCCTCATATTCATCCATCGGGATATTAGCTCCTATCCTGCTCTGTATTATGCGTCTTTTACAATCTTTTCCTGCAGGGGGCGAGCTACCCGGGTCATTTTGCTACCTTTATGAAAGCGCGCAACCCTCAAACAGGAAATATCTTACAAGTTGGGGCTTCGTTGGCAATCAGCTCGGTTTTATTGTTGCCTTGGTGGAATGTTTATTTTTCGAGAAGTTTCTCTCCCATGAAGATTTAGTTATATGGGGTTGGCGCTTATCCTTTCTCCTCGGAGGCTTGATAGGAATTTATGGATTTTATTTGAGATGCACACTAAAAGAAACTCCATTCTGGGAAAAATTGGAACAAACTCATAAAGTGGTTAGCTCACCCATAAAGGAGGTGTTTCTAGCATATAAATGGAAAATAGCAAAGGGGATAGGGTATTCTGCGATAACAAGTTCGTCTTTTGCAGCTCTATCAGCGTTTTTTCCACTATATTTTGATGCCTTATTTGGTACAGACCACTCAATTAATTTGATGCTTAGTATTGCGGTACTCGTTTTGGTCACACTTCCACTTCCTTTTTTTGGAAAACTTGCAGATAAATACAATTATAAGACCATTCTAATTTTTTGCTCTGTTTTAATTTTATTGTTATTGATGGTACTGCGGCTTTTACCTATGGGTTCTCTTTATGCATTAAGCATTTGTATATGTCTGACGCTTTCATTTGCCTGTCTCTATGCAATTTTGCCGTTTATCCTCACTGATTTGTTCCCAACCCAGTTGCGTTATACAGGGATAGCAATAACGTATAATTTAGCAGACAGCATAGGCAGCCTTACACCTGTAGCTGGTATCTATTTATTGCAGTTTGCAGGAAACCAAATGATATATTTTTGGATTTTGGCATTATGCACCCTGATTTCACTAGGGTTTTACATGGCGATAAAAGTTGGACGAACTACCAGTAAATAAGAAGGTTTCTATTTAGAGTCGCCCTTTCTTTTTAAAACATAGACAATAAAAGGGGCGTTTTCCCTTTCTGAATGCCACGGATGATCATCCTGGTTATTAGCTACGGGTAAGTGATCTTCTAAAACTTGGAAGCCACATTGATCAAACAAGTCTAAATAGTCTCTATTTGTCCAAAAATAATCATAAAATGTGACGTCAGCATTTTTAATAACAATTTTTAATGCCTGGCCACTCGTAGGATTTTGATTTTCTGGGAAGTCCGTGTCATAGGATACCCATTGCATCTCAGGGGAATGGAGCTTTTCGGTGCCCGTAACCATAATAAAAATGCCATCTTTTTTAAGAATCCTATGTATTTCTCTTAATGCAGTACTGATATCTCGTTTTGTTGCAATTGCCAAGAATACGAGGCTAGAAAAAACAAAGTCATAGGAGTTGTCGATAAATGGCAACTTGCCATTTTCAATTTTGCAATAATGAGCCGTTGCATTGTCTTTGCACATTTGTAGGCATTTATCACTGATATCAACCCCAATGACGTCCAATCCCATGGATTTTAGAAACCGTGTCGACCGCCCAGGCCCGCAACCGTAATCAAGGGTTTTTTTCCCTTTAACGTATTTATTAATTAAATCAGGAACATCTCTAAATGCTAAAAGGCTAGTTCCTTCTATTCCAAATTTTGAATAATTTGTGATATTCTTATCCATGTGATTTAATTTATTTAAATGCTCGTTCATGGAAAGTTGACTGTGCTTAGACAAAAGAACTCTCCTTGCTTGTAATTCGCGAATATAGTGGGTGCCCCGTAATCGATTGTAGAATGCCGGACTCAAGTACTTTTAATGCTTGGGTGTAACGTCTATCAAAATTTTCTTCCTTAGTTGTTGGATAGTCTTCTTCTGTGATGTCTTGAATTTTTTCAAATAGCTTCTCGGCTATAAGATTGGAAGAAATGGTTTTGCCCCTAGAAATATGACTTGCTCGTGTAATGGCATAAGCTTGAACAACCACAGTTAAATATATGGCGTTTAATTCACGCAGATATTGTAGTTGCTCTAGAAGACGTTCTGCAGCCGTTGTTCCGTAACTAACGATATCTTCAGTTTCATTTCCACTTGTAATATTAAAGACTGTCGTCGGTGAGCCTAGTTGGGCAATTCTCTGCACCAGGGCATTAGCTGTATATTGAGTGATCATATAGCCAGACACAAGTCCAACTTGCTCGACGTCAGTGATCAAATACACAGGGAGCCGATTGCGGTTACGAAACGGATTAAGCAGGTAGGAAATTTGTCTTTCTAAAGTGAAGGCTATTTTGGCGTTGGAAGCGCACATTGTATCTGCAATAGTGGTCAGACATTCTCCATGGAAATTGCCTCCGGATAAAATGGCCCAGGGCTCATTGTCAAAAGTCCATACCCCACGTGGGTCAACGTCCTCGGAGATTTCATCACCTCTGAAAAAAAGAGGGTTGTCCGTTACAGCATTTAACTCCGTTTCAATTTTTGGAAATTGCTCTAGGATTATTTCTACTTTGGGCCCAAAGATCTGAGGTACACAACGAATACAGTAGTCTTCTTGTACCTGGGAGTGATCAGAAAAACTACTAAATTCCAAATGTTTTGAGAGGATCTCTGCAACTAAAACCTGGCCTGTGTGACTACGAACTTGATGGGTGCTTTTGTTAAATGCGGTACTCGTGGAACCAATAGCATTTAGAAAAAGGCCTTGCAATGCAAGGATGTTTTCCATTTCATTTAATTCTTGTAGATAAGCTAATGAGAGCATAGAAATGATAAACGATGTGCCATTGGTGAGGGCTAGCCCCTCCTTTGCCAAGGGGGTAAATGGTTGAATTCCTGCGCGTTCCAATGCTTTTTTTGCACTAGTGGTATGGCCTTTGTACCAAACAGGAACATCATCACCTCGCATCGCGCGCCCTAGCCGCGAAAGAAAAGCCAGGTCTCCACTTGCTCCTAATGATCCGGTTTTGGGGACTTGAGGAATGATCCCTTTGTTTATCATTCGCACCAGAGTTTCAAGACTTTCTGAGCGAAAACCTGAAAAGCCTTTTGCTAAAGAAGAGGCTCTTGCAACCATCGCTCCCAAGGTTACCTCTTGGGGTAGCGGCGCTCCGATTCCCGCATCATGGCTTTCAATCAAATTAGAAGAAAATAATGCAGCTTGACAGGGATCAATCTTTTGACCTCTTAAGTCTGCCAGTCCTGTGGTGACCCCATAAACTTCGGCGTTATTTTCAATGAGAAAATCGATAAAATCTCTGGTTTTTTGTAGATCTTTTAAGGCATCAGGACAAATTTCAATCCGTGTTCTTTTTTTTAAAACAACATCCCTAAACTGTAGAAGGCCGAATTTGTGACTTTTACCGATGAAAACCATAGATGCCCCCATATTATTATGATGGGTGATTTTAACAAAAAGTCTTTATTTATGTCTACAAATATCGACTGCTACTTGTAAATAAAACTAATAACAAAAAAACAGTTAATTTTTAATTACAAAATAAATGTTAATCAAAAGTGACGATATCGTTAATCAGTTGCAGCGTAATAATCGTTATTTTAAAAAGGACTTTTCCACCATCAAGCGACAAAACTAAAAATTAAAGTGAACCTATCCCAGTAATCGGCCTATCCAGGCTGTGTTGCACAACCCTCTAGGAGATAAGATCTAAAAAGAAATCTTGATAAAAGAAAATGCATGGGTTTACGCTAACCGGTGACAAAACCTTGGAGCGGACCCATGCAAGACAAACGCAACTGGAGCAAATATAACAAACAACTGGTAAATCGAGGCAAGATAAATTTTTGGGTGAAGCCTGAGGTATTTAAGAGTTGGAAGGCCAAAAAGAAGAAGAAAAACGGCCACCCTTTTATCTATGGAGAAGAGGTGATTAAAGCGATGCGCTACATCCGCTTTAAGTTCCACCTAAGCCTTAGGAAAACGGAGGGCTTTTTTTTATCGCTAATCGCGATTATGAACATGCTTCACGCAGTACCTTGTTATACTCAGCTATGCCGTCGGATGAAAAAGCTTAGCTTGCCCAAAGAGCTCCTCGACAAGAGAAATATTACCGATATCGTTCTCGATACTACCGGGCTCAAAGTCCATGGGGAAGGTGAGTGGCGAGCTGAAAAGTACGGCGGCAAAAAGTCATGGAGGAAGTTACACCTTGTTCTAGACTTTGAAACTGGGCAGCTAATGTTGGCCGAAATCACAGAAAAATACGTGCATGATACGACCTACCTGGAGAAGGCCCTACAGGGCGCAAACGGGAAAAAAGGAAAAGTGCTAATCGACGGAATAGCAGACAGTAGGCGGTGTTATGAAACTGCTGCGAAGTACAACAAGCACCTACTAACGCCCCCAAAGCAGGGGGCAGTTTTAAGGAGAGAAAGTGGCTATGAAAAGCGCAATGAAGCGGTCAAGGTAGTGAGAGGGCTTGGAGGAGACCGACTAGCAAAATCCATCTGGGGAAAACTGGTGGGATATAACCGTCGTGTAATAGCGGAAAGTATGATGTCTAGATGGAAACGGCTCTATGGTGGAAGTCTTAAAAGTCGATGTGGGGCACGTCAAAGAGTAGAGGTAACAATCAAGGCTATGATGATCAATAAAATGATAGCTGCTCAGGCTGCATAGGCCTGTGAAGGAGGGAGGTCTTAGGCAGCTTGAACTTCGGGGGTTATGCAACACAGCCCCCAGCAATTTACAAATTAACTAAAAATCAAAGATTAGTTTGTGAAAGCACGATTAACCCCGGATTTATCAAACAAACCGCAGATTACGCATTGACAAATATTTTGTTTACAGGGTAAAATAGCTGTTTCATACAGTGAATTTTCACTCAAATAGAGGAGAGAATGATAACCAAAAAGATGAAAACTGGGCCCGCCGGTCAACCCCCCCCCCCTATAGCTCCTTGCGAAAACATGGTGTTCCTCGACGGCAACTCTCTTTCAACCTCAGATGTCTCCAGAATCGCAAAAGACCCCTCAATTCAACTTGCTATTTCTCCCCCAACAGCTGAGCGCATTGAAGCTTCTAGAAAACTTCTAGACAAGTTCATGGATGAGAAAAAGGTCATTTATGGGGTCAACACAGGTGTGGGAGGATTCGTTAACTGGCTTGTTCCTACTGAATTCGCACAAGAGCTTCAAGAAAATCTCATCGCCGCTGTCGCCACTAACGTCGGGGCTTTCTTGGATAGCGATGTTGTGAGAGCCAGCATGCTAGTACGATTAAACTCTCTTGCCCGAGGCTGCTCGGCTATCTCCTTGGAAAACTTTAATAAATTGCTAAGCGTCTATAACGCTGGGATCGTTCCTTGCATCCCCTCCAAAGGTTCGTTAGGCGCTAGTGGAGATCTTGGCCCCTTGGCTTGCATCGCGTTGGTCTGTGTGGGCAAATGGAAAGCTCTCTACAAAGGTCAAACGTTATCCGGGGACGAAGCATTGCGGAAGGCCGGTATAGAACCGATGATTTTGGGTTATAAAGAGGGGCTTAGCTTGGTTAATGGGACCTCTGTGATGACAGGCTTTGCGGCTCTTCTGGTAGAACAGTCGATCAATTTAGTGGATACTTATGAATTGATCTCATGCCTTACTTTTGAAGCGCTCAAGGCAAAGATCGATCCATTTAACCCGATAGTCCACAAGCAAAAGCCTCACCCTGACCAGCTCAGCACTGCTGAAATGATTTGGCGCACGCTGAGCGACAGCAAGATGATTTCTAAAGAGTCAGTAACTGAGAAGCAGTTGCAGTCTTACGACGCCTCTTCGCCTACTGCCACTAATTATCCTATTGAAGATGCCTACTCGATTAGGTGCACTCCTCATATTTTAGGACCTATTAAAGCCAGCTTGTCTTGGATTAAATCGGTTGTTACGAATGAGATCAACTCGAGCAATGACAACCCGCTTGTGATTCCAGGGCATCCCCAGGCGTTCCATAACGGGCACTTTCACGGCCAGTATATCTCTATGGCAATGGACCACCTCTCCATTGCGCTGACTACTTTATCTAACCTGTCTGATAGGCGGATTGACCGGCTTATGGACAAGAATAATAGCAATGGGCTTCCCCCCTTTCTTTGCAAGGAAACGCCTGGACTGAGATTGGGGCTAATGGGCGGGCAGTTTATGGCGGCCTCGCTGACTTCTGAAAATAGATCCCTCTGTAATCCGGTGTCTATCCAGTCTCTTACTTCTACAGGCGATTTTCAAGATATCGTGTCGTTAGGGCTGGTCGCAGCGAGACGAGCTCAGGAAATTTATACCAATGCAGCATACGTCATAGCCTTTGAACTGCTCTGCGGAGCTCAGGCTGCCGAAATTCGCGGTTCTCACCTGCTTTCCTCAGTGACTGGCGGGTTGTTCAAAAACACGCGCAAAATTGTACCTTATTTGTCGACAGACCAGTGTTTGACAAATCATCTTGAAGGTTTAGCTCAATCCATAAAGACAAACGAGATATGCATGAATCAAATCGAAGAAAATGCAACGGATCTTGATGCACGCCATTATGTGAAACATTCCTCCTTACAAAAGGGGCTAGCGAAGAATATCTTAGAGGGTTTCCATGTTAGCCCTCAGGCGCATATTCTGGATGTGGGATGCGGCGACGGCAGAATAACTGTTGAATTAGCCAGCCGAGCTCAAGAAGGTCTCGTTATTGGGGTCGATGCGTCGCCGAGCATGGTCGACTTTGCTTCTAGGAAATTTCCTTCTCCTGAACACCCTAATCTTCGGTTCCAGTTGGGAATGGCCGAGGATGTAAAATTTACTGAGAAATTTGACTTGATTGTTTCCTTTAGCTGCTTTCATTGGCTAAAAAATCCAGAAAAAGCATTTCGTCGCATGAGCGCTGCGTTAAAGCCGGGCGGAGAAATGTTGATCTTGACCTATCCGAAAGAGTCTCATTACTACAGCTATCTGGAAACTGCCTTAAAAAAACACCCGGAATTTGCAGCTTTCTCAGCGAGTAAAACGATGCTCCCGATCAAGGGGTATAAGAAGCTGCTGCTCAAAAACCGATTTGAAATTATTGATTTTCAACAACACGAGCTAAGTGCGGATTATAACACTCCTGAAGAGGTCCAAGAGTACATCAAAGGCTGGCTCAACAGTTACGTTCCCCTTCCAGAACATTTATATAAATCGTTCCTGGAAGATGTTTGCCATGCAGTCCTCAACGACTCGACTACACGTAAGGGCAAAAAGATCAGTATTCCTTACACAGTATTAATCATTAAAGCCCGTAAACAAAAGAATCACTCATGAACTCAAACAGCCTTCCAGAAATGGTTAATAAAATTGCAAAAGAACTCAAAAATGAGACTGCTGTAATTTTTAACGATAATAAAGTCAACTATTCCGAGCTCAATAGCCAATCTGACTTTATTGCTAAAAACATCATTAATAGAGGCATAAGTCCCGGTAGTATAATAGCTTTGGGACTCTATAATGATATAGACCTCATACCTGCTTTATTGGCCATTTGGAAGGCAAATTGCGTCTACTTGCCAATTGATCCAAATTACCCTTCTAAGCGAATAGAGATGATGCTAAACAATGCTAAACCAAAGCTATTACTTACGAAACGAGAGCTTCATCTTAACTTCCCACTCTTTAAAGGTAAAACTTATTTCATAGATGAAAAAGACAATGTTCCAAACCTTAAGCTAAGAATGCCCAAATTGGGTGATTTAGCCTATTTAATGTACACATCAGGTTCTACAGGGACCCCAAAAGGAATTGTTGTTGACCACTTTGCTTTGAAACATGCTGCTGTCGCATATAACGAGCTCCATCCCGAAAAATGTATTGCATTAGTTGCTGGAAGTATTAGTTTTGACCCCAGCCTCTTAACAATCGTTTCTACTCTAACAAAAGGCGGAACTCTTTGCCTCTATAACAATAGGGAAGGCATAGATGTGTCTCGACCCCAAGAGATAGTAGATTTGATAGACAGGAACATTGTCAATTTCATGTTGTCCACACCTTCTTTATACTCAAAACTAATTCAACAAAACAAGTCCCTCGCCTCCCTAAAGACCGTCGATCTTTGCGGAGAAGACATCTCTAGAAATTTAATTGATTCCCACCAAATAACCTCACCGAATGCAACTTTATATAATGTATATGGCCCTACCGAGTATGCAATGGGAGTTACAGCTAGTGTTATCTATGACCCAAAAGAGCAAAAAACTTCGCAAGTTACTATAGGTAAACCATTTTCGCATAATAAGATTTACATTCTTGACCCTCATTTAAACCGGGTAGCGCCAGGAGAAAAAGGTGAAATTTATGTAGGGGGGCCCGGTTTAGCCAAGGGATACTTTAAACAAGAGAAACTCACCAAAGAAAAATTTCTTCTAGTTGACCACCTTGAGAGCTACCCCATCAGAGTCTACCGTACAGGAGATCTGGGGTGTTTTTTACCTAGTGGAGAAGTTGTATTTATGGGTAGAACAGACTTGCAGGTCAAAATCAATGGTCATAGAGTTGAACTAGAAGAGATCGAGAGTTGCATAAGCAAGTACCCGCACATTGAAAAAGTAGTGGTTTTGCTTGTTAAGAGAGAGAGCAAAAATCGACTAGTGGCTTTTTTTTCGACAAATGGAGATGTGGGTTACAAACAACTGAACGATTTTCTTTTGCAGGAGCTTCCCCCCTATATGATCCCATCAACATTTGTTCGGATTAACGATTGGCCACTTACCAATAATGGGAAAATCAATAAAACCGCTTTAGAAAGTACTTTATAAAGCTGGTGCTAGCTTTGATGCAATGATCGAAATTGTCTTATGAGGAATGGCTATAATTGAAGAATGTTGATTTTTGCGAAACCTTTTGCTTTCTTCAATCAACTTATCCAAGAAAACTTCCTGTTGACGGGGATCTAAAGGAGCATAACATGAAAGCCAGCCTAAAACGTAATTCTTAAAATCAAGTTCGCTCTCATACTCAAAAACCACATCTTCTATTTTAAAAACGTTTACTTGCATGTGATTTTTCGCCAAAAACTCTGCATGTTGGTCTGCTGACAGCATAGTATTTACAGCTGAAGCTCTTCTTAACTCAGGAAAGGTTTCTTCTAAAACCTTTTCAAAGAGTCGAACATAGGGAGTTTCTTTCAAGTAGCTAAATAAGATAAAATGCCCATGTGGCTTAAGAAACTTAGAAATGAGCCTTAACGCTTTTCGTGGATCTCTAATCCACATAAATGCATTCATACAAAGGATAAGATCAAAACTTTTGGGGCGGAATTTCATATCTTCAGCTTTTAATTCACGAAACTCTAAATTATTAAACTTGTTTTCTGGAAACATTTCGGAAGCTAAAGAAATCATATTTGGAGATGGGTCAATTCCAATTGACTTGCCGAAAGGGGCTAATTTAGAAAGTTCCCCTATAATTTGACCATGGCCACAACCTATGTCCAAAATCGACGCCTCTGGAGAGATCTTTATCTCTTTTAATAAATTATAAGCCTGAAGACGCTGAGTCTTAGAATGTTCCTTATAGTGAAGCGCATTCAAATCTAAAGTTGTCATGGTCACACAATCGGTTGGTTTTTATAGATTATGTTACGCATTTCTGTTTGATCTGTCAATGTTTTTCTCAAGTTTCTTAATTAAAGGGAAATACACCCAGGAAATTGAAAAAGAAACAAAAGAAAACAGCACTAAATACGAAATTGACCATTGATAAGTTGAATAAATCACAACAAAGATTGTAGCCAATAGAAAAGCAGCTGTGTCAGCGGATTCAACTAAACCTAAAATTTTTCCTTGATCATGAGTTGACCTTCCTGTAGCCAAAATGGATAGGATAGTAGGCGATAGGAAGGCATTTCCTATTGCATGCAAAGTGTAACATATTCCTATTAAGATACTTTGCGATTGAATAAAAAACACTAGAAGAAAAGGAAGAAATGACAAAAAAGAAAAAACGTAACCAAAAGTTATTATTTTTCTGTCACTAATCTTAATACATGGTCGGATTTGCAAGAGAAGCACTCCAAGAAGATAACCAACCATCATAGCTAGGGTAATATGCTTTGTAGAACCATCATTTAGATCTATCTGAGAGATGATAATACTGTACATGGAAATTTCCCAAAGAAGATATGCCGAAAGTCCATAGCTCGTTAGCGGCTTTCTTAGTTCTTTTATAAGTAAACAAATCTCTCGGGTTCCTAATTTCCAGAATTTAGAAAAAAAATTCCCAGCATAATACGCAGGATTAACATTATGCGGAAGATCTGCGGTTATATCGGAAACGTCTTTAAATCCAAGCATACAAAAAATTAAAGAAATCAACAGAATAATTGCTGCAAACGAAATATTTGTAACATCCCGTGACGAGAACAAGTTAATTACTATTAAACTGATAAAGGCAATGGAATAAGTGCTCGATCCTAAGGCAAAAGCTCTTCTGTAATTTTTTCCTTGTGTATCAGCAATTGCTGCAAAAGAAATTGGAATTGTGTTTCCAAAAAGCGCTTTGCTTGCCATAGCAAGAATTAAAAGAATTCCAAAGCGCATGTAGTAATCATGATAAAGATAGATACATAAAAGGCAAAACAAAGACACGGAAAATGAAAAAATTAAGCTCTTTTTCCTGCCAAAAAAGTCAGAAAGCCCTGATTGAATTGAAGCAAAAAGCACTTGGAGAACCAAAAAACCAAATAAGAACACAGAAGCGATGAGATGTGACTGCTGGTCATTCACGATGACTAAGACATTTTCACAGATAATATCAGCATAAACGAAAAGACTGATTATCAAGAGTGTGACAAGGCGTGATTTTTTCTGGATCAATATGCAAGTCCCGTCTTTTCTATCAATTTATCTGATCCTAGTCTGTCAAGGCCTCAAGAGGCTACTGCGGCATCAGACAAAGTCAACTTTTAATTTTTTTTGTTTTTTTAGCAATAAAAATTGGTCGAGATAGCTACCTCATTGGCCGCGCTGAATGGGAATGCTTAAGAGAAGGAAAATCGGCAGGGGTTATCAATTTTGATTAAAAAAACAAAGTACTTATTTTTTTGGAACCGCAATGCTCCTCTTGACAATCCCCTCCACTCCGGCACTGGGCTGCGGGGAAAAAGAGATTAGATCAACTCCTCTCTCCTTTTCTTATAGTTCATTGAAGAGTGCCTCCCCCATTGCGGCCATTTCTCCATAATCCGGTAAAATGCAGTGTCTAAATCTTCTAAACTGACGCTTTCATTTAAAAGGGCAATCTGCTGGTGATATTCCGGACAATTACAGCCCCGGTTTGCCTGAAGAAGTTTATTGATATTTCTCAACTTCACGCACAAATATACCCAAAGTGCCCATAAAAGAATCATCACAAGTAAACCGAAGGGATTGAGCTTCCCTATTTTATCCATATTAACAAGAAAGCTTAAAGGAAATAATAAGGAAAGACAAAGGTTTAAGGTCAAATAACGGGTTCCATGCTTTTTATAGGCGCAATGATACAAAATCCACGTAGGAAGAAACTGCAACATAATCACTGCAGTAATGAATCCTATGGCTAGAAAGGTTTGTTGTGAATAGGGATTGAATCCGACTCCAACTGCAGTGATTAGCCAGATAACGGCTAGTGCTGTAGGTAGAAACATGAGATAGTACAGCCAGAACTTTCTTATAAGCATTTCCTTTTGCGTTAAGACGGTCATATCGACTCTTTTCTTGCCCGTTGAAAGCTCCATTTTTCGGTCTTTATAAGACTTTCTTATGTATCGGGATACTAGAGGCCAGAGTTTCTTTTCCTCCTTGTAGGCCACTTTAAGAGTCTCAAGGTCATGACTATCTAAAAAGCGCTGGTTTACTTCAGATGCAGTCTCGCGAAAGTGCTGGAGGATCTTTCGATTGATTTTCCTCAATCTTATGTTCAAGTACAAATTCATGAGAAAAAACAAGTCGATGATGTGAAACGTAGGAGTGAATCCCAATTCCTTCAGTCCTTGACGCATTGGGATCATCAAAAGATAAGTTAAGACAGCGGACCAAATCAAGAAAGTAAGCCAACGTGTCCCGTATTTTTTATATGCGCAATACCATATCACGATGCACGCAGGGAGGCAAAGTACAAGGTAAAACGCGAATGTGGCACTAGTGTTCATCGCTTGGTATTCTATGGGAGCATCACTAGCATGGACTAGAGCGGAAAAAACGGTAGCAAACGGAGTGAGCAACATCACCCACAGCCACCAGGTCCGTAATCTTCTCTCATTTTTTGTTAGAACTACTGACCCGTCAAATCCTTTTCTTTCCATTATCTCTCTCCAGTAAAAAAACAGATATTCTATACAAAATAGGAATAAACAGGAAATATATAGAATTTACTTCCGTACTATTGATTAGCAAAGGGTTCGGACGATGACACTGGTGCAGCTAAGTTAATATGTGATTGCTGAACACTACTATTCGTATAGCTTTCCGCCAATTGTCAGTTCTTTCGGACATTTTTATTCCGTTTGTTTTCACTTTTCCCATAGACCTTCAGTTCTAACGCCAGTAAATTCATCCCATGCCCTGCAATAATCAATGGCATTTTTTCCCAGGTATTTAATGAATTTACTAAATTGGATCTCATTAGGATCCTTGCTCATCAGATATTCCAGAAATGATGTCGTTATAGCGGTTTGAACAGAATCATCGCCATTGAGGAGCAAAAACTCAACAAAATCGAAAATTCTTTTAATTTCGATCTCGTTATTGGCTTTTATTACGTCTACAGCGTAATTCTCAAAAGGCATCATCTGAATTGAAAATCCCTGGTCCGAACCGAATCTCCTAATATAAGTCTCCCAATAAGAAATATATTTAGGAAATTTTTCCTTCATCAATTCTAGACATCTCTCTTCCGTTATTTGTTCCATCTCATTCCCCCAAGGCATTGCGTATATCTTTAATAATGTTTTCCGCTGCAGCCCGATCGCCGGGGCTTGCTGTAGAATTGTTTTTTAACCATTTTGCAAGAGTAGTGATCTCGTTTCTTCCTTTCTGGGAATGTTGTTTTCCACCCACTTTTGCTGCAGTAGCTAATTCATGGCGAATTGCTGCAGCAGTGCTACCGCTACCGATTCTTGCATTTGGTCTATATATACGCTCGAGGTGATCTCTGAGATCGGGATCAACTACATGAGGCTTCTCCATGTGCATTCTCAGTATGGTTTTATATCGTTCAAATGCGGCGCGGTTACACGCCCCTCCAGCGACTCCTTCACTTGTTAAAACAAGGGCAGTCGAAACAGAGGTGTGAGCATTTCGAATAATGGCCATTCCGGCCATGGGACCAAAAGTGCTCAGGACATTGTTGATAAAAGCTGCCCCACCAGGAGAGACGCCCGCCTTTTGTAATAGCAGTTCAGTCGAGCTAGTGTGATGGCTGCCAGTGTGAAGTGTCTGGGTACCTGTCATAAATTGATCAAGACCATGCGCCACTAATGGCCATCCAAGCGGGCCTGCAACCCCCCCCTGGAAGCTAGTATCATTCCACCGCCGACGGCGGCTTCCACAAGGTCCCCGAAAGCTTGCACAGATCCTGTAAAACAAGGGGAATTAAGGGCCCCAAAGAACGATGTCCCACCAGACGCTCCATAACCCATTTCATTCCGCTCGGAGGCAAAGGTTTGATAATTCATCTCCCAAGAGAATTGATATTCAGACAGGCGGATTGGGTCAAACTGCACAACAGAAATACGAGGTTGATGCTCCAGATCCCGGATCGGGTCAAACTGCACAGTATTAATTTGCCCATCATACGACATTCTCTGTATAGACTCAGCCCTCAGCCCAAACAAATCCATTTTGGCTAAGGGGTTATTCCCTACGAACTGGTAAAGGTTATCCCCATCAGAAAACCCCGCAGGGTCGGGAGTCAGCC
>VFKB01000049.1 GCA_009885755.1 Parachlamydiales bacterium | reverse complement strand
TTCAGATTCCACCTCGCGGTGGACACCCTTGCCTTCTCTAACGGTTCTCCCTACAAGAGCCCGTAGAGGACTTGCACCTCCTAGTGTAATGACATACCGATCGCACATTAATAGCGACTTCGTCTATGAATTTCGCGAAAAACCAAAGAATTCACAAAGCGCTTCCTCTAGATCCGCTTGCTAAAAATTGCACAAAGCCGAGATATATGAGATTTAGTAGACAAAGGTGATTATGGGCGAAGAACTCATTCCTCTCACATTTAATAAGATCATGCAATCGCGCGCCTATACTGTGATCATCCTGGGCACCGACCTCAAGCGGTTCGCCATCTACACCGATCCTCACGTTGGCAAAACTCTCCAAGCTCATCTCACCGAGACGAGCAAACCGCGACCCTACACCCACGATCTGATCCATGCGATCTTGTCAGGGCTAAACATCAAACCGCTTCAAGTCGTGATCAACGACATTGAAGATACCGTCTATTTCGCAAGGCTATTTTTACAGCAGCAAATCGGCGAAGAGCAGCACATCCTAGAGATCGATGTACGACCGAGCGATTGCATTCCGCTCGCGCTACTTCACCATATTCCTATTTTCTGCCGCAAAGAGATCCTCGAAAAGGCCGTTCCCGTCGAAGAGTAGATTCCATTTAATATCTGATATTGAATTCGTCGATGGCGAGTTTGACGATGCTCTTCACCGCTTCCTCGGCGTCTTCGCCGATCGCTTCGACCCGAATCTTGGAGCCGCGCGCGGCGGCCAAGGTGAGAATGCCGAGAAGAGACTTCGCATTGACGGTGGAATTTTGATATTTCAAGGTTACTTTCGAACGAAAGGAAGAGGCGCACTTCATGAGCGTTGTCGAAGGGCGCGTATGCAGCCCTTTCTTATTCTTCACGACAAACGAATCTTTAGCCTTTAGTTTCATAAATCGATAAACCTATACAGTTTCAAACTGAGATACCGCTACGGAGCATTTAGAGCAAGAAATTTTTTAACATCTCCACGGACTGATCAAATTGCCGGATGATCGATTCGACCGCCGTCGGCTTGCGCATATCCACTCCCGCGCTAGCCAAAAGGTCGAGAGGATAGCGGCTAGACCCCGACGATAAGAACTGGAGGTATTTTTCTCTAGCTTTTTCTCCATTCCGTTCGACATGTTCCACTAGGGCATGAGCGGCGCTAATTCCTGTCGCATACTGATAGACGTAAAAATTGTAGTAGAAATGGGGAATGCGCGCCCACTCGATGTCGATCTCTTCATCCATGGTAAGTGCCTGACCAAAATAATCCTGATTGAGCTTGCGGTATTCGGTCTTGAGGAGCGTGGGGGTTAGGGGCACCTCTTTTTCGACGAGCTCGTGCAATTTGAGTTCGAACTCGGCAAACATCGTCTGCCGGAAAAATGTATTGCGGATCGATTCAATTTCCTGGTTGACCAAGTAGCATTTTTCTTCTTTGGTCTTAGCTTTGTGCATCAGGTGCTTTGCGAGCAGCTTTTCATGGAATGTGGAGGCCACTTCCGCGACAAAGATCGGATAGTGGGAATATTGATAGGGCTGATGGCGGCAGCTCATGAGCGAATGCATACTGTGCCCCGCTTCATGCGTAAGAGTGAGCACATCGTTCAACGTGCCCTGATAGTTCATCAGAATATAGGGCATGCTGTCGAAGCAGCCGCTCGAGTAGGCGCCGGAACGCTTGCCTTTGTTCTCATAGCGGTCGACCCAACGATTTTTGATCAGCCCATTTTCTAAATCCTTTTGGTAGACAGGGCCTAAAAGGGTCAGTGATTCGACGACATTCTTTTCCGCGGTGGCAAAGTCCATCGAAAAATCGACGGCTTTGACGAGCGGCACGTGGAGATCGTACATGTGGAGCTCATCGACGCCGAGGATTTTTTTGCGCAGGTCCAGATAGCGGTGCAACGAGCCGAGGTGTTTTCTCACGGCCCCAATAAGCGCCATGTAGACCGCGGGTTCGATCTGATGTGGAAAAAGAGCAGCTTCCAGACAGGATTTGTAGCCGCGGGCGCGCGCTTCGAATAGGTGCGCCTGCATCTGCCCCTGGATCAGTTCGCAGAGCGTGTTTTCATAGCCGGCAAAACTGTTGTGGAGCGTCTTGAAGGCAGAGGTGCGGAGGACTCGGTCTTGGCCGCGCAGGTAAACGAAGAATTTTCCATGCGTCAGCTCCTGCATCTCCCCTTTGCTGTCGACAATCTTGGGAAATTTCAAGTCGGCATTATTAAAGGCGCTGAATACCTGATGCGCCGTCGAAAGTGCTTTTCCAACGAGTGCGCAGAGCTCCTCCTTTTCGGCAGAAAGTGTGTGGGGCTTGAGTCGGATGATCTTTTCTAAGTGGACCAAATAGTCTTTGAGCTCATCGGAGGCCAAATATTTTTTGAGCTGCTCCTCGGATAGACTGAGGATCTCAGGCTCGACCCAAGAGGTCTTTTGCTTTAATTCATACATGAGGGCCATGACCCGGCCATACGCCTGCTTATGGACATCGTTCGTCAAATCCTCATCGTGCCGCAAATGGGCGTAGGTATAAAGCTTGGTCAGGTGCCGGTCGATCTTAAAGCACAGGATAAAAAAATCTTTGAGATGGGCGGCGCTTTTGCCTAGCGTTCCTTTGAAAGGGAGCAAGGAGTCAAAACTTTCTAGAGAGGCTAGGTCTTTCTCCCAGGCCTCGAGGGAGGGATAGAAGGCTTCGATGTTCCATTTGTCTGCGAGGGGGACTTGGTTTCTCTCTATACTCATTTTTTTAAACCTTTTGTGAAGGTTCATTATTCACAACGCACTCTCTCAAGTCAAGCAACCTCCTCACCTGCTGGTTTTATTTTGAATCCTACCATTTAGCACTCGCCCGCTTTTATTGCTAAGCCCTTGCCTTTAATCTCCAAACCCTATAAAATGGCACCCACTAACAAGGAGTCAATTCCGATGGTACAAACAGAAAAAAAACTCACGATAAATCCTCTAGGAAACCGCGTTGTCGCTCAGCGCCTCGAGCAAGAAGAAACCCTAAAAGGGGGAATCATTCTGCCCGACTCGGCAAAGAAAAAACAAGAGACAGCGCTAGTGGTTGCGGTCGGCCCAGGAACTGTCACAAACGAAGGCAAAACATTGCCTATGCCCGTGAAAGTCGGCGACAAGATCCTCATGGACAAATATTCGGGTCAAGAAATCACTTTAGATGACGAAGAGTTCGTCATCGTCCGAGCTGACGACATCGTTGCGATCATTAACTAAAGGAGAACTGTACAATGGCAGCTAAAGATATTAAATTTAAAGAAGAAGCGCGTCAAAAGATCCTCAAAGGCGTGCGCACTCTAGCCTCTGCGGTAAAAGTGACCCTGGGCCCTAAAGGGCGCAATGTGGTGATCGATAAAGCTTACGGCTCCCCCCACATCACAAAAGACGGCGTGACCGTTGCCAAAGAGATCGAGCTGGAAGACAAGCACGAGAACATGGGCGCCCAAATGGTGAAAGAAGTGGCGAGCAAAACCGCCGACAAAGCGGGCGACGGGACCACAACGGCCACCGTTCTTGCCGAAGCGATTTATAGCGAAGGACTCCGCAATGTGACTGCAGGCGCAAATCCGATGGATGTGAAGCGCGGCATCGACATGGCTGTTAAAGCGATTGGGACCCAGCTCCAAGCGATGAGCAAGCCGATCCAAGACCGCAAAGAGATCGCCCAAGTGGCCACCCTCTCTGCCAACGGCGACACCGAAATCGGCGAAATCATTGCGAAAGCGATGGAGCAAGTCGGTAAAGACGGCACGCTGACGATCGAAGAAGGAAAAGGTTTTGAGACCACCCTCGACGTCGTCGAAGGGATGAACTTCGATCGCGGCTACCTCTCCGCTTACTTCGTCACCGACGCAGAAGCCCAAGAAGCCGTTTTAGAAGACGCCTTTGTCCTCATCTACGAGAAAAAAATTGCTGCGATGAAAGAGTTCCTCCCTATTCTTCAGGCTGCTGCAGAATCAGGACGTCCTCTATTGATCATCGCTGAAGATGTCGAAGGAGAAGCGCTCGCGACCCTCGTCGTGAACCGCCTCCGCGCCGGCCTCAAAGTGTGCGCCGTGAAAGCCCCCGGCTTTGGCGACCGCCGTAAAGCGATCTTGCAAGATATTGCCATCCTGACCGGTGGACAGTTCATCAGCGAAGATCTCGGCATTAAATTAGACACTGTGACTCTCGACATGCTCGGCAAAGTCAAGAAAGCGATCGTCGGCAAAGAAGCGACCACGCTTGTCGAAGGCTCAGGCAAAAAACAAGAGATCGCTGACCGCATTGCGCTCCTCAAACGTCAAATCACAGAAAGCACTTCTGACTATGACAAAGAGAAGCTTCAAGAGCGCCTCGCGAAACTCGCCGGCGGCGTTGCGATCATCCGTGTCGGAGCGGCTACCGAGATCGAAATGAAAGAGATCAAAGACCGCGTCGACGATGCGCAGCACGCGACAAAAGCGGCTGTGGAAGAAGGCGTTCTCCCTGGAGGAGGCGTCGCTCTCATCCGCTGCATCCCAGTCCTAGAAAAACTTGCCTCAACCGTTTCTGGCGACATCAAGCTGGGCGTTGAGATCATCATCAAGTCTCTCAGCTACCCGCTCAAGCAGATCGCTGAGAACGCGGGCAGAGAAGGTTCCATCATCGTGCAGAAAGTGGCCCAAATGGGCGTTTCTGAAGGGTGGAATGCGCAAACCGACGAATTTGGCAACATGTTCACCATGGGCGTTCTCGATCCGACGAAAGTCGTTCGCTTCACCATTGAACTCGCGGCCTCAATCGCAGGTCTGCTCCTAACCACAGAGGCGATCATCACCGATCGGGCCGATGACAACGCGAAACCTGCAGCCCACGCGGGCATGCACGGCGGAGAGTACTAAAACTCCTCAAACCCAGGTGCATTCAGTACCTGGGTTTTTTATACCTTGATGTGTAAATCTTTTATTGAATACTCTGTTCTTTGGGAACCTCATGCTTGAAGACACCCCCAAAGGCACGGATGAAAATATTTTTTAGAAGCATTGCGGGCATCATCGTACTGGTTCTCATCGGACTTACCGTCACATTTTTTATCGTCCGCTCAGGCCTCTCTGCGAATATGGCGAGAAAAATGGAAAGCCAGCTCGGAGTCTCCGTCACGGTAGGCAGCGTCCAAATTGGGGTGAGCGCCGTCGAGGTCGATAAGCTGACCATCGGCAATCCTAAAGGCGCCATCCTCCCCAAGGCCCTATCGACGAGCAACATCACAATCACCACCCCGATCACCCATTATTTTAAGAAACATATCGAAATCAAAGAAATCACCGTTTCCGATATTTATCTCGGCTTGGAGTTTGACTCCCCTGCAGGGACTTCTGGAAATTGGACGCGAATCATGAGCAACTATGAAAATGCTCCACAAACAGCGAGCGAGGATACCCGGACCGTACACATCAACCGCCTGGTCTTGAACAACATCTCCGTCGAAGTCGTCTATCGGTCCAACGGGTCAAAAATTAAGCGGTTGCAAACCATTCCCCAAATCGTGCTGACCGATATCAGCAGCACCGGCGGCGTCCCGATCCACCAGATCATGGAGAGCGTCCTCGGACAAATGCTTAAGAGCGTCTTCATGAAAGAGAACCTCAAAAACATGCTCGACGATATCATCAAAAATCCGCCAAAAAGTGCCCAAGACCTCCTCAAGCTTCCGTTTAAAGGATTATTCAAATGAGAACACTCGTCAGAAGCGTCCTCGGGCTCGTGATCATTATTCTATTAGCCTCGACCGTTGCGCTATTCCTCATCTGGTCAAGCATCCCTGACATGGTGGCCATCAACCTTGCCCGGCAGCTCAAAGTAGGTGTAAACATTGGAGATATCGATATCGGCTGGGACACCATTAGCGTCGACAAATTTGATATCAACAATCCGAAAGGATCTATCCTGACTAAAGCTCTCTCTGCAAAAAGCATGGAGATCGTCTGCCCCTTAAAGCGATACTACGCCAGACACGTTGTGATCGACACCGTGACGGTCAACGATGTGTATATCAGTTTTGAATTCGATTCGACCGATAGCATCCACGGGAATTGGACGACGCTCATGACAAACTATATGAGGTCTCCAAAATCTGCGAAAAAAAGTCACCGGAGAGCGGTGATTAAGAAGTTAATCCTCAATAACATTAATGCGGATCTCGTCTATCGGAATGAGGGAAGCAAGGTGCGCGCTCTGCAGCACATTGATCAAATTGTTCTCTTAGATGTGACCTCCACCGGCGGGCTCCCCGTGCACCAACTCATGGGCACCGCTTTAGGACAAGCGATCAAACACGTCTCTCATCAGGAGCATATCAAAGACATGCTCATAGATCTGATCGAATTCCCTCCGCTAGGAGTGATGGAATTTGTTGAATTGCCTTTCAAGGGGCTGTTTGGGAAATAGTCTGAAAAGCTAGAAAAGGCTCTCGGGCTTGATGCCTAAAGGTTCCCAATAATCATCGCCATAATCATAGAGGAGCTGGTCCCCTTTTTTAATCGGCTTATACGCATAGAAAATGATGTAAGGAAGGCCGTTGTAGAAGAACTCCTTCACGTCGACGTTGGTTTTTGCTGACTTAGCAGGGCTATGGTTCATGAGGCCTGTCCAATTCCCGGTATTCTTCCCATCGATCAAGACGTCTTTTAACGCTTTGGCGTGGAAGGAAAAGAGATACTTGCTATGGGAGTCCCCTGCGAGGAGCTTAAGCTTTCCCGTATACATCCCGAGCACGGTCCCTTTGGGGATCCGCTTTTTGGCAAAGACACCATACCCCACCTTATCATCGATGAAGCGCGCTTCCACCCGCTGAGCGTAGAGGTCGGTCCCATCCATTGTCGAGTTTTCAATGCAGTCGATGTAGGCCCGTTTGCGCCGGGTCATGGCAGGCGGGAGGCGCGAGGGCTTGGGAGCCTTAAAAGAGCGCTGGGGAAGGACTTTGCCGGTATATTCACGTGTAATCTTTATTTGAAAGATCTTCTTGAATACAGGATCGATTTTTTTAGGCTTTGTTTTCATAATTACATTGATTTTACATTTACTAACATTTTAAATCAAGTTTGCAAACCTTTTGTATAAAATAATGATTATGATACATCTAACATTATGAACATCAAAACGTCGATTCCCGATAAACTGCCCCTTACCCACCTCAGGTGGCCCTCCCTAATTCCTCTGCTGGGGGCGGCCAATCGGGTCCTGGGCCGTTTTGATGAGGTCCTTAAAAACACTCCAAACCAAAGAGTTGTCCTTCAGCCTTTGACCCTCCAGGAGGCTAAGGACACCTATAAAGCTCAAGCGCGGGCCACACCCCCAGAGATCCAGAGATGCCTTAAAGCCTTAAAGCTGACAAGACAAAAGAAGGAGCACCCCTTCTCTCCCTCCTTTTTAAAACAGGCCCACGCGCTGATGACTGATCGGGAAAGCGGACATATCCGCAAGCGGCAGAATTGGATTGGGGCTACGGGATGCCGCATGGAAGAGGCCTTTTGCTATCCTCCTGCTCCCCGCTATGTTTCCACCTATTTGAAACGCCTGGAAAAATATGCAGAGACCGCAGACGACGACCCAGTCATCCAAACCGCCATCGCCATTGCCCAATTTCTCGTGATCCACCCGTTCATGGATGGCAATGGAAGAGTGGCCCGGTTACTGGTTCCCCTTCTACTCTACAAGAAAGGGGTCACCTCAGAGCCTCTCTTTTACATGAGCGCCTATTTTCAAAAGCACCGCAAAGAGTACTTCGACCGCTTGCTCTCGCTATCTAAAAATCATGATTGGGAGGGATGGATCAGCTTCTTTCTCAAAGGGGTCATCGCGCAGGGAGAACTTTTGTGCAAAAAGGCGGGAAAACTAAGATCCTCCCCCAGAACCCGCAAGTCTCGCTGATTCTGAGGAAAGAACCAAAAAATTTAGACTAGCAACCGCATCCGCCGGTGCCCATCCCTTTCTTCTTAGATTTTTTTGCTGCTTTTTTCTTTACTGCTTTCTTAGGAGCTGCTTTTTTTGCTGCTTTTTTCTTAGCCATGTGACATTTTCCTTTGGTTTATAGACACCCTTCTCAGTCTACATAGGCCAATGTTTCATTCAAGTATTTTTTTATTAGTTTTGACAAGCGCCGTAATCGCAGGCATCCAGAGCGTTTCCCTGCTTCTCGTCTCCACTGATGTGGAAGACGATTTTATAGGCGGGATAGTATTGAGAGGAAGGGGAAGTCCGAGACTCAATGGAGCTGCGGCTAAAGTTCTTTTCGATGATTAGGTCTTGATAGATGTTGCTGGGAAAATTCGCTTCGTCTTGCGAGGGATCCTCATTGGTCGAGGCGACGGTTACGCTGCTTTCTGAGTCGATCTGAAAATAGCGGCTGCCGCTATCCACCGTGACCTCAGCGGCCCCCTCGAGCGCCCGCTTGCGCGCGGTTCTATCGCTCTCATTCCC
The DNA here is from genome assembly GCA_009885755.1 of Parachlamydiales bacterium. Classification (GTDB taxonomy): domain Bacteria; phylum Chlamydiota; class Chlamydiia; order Chlamydiales; family Rhabdochlamydiaceae; genus VFKB01. The sequence continues at coordinate 18,086 of VFKB01000049.1, read as the reverse complement.
AGTATTGACATAGATGACGGTGTAAGTGTTGTCTTCGTTTCTCATCTCCATGAAGCGGCCCGCGTCGGCCACTGCGGCCTCATTGCGGCATCCTGAAAGAGAAAAAAAGATAAGCGAAAACAGAACTAACATGTTTTCCATATACAACCGCCTTTGTTTTTATAATAGCTGTTTTGTAATTAAATTAAACAAAAATCACGTGAGTTATATAATCAGACGGGACAGAACAAGCCCTTAGAGTAAAGAAGCGCTTCTTTTGAAGCTAATAGAAGCCCCCCTGCTCTCGGCTGCAACTCCTCTATTTGAAAGGACTTCTATTTCAGCGCTATCGCGCACTTTGTTTTGCAATCTAAGCTGCTAAATATAAAACTGTTAGCAGCTTAGCTCTCGGAGCGCACCCCCACTCTGCTTACAAAGTTAAAAAACATTTGAAAAGGGGTCTTCTCAAGAACCTACGGATTCTTGAATCTTCCCGCGAGAGATACTGAGCGTGATCACTAGCAGAAGGATCACGAGGTGGGCCACGAAGACAAAATGGCTCATTTCATCTCCTCTGCACAGCATCGCCAGCAAGGCTAACCCAAACGCTATGTTCGCATACCGCCAGGAGCGGATGATCTCCGCCATCGAAATCACCGAGACCACAATGATTAGGGATCCTAGTATGCGATCGGCGTCGGCCATTTCCTTAACCATGTAAAAGCTGGCGGGGAAGATCATGAGCAAAACCCCTAAACAGAAGGTAAGTGTGAGTGTCCATGTAGACGTAACACCCTGGGTCATTGCGACGAATAGCCGTTTGAAAGGCACATCGGATGCGAGAGTCCGTTTATCGATGCTTCCGTTTTTATGGGTGTCCCCATGCCAAAATACTTTCCAAAATGAGGTTCTCGAACGGCCAAGAAGTTGAATAACAGCGCCCACTTCGTCGATCGCTAGGGCGACCATGACAATCATGCAGGCTCCGGTCACGAGGCACCAGGAGCACCAAGCGCCGACAACGAGCGGCTGCAGGATGATGAGTACAATGCTGACGAGGCCTAAAGGAACAACGAGGAGGCCGAATAGAACGACCATCCAAGGGATGGTGCGCCAACGCGCCTCTCCCCCTTTGCAAGCCAGTAGGGCCTCCAAAGTGTAGACGACGGCGCCCAAGCCCGCATCGGAGATCGGAAACGCTTCGGAGATCGAGGAGGTCAGAACTTTCAATGAGCCCGAGTAGAAAATGGGATCCCACATCTCATCGATGTAGTGGAGTTGGTACGCGGCGAGGTAACGGGAGATCAACCAGCCCACGGTCGCCAAAAACACAATCGGCATCCGCTGCGGCCATGAGGAGGGGTTATAGCTCTAGCCCGGAGGAATCGCGCGCAAGTCTTTAGGTACCGCTGCACCGAGCGGCGGAAGGATGACAGAAAAAAGGATTGCAAGAACCCCGACCATCGTATTGCTGACGTAGCAAGCGGCCTCGGGCGCCCAAAATACAAGAGGCGCAATCTGCAGCCATACCCCGATAAGAGCGACGGTCCAATAGGCCCACATCTTGGGCTCTCTGCGGAGATAGATCCCAAATCCTATGAGCCCAAGTCCTGTTAAGAGATCGCTCGCCACCAGGTTATGGGTGGAGTATCCAAAGGTTGCGGGAGCGCTGAGCTACCACAAGCCGAGAAGGAAAATTGCATAAGAGGTCCATCGTGTTGTTTTCATAGTACCTTGGGAAAATGGTGTGGGGGTTTAAGGTGTTGATCCCGATACCAGGAGGCGGGATCTTTTTTTAACTCTTTGATCATGATGGGAAGCGTTTGCTGCAGGGTCCGCTTTGGCTCCCAGGCGAGGAATTTCTTGGCGCGTCCAATATCCAGCGCATAGTGGTCGTCGGCGAGCGGGATCATCCACGGTTTGATAAATGGGCGCGGCAGGCCGGGAATATGGCATTGGACCCAGGAGCCCGCGATCGCAAGGATCTTTGGCACGTGGAAGGTAGTGATGTCTTTACCATAGATCAAGCGGGAAATCTCCCGTTGGAGCTGATCGTAGCTGAGGGTCAAGGTCTCACCTAGCAGCATCGTCAGTTCTGGAGGCAGGGTTTTTCGTTTTTCCACGGCAAGCGCGATCGCACCGACTAGGTCATCCATGTGGAGAAAAGAGGCCCCATGGGTAATGTCTCCGGAAAAGAGGTGGCTCTCCCACTGTTTTTCATAGATCCGCTGGATCTGATTGCTGATCGGAATAGAATGGCAATGATCGTCGTAGACGCCGGCAATGCGCAGGATGACAGCCGGGATTTTGCCCCGCGAATCAGCGATGAGCTTTTCCGTATGTACCTTGGAAAGCGGATAGTCCCATTTGGGTTCTACCGGCCACTCTTCATTGATGGTCTGTCCGGGCTGGCAAGGTTTGTGGACTAACATTGTGCTGGAGAATAAGAATTGCTCCACCTCAAAACTTTGGAGCTCTTGCAAAAGGCGACGCGTGCCGCCGACGGTGATCTTATCGTATTGGTCCGAGTGCTGCTGATCAAAACTGTAGTAGGCGGCGAGATGGATGACCGAAGCGATCCGGTTTCCATAGAAGTGGCGGATGTGGTTGAACGCCTGGCGCACGCTCTCATCGGAAGAGAGGTCAACCGGGACAAGCTCTTCGCTATCGGAGGCATAGATCGCCTTCAGCAGCTCAAATCCAACGATCCGGTATTTTTCGCCGAGCTTACGCACGACGCTGGACCCGATGCGCCCACAGCTACCAGTGACAATGATTATGTCTTTGTCCTCACCCATAATTTATCTATAAGTCGGGCAGATAAAAAATGGTATAAGAATTTTAAAAGCTAAATCCTACGAAAACTGATTGACCCACGCCTCGGCGCTGAGCGGTTTTCCGCCTACATGCTCCACGAGTTGGCTCCAGCTCATCCGGTTTCCGGGAACAAACAGTTTGTCCTGCAGAAATTGGCCCGCTTTAGCCGTGGAGATCTCTGCGGATCCGGTTTCTCTTAAGAGCGCATTTTCAATGTCCGAGGCAAACATCTCCCCGAGCAGATAGCTAAAGTAGTAGACCGGCGCGAGCCCAATGTGGTACTTGGCCGCCCAGTCGTTTTTGCCTTTGCGCCCCTGGGGCGGGGTGATCTTTTGGTATTTCTCGACAAGGGTCCACCACAGGGTGTTCAAATCTTGGGAAGGATCTCTGTACAACTCTCTTTCAAACGCCGTCATGACAAGCACCCAGCGGCTGAAGATCAGCTGGCGCCGCTTTAAGCTCCTATCGGCTTTTTTCATGAGGTGCTCTTTTTCGGGGGCGTTGATCAAATGTTTCAGCGACTCAAAGCGGTAGGCCTGGCGGCCGGCGATGAGGGCCATCGCTTCTGTGGTGATCATGTGGGGAGGCTCTTTGAGCAGCCAGGGAAGCTCGGGATCGTAGCCCACATCATAAATCGCGTGGCCGAGCTCATGCAGCACCGTTTCAAGCCATTTGATCGAACTCTTCACGTTGTTGAGCGTGCGCACATCCCCGTTGCGGTCGATATTGATGCAGAACGCGTGCTGATTTTTCCCCTCGCGCTCAAACATGTCGCTGCGCTCCAAGATAGGATGCACTTCGATGCCCATCTTTTGATAAAACGCTCTGCTGACCGCTGGGATATCGATCCCTTCCACCAGCGAGTCGAGTTCTTGGCAATCGAGCGGGTCTTCCTGACAGAACGGCTCGCCCCAAGCCCAAGGGCCGAGCATTTCGGCGCCGACGTGAAAACGGTCGGCCTGCTGTTTATTAATCTGGGAGAGCACTTCTCCGTAGGCCACATCGGATTTGCTAGCACAGTCGTCTAGGGTCTGAAGCAGCCAGTTCGCATCCACTTCTTGCAGGTCGAGCTGCATGGCAAAATAATCGGAGTATCCCAAACTGTGAGCTGTCCGGTTGCGCAATACGACGAGCTCCAAAATCTTAGGGGCAAGTACATTTCCAATTTCTTTGGAGGCATCCCACGCGAGCTTGCGCGTCTCGACATCCTCTTCATTTTTTAAAACGTCCCGGATCTCGTTCTCGGAGACTTTTTTGCCTTTGATTTCGGGGCGGAAGTTGCCGTAGGTCTGGGAAAGCGCAGCTTCCTTTTGAGAGATCTCTTCCAAAAGTGCTTGCGGGATCATATTCTGTTTGAAGGTGCGAATGAGAATGTTGAGCTCTCTTTTTAAGAGAGGGTCTAGAGGATCTTTGTCCCACTGCTGCAACTTTTCATAGGTCTTCCGATCGTTGAACAGCATGCGGAGTTCGGTGTCGAGCTCCGCCTTCAAATCGGCAGCATCGGCAGCCCCTGTAGTCTCGAGGACCCAGACCGCTTTGTTGGCCTGGCGCGATTTGGCGGCGACGGTGGGAATAAAAGATGCTAGGAATTCTTTAAATGGATGAGAATCGGTCATGGTTTAAGCTCCCCTATTTTATCGGGAGTATATCTTTTCAGACCGCCAGAGTCAAACTTCAATGCGTGTACGCATTTAATTCAGCATAGAGCTTTTCGGCGCTTTTGGGCTCAGGGACAGAGCCCGATAGCAGCTTAGCTGCCGTGTAGGGTTTCTTATAAAATTCCCGATTCGTCTCTTTTCTTTCCCCAACGATCGTGCCCTCTAGGGATACGCCGGCAAAAAGACCTTGGCTTCTGCTGTAAGTATAGATCGCCGCTTTGGGCATCACTCCCCCCTCGGCCGTTCTTCCTACAGGACCTGCGGCCATACTCACATTGACCCCAAGGGCGACATTGGTGCCATTTGCAAAGGCATCTACCGCCTCATCGGTGTTCAGTACAAGGACAAAATCTGTGACTTCCGCGCCGATTTGGAATCCAAACCCGGCCCCGCCAACTCCGACTGCGGAAGGGGCTGACCAACCATGGGAGGTTTTTGCAATCACGAGCCCAATGCCGCCGCGGCCGCTAAAAAAGAAGCCGGCTTTGATAATATTCAAAATCACGAGTCCTTTGAACCTATCCTAATAAATCTACTCATGATCTTTTCGCACTTTTCAACTCGAAATCGAATGACGGGAAGGGAGCCATATTAAAAAATATGACTCCCTTCCCGTCATTCGATTTGGAGCGAAAATTGTCGGAAAGCTCATCGAGAGAATTTACTAGGATAGGTTCTTAGCATCTTTTAGAATGTCCTCAGGGATATTCTTTTCAGGCATTGCTTTAAAGTCGCGGATAATCGCTGTTGCCTTGCCGATATCTCTTTGGAGTTCGTTTGCAGCATAAGTTATCCAATTTTTTAATTTATTGAGCCAAGGACTTCCAAGGGATCATCACTTTTTTCCACCTTTCCACATATCTTCCAATGTTTGATATATGATTCGTATCGAGCTGTTCGAAAATGGCCACGGCTTCAGGCCCAGCTCTAGTGATCAACGTTCTGTCAAAATTGCTTTGTTCGTAAACGTAGCTCTCAGCGCGCACGAGCCGCGCGGACTTGTCTATAAGATCCAAACGTTTGAGCTCTTCAAAACACTTTTCGCCTTGGTCTAACGCTTTTTCATCGCGCACCTGCAAAGAGATGATCTGCATTCCCGTCCCTTCCAAATTGGAAAATTGGGTGACGTTCATTACACGCGTTACCCCGGCAATGGAAGGCTGATGATAGGTGAACCGCGTGGGAGTCGGGTCTTCGATCAGCAAATACAAATGGGGAAACTTACATGTGCGGAGAGCTGGGTGATTAGGAATATTTTCTATTTGGATCCCGCTGTACGAGGTCACCACAATTTTGCGCGTCGAATAGCGGCTTCCGTTGATGATGATCTCTGCGTTCTTTCGAGCCTTATCGACGCAGACGCTTTCCAGATTAGAATTTAACATCAGAACAACACCCGAACGCTGCGCCAGCCATTCTAAATTCCTCGCGAGCTCATAACAGCCGTTCTGCGGATAGGCGCCCCAATCAGCTCGTGTCACTCCCTTTCCTTGATTTTTGGGGGCGTTCCGGATCATCTTGCAGCCTAGATATTCCTCAAGAAACTGCTCGACCTGCCTATTACCTCCAAACTCATGGCACCCCAGGTCCACATGAGGGATACCACAAATGGAGATGCTCTTCCAAGCTCCCCCGCATTCGGCAGCCCTTTCTACCACTAGGACCCGCTCTCCTGTTTTGGCCTTATAGATCGCCTCGCACATGCAAATGGGACTCGTTCCCACGACGACGCTATCGAAATCGGTCTCATATCCATAAATGCCGCAGACCCAAAGACAAAATAGGATGAAAAATCGAAGATGCATTCTGCTCTCCATGCATAAATAAATTTGGAGTAGATTGCCTCAGAAAGAAAAATTGGACAAGTTTTTTGTTTGACAAGTCTCAACGCATAGGCGCAAAGACGCAAAAAGAGGGAAGAATTTCAAAATAATTTATAAAATCTTTGCGTCTTAGCGCCTCCGCGTTTATATCATTCTCTTGACAGCGGCGTATAGAAATCCTATTAATGAGTTATGCGAAACTGGTTTAGCTTGTTCTCCTCTTCCCAGGAAGAGTTTAAAGTGATTGTTCTAGGCTGCGGCGGCGGTCCTATGGAGACCAACGTCTCGGGATATCTTCTCGCCAAAAAGAATTCGAATAATTTTGTCGCACTCGACGCGGGAAGTTTGCTCGGCGGTATTTTTCTCGCGCACAAAAAAAAGAGCTTCAAAGACATCCCGAAGAATGAGAGCAGCCCCTATGGTTTTGAAGGGCAAATTCTGCGCGACCACATCAAAGGCTATTTGATCTCGCACGCCCACCTCGATCATGTGGCAGGGCTCGTGCTCAATGCCCCGATCGATACAAAAAAGCCGATCTTCGGAATCTCTACGACCATCGACTATCTCAGGGACCACCTCTTCAACGGAAAAATTTGGCCGAACTTCGGCTCAGAAGGGGTGGAACCGTGCATCAATCAGTACCTATATGAACGGATCCGGCTGCAAGAAATGGTCACGATCCCTGATACAGGGCTCTCCGTAGAACCCTTCGCTCTTAGCCATCCCGAAGGCTACCCCTCCACAGCCTTTCTCGTCGAATCGTCCGGCATGTATATTGTTTATCTCGGCGACACCGCCTCCGACGCCGTGGGATCTCAGAACCACCTCAACACGCTCTGGCGGGCTTTGGCTCCCCTGATCCAGCAAAAGAAATTGCGCGCACTCTTTGTCGAATGCTCCTATCCCGAAAAACATTCCACCCATGCGGTGGAGGGGCATCTCGATCCCACCTACCTGATGCGCGAACTCCATGCGCTTGCAGAGCTCGTCAACCCCGCCCACCCAAAAAAAGGGCTTAAACATCTCAACATCGTCATCACCCATGTCAAAGATCCCTTTGTCAAGGGCTGCGACACCTTCCACCAGATCAAAAAAGAACTAGAAAAGGGCAATGATCTAGGCGTTAGCTGGGTCTTCGCCCGCCAAGGCGAGAAGCTGGTCTTTTAAGGGAGCCTCCTATACAATTTTACAAATTATGAAAGTTCTACAAATCCCTAAAATGCCTTCCCTTTTCCTCAGCTTAGAAGCTGAAGGTGGCTCTCTTCTCCAGGCACATCTGTCGCTGCCCGAAAACGAGGGATTTCATCTCGCCTACGAACCTGCGCAGATGGCCCCTGCTCTTTTGGCAACCCTTGTGGAATGGCTTGGCCTCTATGCAGATCGCAAAGCCCCCGCCTTCCCCTTGACCCTCGACATTTCCCCTTGCGGCCCGTTCACTCAGAAAGTGCTGAAACAATTGCAAAAGGTCCCCTTTGGACAAAGCACCTCCTATGCTGAGCTGGCCGCCCAAGTGAAAAGCCCCAAGGCCGCCCGGGCGGTCGGGAATGCCTGCGGCGCCAACCTCTTTCCCCTCCTCATCCCCTGCCACCGCGTGCTCGCCGCCGGGGGCAAACTGGGCGGCTTTTCCTGCGGCGCAGAAATAAAAAAAAGACTCCTGGCCTTTGAAAAAATTCCCTACACCCTAGTATAAAAAACTTATGGACGATCTCACCTCCTTGGCGGAAGCCGTAGCAAAACGACGCACGTTCGCCATCATCAGCCACCCCGATGCCGGTAAAACCACCCTGACAGAAAAACTGCTGCTCTATTCCGGAATGATCCTCACCGCAGGAATGGTCAAGGGCCGCAAAGGGCGCAAAGCGGCGACCTCCGATTGGATGGCCATGGAGCAAGAGCGGGGAATTTCGATCACCTCATCCGCGATGCAGTTCACCTACAAAGATACGATCATCAACGTCCTCGACACCCCGGGCCACGAAGACTTTTCTGAAGACACCTACCGCACCTTGACCGCTGCCGATTGCGCCATCATGGTGATCGACGCCTCCAAAGGGGTTGAAAAACAAACCCGCAAACTCTTTGAAGTCTGCCGCCTCAGAAAAATCCCAGTGCTCACCTTCATCAACAAAATGGATATGCCCGGGCGCGATCCGCTCGATCTGATGAATGAAGTGGAAAATGTGCTGCAGATCCATTCCTACGCAATGAACTGGCCGATCGGCATCGGCAAACAATTCCAAGGGGTGATCGACCGCGAAAAACAGGAATGCATCTTCTTTACGAAAACCTCCATCGGCGGCGCGCAAAAAGCGGATATGTTGCGCCTTCCCTTAAGCAGCCAAGAGGCCAAAGATAAGATTGAGCCCGATGTCTACAAGCAACTCTGTGAAGAGTTGGACCTTTTAGAACTCGCCGGCAATGCCTTTTCGGAGGAAAGTTTTCTCGCAGGAGAGGTCACCCCCGTCTTCTTTGCCTCCGCTTTGACCAATTTCGGCGTCGAGCCTTTTTTTGATGCCTTTATCCACCTCGCCCCCTGTCCTCACAGCCGCCTCGCCGATCTCCCCGACGGCACAGAGGTCGAGATCGATCCTGTGAAGACTCCCTTCAGCGGCTATGTGTTCAAACTCCAGGCCAACATGGACAGGCGCCACCGCGACAGCATGGCATTCATCCGGATCTGTTCGGGCCGATTTGATCGCGACCTGATCGTCAAACACCACCGCCTCGGCAGAGAAATCCGCCTCTCGCGCCCCCACGGAATGGTGGCCGGCGAAAGGACCACGCTCGACGTCGCCTATCCGGGAGACATCATCGGCGTCATTAACCCGTCGCTGTTTGCGATCGGAGATACGATTTCGATCACCGGAGGGTTCAACTTCAAGCCTCTGCCTCAATTCCAGCCTGAAATTTTTGCGCGGCTCCATCCCAAAGATGTGGTCAAAAGAAAAGGTTTCGATAAAGGGGTGCTCCAGCTCATCAACGAGGGCGCCATCCAAATGCTCCGTTCCGTTCAGCGCGAGGACGATTTGATCTTTGCCGCCGTCGGACAGTTGCAATTTGAAGTGATGCAATACCGCTTGAAAGACGAATATGGGGTCGATACCGTCCTCACTCTCCTGCCCTATCAGTGCAGCGCTTGGATCAAAGGGGACTTAAAGACGTTTAAGGAATCGACGAGCTCCACGCTTGTCAAAGACAAGCAGGGCAATCCGATGGCCCTCTTTAACAGCCAATGGGACAAACAATACTGCGTCCGGCAAAACCCCAATCACGAGCTCGTCGACGTGATGGTATGAAAAAACGGATTTTCTTCTCTTTTGCGATCCTTGCCATTGGGTGCTGTTGTTTAACAAAACATACAGTGAGGATTTTTCCCTACGCCATACCTTCTTCCCTCCCCTTTCACCCCGAATGGGAACTTTCCTCTCTTTTGCCCTCTGAACAGATGCAGATCTTCTCCCAGCCCTACACATATCTTGGAAAAGGGGAACAATCGATCGCATTCGAATCAGAGGACCATCGCTACGTCCTTAAGTTCCCCTACCACAGCCACCGGCTTCCCCCTTCGTGGTTCCACTGGATTCCCATCCTCGGGAAAAGGTACGAAGACAAGCTCACCCGCAGTATCCACAAAAGCCACATCCATGATGTTCATAGCGTGCTGCTCGCTTTTGAGGCGTGGAAAGATGAAACAGGTCTCATCGCCCTCCACTGGAACCGCACCTCAACATTGTGCCGTTCGATCACTCTCGTCGATGAAGACCAAAAGATCCACACTGTCGATCTCGACACCGTCGCTTTCACCGTACAAAAGAAAGCGAACATGATCTATCCAGCACTGGAAAAGTGGATGGAGTCAGGACAGGATGATCTCGCCAAGGAAGGGCTCAGTCGCCTCGTAAAATTTCTTTATCAGAGCCGTGAAAAAGGGATAGAGAATGAAGATAAGCACGTTGAAGACAATATGGGATTTATTGGCACTTGTCCCATACATATCGATTTTGGACATTTAAAAAAGAGCGAGCGGCCCTGCGATCCAGAAATAGAGCGGAAAGAAATCCAGCATCTCCTTCTGCCCCTGAAGCAGCATTTAGATACCAGCTATCCGGAACTTAGCCAATTTCTAGAACAACAGTATAGCGCTATACTCAAAAACGCTTAGTTCTCACGTGGCAGTAGGGAGATTTCCCTGTCTTGTCATAATAGTGCTGATGGTAGTCCTCTGCCGGGTAGAATGAAGAGGCGGGGACAATTTCTGTAGCTACATTCAACCCTTTTCGCTCCAATTCCCGCACGAGATCCTCCGCGGTCCTTTTTTGCTCTTCGGTGAGATAGAAGATCGCCGACCGATACTGGGTCCCCAAATCGGGCCCCTGCTGCATCCTTTGCGTCGGATCGTGGATCTCGAAAAAGAGTTTTGCTAGGGTTTCATAGCTCGTGCTCCGCGGATCAAACTCCACTTCCATAGCCTCGGCGTGGCCCGTCAGCCCGCTGCACACCTCTTCATAGGTGGGATTGGCCACGCTGCCTCCTATATAGCCGACGGTCGTTTTCACCACACCGGGTTCGCTCTGGAACAAATGCTCGACGCCCCAAAAACAGCCCCCGGCAAAAATGGCACGCTCCAGCCGCTCTTCTGTCGTTGCAGGAATGAAAAGCAAGGAGAGCGAGTTGACGCAGTGGCGCGTATTTTTCTTCGTCAGATGTTCGCCTAAAAAAACATGGCCCAAGTGCCCGCCGCAACGGCCGCAAAGAATTTCCGTGCGTCTCCCATCGGCGTCGACCTCCCGCTTCACCGCTCCGGGCAGCTCCTCGTCGAAACTAGGCCAGCCGCACCCCGACGCAAATTTATCTTTGGACAGATAGAGGGGCGCATCGCATCGCTTGCAGACAAAAACCCCTCGGTTGTCGAAGTGTTCATACTCTCCGGTCCCCGGCATTTCGGTATGTTTTTCCAAGAGGATCGCCTCCTCTTCTCCGGTTAATTTTCGGTATCGACGCATATCAGGCCCTGCTCGCTATTTTCCAAGCACTGTTTTATTTTTTCCTGGATTTCCGGAATGACGCAGAGCATCTTTGTCCGTCCATGCTCATAGAGCTCTTGGTTCATGTGGTCTGCAAAGATCCCCACATCTTGAAAATCCATTTTAATTGCAATATCTGCTTTTGCGATCGATTGGTCTACAAATTTTTGATAACTGATTTCAAGTCCTCTTCTAACGATGCCAAGAAGATGCGATGGTTTGACTTCGGACAATTTTTCGCTGACATCGATCGCAATGACCACTTCAGCCCCATATTTTCTTGCAATGTCTACAGGAATAGGCGCTGAGGCTCCTCCATCGACCAAATAGCGATTGTGCAGAAGGACAGGCTGGAAGATCCCCGGAAAGGCGCAGGAAGCGCGCACGGCGATCGGAATTTTTTGTTGCGAGAGTTCCACCACTTCGCCCGTAAACAGGTCGGTGGCGATCACAATCAGCGGGATCTTGAGTTCGCTGAACGTTTTGGCGTGGAGGTGCCGCTTCATGAATTTCCGCAGCATCTTCCCCCTTACCACTCCAAAGCGGGATCTGAAGATGTTTGTGTCTAGCAGATCCGCCTTTCTTAAGCTCAACAGCAGATTTTCAATATGCGTCAGTTCAGGATCATCCGCGTAGAAGGCGCCAATGATCGCCCCCGCGCTGCACCCAACGATCAAATCAGGCCGGATCCCTGCCGCCTCGAGCTCCCGGATCGCTCCGAGATGGGCGAGGCCGCGCGCTCCTCCTCCTCCCAGCACCAAAGCCACACGGATCGGTTTCTTGGGCTCAAAAGCAGGCACGCTGTTTTCTGCCGTGGGATGCACATAGAGAGAACTGCAGCTTGTCAAAAAGCATACTATCGATGCCGTAAGCAAAAAGCGGAGTGCTTTCATAAAGTTAATTATCTTTTTTAAAATGTTCCTGACTATCGATCGCAAAACCGGCAAAAATCTTGATCAGACGGAGGTCGATGGCGCACGCATCGTAAACCTTCACATCCCAATGGTCCACGATATCTTTCACAAAATTTCTTCTATAGCTTGCGAGAGGCCGTTTTTCATTGGACGGGTCCACCACAGTAAAGGCGCCGGCATTTAGATCCAAGTAAGCGATACCGACGTGGACCCCTCTGCCATCATAGATGCTAAACTTCGCGGCTGCTCCTGTGACGGCCTGCCCGTCGATCACTCCCACTTTTTCCTCGCGCTCATCATAGACATCGATCTCAGTCCCCCAGGCGTAAATCGCCCCCAGGGTCAAGATGCGGCAGACCCCCATTCCCTGAAAACTCCCCGCTTCATCATATAAATCGTACTGGGTTCGGAGATGAAAAGGTTCTTTGACAATAGACCCTAGAAATTGATCTTTCCCGTTAAATTCAAATACGGTGGATAACAGGTAATCGCGCTGTCGAACGTCAAAGGTGAAGCCCTCCTCCGTGCAAACCTCGGCGGCAGACCCTGAAATAGATCCCGCTAAAAGGGCAATGCAACATAGAATTTTTCTCATAAGGCCGCCAGGGTTTGGAGTTCAGATTTATCTTATAATAAATCCTGAAAAAAATCCAAACCCAAACACCCCAGCTGCCCATCGAAAAAATTAAAAATCGAGCTGGCCCACGACCACAAGGTCTGTTGACTTAATACTAGCCACGTTAAGAATCGGCGATTCCCGTGGCTTTGACGCGCTCAAATGTGACTTTATTTTCTAGGATTGGTATTAGCTGTAATTATCCATGGAATGATGGATCGACAAAACCGATTTTATTTACAGAGAACCAAAAGAAAAAATAGCCGCTTAAGAAGGCAGCTGAGGAAGAGAGTAAAAAAACAATTTTGTAAAAAGCCCGAGGAAATAGCATAGGATGATGGGTGTGTGACTCTTAGAAGTCGTGTGCAACAGTGTCTTGCTAGTTCTGTCGGAAAGTGTGATGAGGCGAGGAAACAACAAATCCTGATAAAAGACATCAAAGAGAACACTGGAACTTTTTACAAATGAACTGTTTAAGGAAAACACTTAACTTCCGCGCGATTAGAGAACACACCCAGCAGGTCCAGAAGGGGCTCTGAAAGATGTCGAAAAGGAATCAAATTTTATAGCAAAAAAAAACTTTACTAGGTTACGCTTAGAACTTCCTTCAAACCCAAGGGAAGCATCCATGAACATCAGAAAACCTCTTCTTTTGACAGGTCTCTTTTTTCTCTGTAGCGTTCCGAAAGGAACGGCGAGTTGCGGTAGCGCCTACGTCACAAACCGGAGTAGCAACAACGTCTCCATCATCAACACAACAACCCAGGCCGTTACCGCAACGGTAACCGTGGGAGCTGCCCCCTTTGGTGTTGCCATCACACCGGATGGGAACTTTGCCTACGTCACAAACCGGAGTAGCGACAACGTCTCCATCATCAACACAACAACCCAGGCCGTTACTGCAACGGTAACCGTGGGAGATGGCCCCTTTGGTGTTGCCATCACACCCGATGGGAACTTTGCCTACGTCACAAACCTTAGTAGCGCCAACGTCTCCATCATCAACACCTCAACGCAGGCCGTTACTGCAACGGTAACCGTGGGAACTTCGCCCTCTGGTGTTGCCATCACACCCGATGGGAGCTTTGCCTACGTCACAAACCGGAGTAGCGCCAACGTCTCCATCATCAACACCACATCCCAGGCCGTTACTGCAACGGTAACCGTGGGATCTTTGCCCTCTAGTGTTGCCATGCTGCCAGCATGTCATGGCTATGCGGGCAAGAAGAAGAAAAAGGGCCCCCGCCCCTCCCACCATCCGCGTCCTGCTCCTACACGCACTCCCAAGTATAAAGACAGATAACTCTTTGCTGCGGATCCACTTAAAGAATGGATCCGCAGCTTTTAGAGTCTGTCCCATCATTCTGAAAACGTGGGTCTTTGAAAGACTTTTTTTGTTAAACAAGTAAGTCGGAGTGTGTTGCGTAATTATTTTCCATGATATTTGTGAAAAATCAACTCATCGTTAAACGCTTAAGCTTTTGCAAATAGCGCTTTGTCTATTTGCTCGAAGCGATAAACGCTGAAATCTGAGCGTTTTTTCATCAAACCTCATTGGAAAAAGTTATGCAACACACCCCAAGTTGGCCAATGCTTCCTACCGAGAGTGGTACTTTAACTTTGATGTGAGCAATGGATATCTAACTGTCTTCGATAGCCACGGCTGGAACTTCATCGATACTTATTATCTCGATACCAAGTTCGAATACCCAGAGGATTGGTATTACCCCCTGAATTTGAGTCGAAAATCGGCCAAAATAATCCCAAAAATCGACACAAGAATCTTTTAGGTACACTCCCAAATCTTCCAGCAGCGATGTATCTTTTGGTTATGAAAATCCAGGGGAATGGTCTTCTCCGTGATCTCCTGGATTCCACATCGGTTGAATAAAGAAGCATCGAACTTGAACTTGCGTGAATTCGTGCTAAAAAAAATCACCCCGCCGGGCGCTAGCAGCTCTAGCGCTTGTTCAATCAGATAAGGATAATCGAGCTGCACGTCGAACATCTGGTCCATTTTCTTCGAACGAGAAATTGTAGGTGGATCGATCACGATGAGATCGTAACGGACGCGCGCCCGAGCCTCCTCTTCTAAAAACTTCAAACAATCTTCCCGAACAATCTCATTGGTCTTCAAAGACAGACCATTGAGGAGAAAATTGTCGCGTCCCCAATCGGTGTAGGTATTGGACATGTCGACGCTTTTTGTGTAACCCGCCCCTGCAACAGCAGCCTGTACGCTAAAGGAGCAGGTGTAGGCAAATAGGTTCAGCAGCCGCTTGCCCTTCGCCAGGGAGGCCACGAGGCGCCGCGTTTCCCGGTGGTCGAGAAAAAGCCCCGTATCCAAATAGTCTTCCAGATTGACCTTGAACTTCACCCCATACTCTAGGACGGTAAAAAATTGTTCCCGATCATCCCGTTTTTCATACTGCTGGGTCTTCGTCCGCTTCACCCGCGTCCTCCAGTAGATCTGGGAGGGGTCTGCACCAAAAATGGAGATCAGCGCCTGATCGATCTCATCTTTTAGCTCCGCACAGGGCTCATCGCGGTCTCGGTCATAGGAAAAATATTGGACGCAGAACCTCCCCGCATAACATTCGATTGCTAGGGGGTATTCCTTGATATCGCGATCATAGACGCGGAAGCAGTCAGTCTCCGTTCGCTTAGCCCATTTGCGGACATGCTGCGCGTTCTTGCGGACGCGGTTTTTGAACGGGGAGGATTTATCCTCTCCGCCAGCGATCGAAGGTAGAATTAGGGTTTGTTTAAGCATAAATATTGGTCAAGTTTACAGGATAAGGAGAAATTCCTCTAGAGTTTTACGCCTGTGAGCCTGCGCCAAATCGCCCCGCCTCGCCTCGCCGCTGCTCTTTGCTTCGCTCTTCCGAGCTTGATCGGCGCTACAGGAGCGTAGTTGATAAATTTAAACCATAGGCTTGAGAGCGAAATAAAGAAATCTTTGACGAGGGCTCGAATCCGCTCAATATAAGCGCGTATGGTAGAATATCTCGAATAGGAAGTAAATTTGGAGGCGAACAACGCCGCGCGGCGCTGTTTTTCAGGCCCATCAGGAACCCCATTCTGCTCCTTTTCTTTTTTCAGCGCCTCGAAGGCCCTTCCAGTACACTGCGCCAATCTCGTCCCTAAAAGCAGGCCGTTGTTGATGGCGCGGAAAAATGGATAACCCTGAGACGCATCGCCCACAAGACCTAGACCAACGCTGTCATCCGGGTCGCGCTCCTTCTCTACCATTTTAAATGGCTCTTTAGCGGCATAAGAGGCCAAGGGGATCACGGTGATCTTATTCGCTTTTTCCACATCGCCAATGATCTCTTGATCCTTTTGCGCACCCCACCACTTGATCAAGGTTTTCTTCAGTGAACTTGGAACTTTATTCAAATCGGTCTCGAAATAATAGGGGTTGCTAAAGACCGCATCCGCCATCGCTTCATAGGTCTTCTTAGTGACAAAAATCCGGAGGGTGACCTGAGACTGGCCGTTCTCTTGGGGGCGAATAATTTGGGTGATCAGATGCCCTGCAAATTTTTGTTTCGTGTAAGAGCTGACCGAGCCCATCAGCTTGCGAAAAAATCCCGGCCTCTTTTGCTCCGCTTCAGGAGTTTTGATCTGGTACTGCACTTGAACGAGGTACTGCAGCGGCGTGTTGAACTTATATGCATCGCCGAAGAGCTCTCTGCGCATGGCACTTTTCGCCCCATCGGCCCCAATAAATAGTTTTGCTTTAGGATACTCCTGCTGTAAAAGCTTCGGATCGGCCGCCTTGCCTTTAAGAATCGTAACCCCTAGGCCGTGAGCGCATGCTGTAAGCCCCTCTTCCATCTCCTTGATCGGGACTACCCTGTCTCCCCATTTCTGGATGAGGGCCTTCAAAGGCTCATAATCAGGAACCCCTCTGAAAGAAGAGGCCTCAAGGTTGAGGCGGATATCGGCGCGCTTATATTCGAGATATTTTTCGACAATAAGAATATTTTTATTTGTCAGAAGTTTTGTTTGTATCGCTGTCCAGAGCCCTACGGGACCGCCGCCGACGAACACAATATCGGGATTTTGATGATTACATTCAGCAACATTAGACATAATAATTTCGAATTTAACGTTATTAAACGCTTATTATAATGCATTTTAGAATAACAAACAATGGTGATTATTGTTAATAATTAATTATTTAAGCACCATGGATGAGAATGCCTGCGATGACAAATAACGCCCCAACCACTGCAAAAGCGTTAGAGATAATGAGAACCTTATTTTTCAGCAAGATCCCATAGAAGAGCCAACTCGAAACAGAAATCAGCCCGAGCAAAAATCCAAACATTGAGACATCGTTGGCTGATTGTGTGAGAAATATCTTGATGCCCTGCATGTAGAATAGCAGTTGGCCAAGAGTTCCCACGACGAGCATATATTTTTCGTAATAGTTCAGCAGTCGAGATTTAGCGGTGTTACTCATTAGTAACACCGACGTTTAAGGCTGCTCCAAAGCGGGCCAGTTCCTGCTTTTTTTTCTTGTATTCCAAAGAAGCGATACGCTCCCATTGCGGCCATTTATTGACAAGTTGATGATAGGCGTAGTCCAACACTTCTAAACTCAAGGTATTCTTCATGAGGAGGAGCTCTTGATGAAACTCAGGGCAGGCGTACCCTTCCTGCACTTGAAGGACCTTGTTGATCTTTCTTAATCTAAGGTTTAGCACAAAGGTCCAGGAAAAAACAACCAGGCTGACCGCAAGGGTGAGCCAAGCATCCCGTCCGATGTCCCATCCCTCTTTGAAGGTATTAAATAGATTATAGCCCATCCCGATGGGGCTAAGGCAAAGGACCCAAGTCAAGAGGCGCGTACCCGGCCTCGCGTAAGCGCAATAGTAGAGGATGTAAAAAGGGACCGCGAGCACAAAAAAGCACATCACGAGGGTCGTCACTAAAGTGAGGAGGGTTTGCCAAAAAGACCCTTGATAATTGAGCAATAGCAAGGCCACTGCGGCAATCACCGGATAAACGATCGAACAAAAGAAATTAACGCGCAGCCAAAGTCTTCTAGTCTTGAAATCTTTATCGTTCAGTTCGAAATGATGTGCCATGAACCTATCCCAGTATTCGGAAATGTTGATTTTTGAACGATTTTTTCACAGATTTTAGAGCCGCTTCGCAGGACCTACTTGGATAAGTAGGCCAAGAAGCGGCTCTGAAAGATGTGGGAAAAGAATCAAAAAGCATATTTTTGGAATACTGGGATA